>CBDTYW010000122.1:0-10643 GCA_965364735.1 uncultured Nitriliruptoria bacterium
TGGAGCATGCGATCGTCGCGGTCTGCGACGGGACCGTGGCGACGCTGGCCGCGGTCGGCGCGACCGTCACGCGCGGGAAGACGATCGGGTCGGTCAGCCCCGCTGCGCCCGGCACCACGACCGTCGACGACAGCAGCGCCGACGAGGGCAGCGACACGGGGCCTCGCAGCGACGTCGCGGCAGTCGCTGACCGTCACGCCCTGCTCGACGACGACGCACGACCCGACGCTGTGGCGAAGCGACATGATCGCGGGTTCCGGACGGCCCGCGAGAACCTCGCCGACCTCGTCGACGAGGGGACGTTCGTCGAGCATGGCGGCCTCGCGATCGCCGCCCAGCGCAACCGCCGCGGCGTCGACACGCTGATCGCGGACACCCCCGCGGACGGGCTCATCACCGGGATCGGTGACGTCAGGGGCGAGCCGACGGCGATCGCCCTCTACGACGCCACGGTGCTCGCGGGGACCCAGGGCGCCGTCAACCATCGCAAGCTCGACCGGCTCCTCCGGATCGCCACTCAGCAGCGGCTGCCGTTGGTGCTGTTCGCGGAGGGCGGCGGTGGACGCCCCGGAGACACCGACATCGTGGGCGGCGCGTTCCTCGACGTCACGACGTTCCGGATGATGGCGAAGCTCGGCAGGACCGTCCCGACGATCGCCGTCGTCAACGGCTACTGCTTCGCAGGGAACGCCGCCCTCGCCGGCGTCGCCGACGTGATCATCGCGACCGAGCGATCATGGCTCGGGATGGCCGGCCCGGCGATGATCGCAGGTGGCGGGCTGGGCGAGGTCGCCGCGACCGACATCGGCCCCGTCGACGTGCAGCGCGCGAACGGCGTCATCGACGTCGTGGTCGACGACGAACGTGCCGGTGCCCGCGTCGCCCGCGATCTCGTGGCCCTGCTCCGCGGCGATGCCGTGAACATGCAGGTCCCCGCCGCCGATCAGCGACCGCTCCGCGATCTGGTGCCGACCAACCGACGGCGCCCGTACGCGATGCGCACCGCGGTGGCGACGATCGCCGACCGGGGCTCCCTCATCGAGCTGCGACGGGACGCCGCGGCGGGGATGATCACCGCGCTCGCGCGCGTCAACGGTGCGCCCGTCGCGATCCTGGCGAACGACCCGGACCACCTCGGCGGGGCGATCGACGCCGATGCGGCGGACTCCGCCGTCCAGCACCTCGAGCTCGCCGCCCGACGACGGCTTCCGCTCATCGTGTTCTGCGACACGCCGGGCTTCATGGTCGGCCCGGAGGCCGAGCGTGACGGCGGCGTGCGGCGCTTCGGCAGGATGTTCATGGCGGCCGCCGACCTGGACGCTGGCATCGTCGCCGTCATCACCCGCAAGGCCTACGGGCTCGGAGCGATGGCGATGCTCGGCGGAGACACCGCCGTGCCGATCCTCACCCTCGGCTGGCCGACCTCCGAGCTCGGACCGATGGGGCTCGAGGGGGCGGTGCGTCTCGGCTTCCGTCGCGAGCTCGAAGCGATCGACGACCCTGCGGAACGCGCCGAACTTCAGGACGCGATGATCGCCTTCGCGCACGACCATGCTTCGGGGCTGAACATCGCGACCTTCGGCGAGGTCGACGACGTCGTTGACCCGGCGAAGACGCGCGAGCTGATCAGCCGGGCTCTTCGATGGGCTGCGCCGCCGCGAACTCCCTGAAGGCGAGCCGCCAGCCAGCGACCCCGGCGGTCGAGAACCCGAGCGCGTTCAGCACCCCATGGGTGCGCGCCATGTCCGGGATCGACAACGCCGGCGTGCCGAGGTTCGTCCCGACCGCCCACTGCACCGCCAGCAGCATCGGTACGAGCACGGAGGCCGCCGAGATGCGGAGCAGCAGTCGTGGTCGCTGCGGCATCGTCGGCGCGATGCGGATCGCCTGTACGAACGCGAGCAGCCACAGCCCGACCGCGAGCATCGACGCCCCGGCGATCTGCAGCGCGGGTACCCAGGTGAAGCCGAGCGCGACGAACGGCGGAGCGATGACGAGGAGCGTCACGCCGGCCAGCAGCGTCCGGTCCTGCGGACGTTGCTCGACGGCGCAGGCGCCCAGCGTTGCCGCCGTGAACCCCGCGTAGTGGAAGTGGATGGCGGTCAGCTGGACGAACGGGGCGGAGAACCCGGCGGGCTCGAGGTCGAGCCGATCGCAGAGCAGCCAGATCGCCCCGACGACCAGGTACGCCGACGCGACCGGCCAGACCGCGTCACGCAGCCCGCGAGGCCCGATCCACCAACCCCATGCGGCGACCGCAGCGCTGACGATCGCGACGAGGACCCACGGGGCAGCCAGAAACGCGGAGAGCGTGCCGCGCTGAAGAAGCAGAGAGGCGCTCGCCAAGAACCCGGCCCCGGCGACCACCCCGAACCCGAGATGCTCGGATGGTCGAGGGTGCAGGCGAAGCCCGACCGGCACAACGACCAGCACGACAAGGACGAGCATCACCTCGACCAGCGTCATCGATCGTCTCCGTCGTCGGCACGCATCCGCGGCACCTACGTTGCACCTCGCGTCGATCGTCCGGATCGACGCGGGGATGGATGGTGACACATGAGCGTCGTCGGACTGCAAGGCGGCGCGGAGTTCGGCGCCGCGTGCAAGCAGATGGACCTCGCCACGGTGCGGGCCGCGAAGCCCGGGCCCATCATCGTCATCGCGGCCGCCGCCTCCCCCGGTGCCGGCTACGCCGCCGCCACCGCGAACGCCGTCCGCTACTACCGCAAGCTCGTCGGTGAGCACCCGCATGGTGCGGCGGATCCTCGCGACGACGTCGCGCAGACGATCGCCGCGGTCGATCAGGCGGCGATGCTCGTGCTTCCCGGCGGGTCGCCATCGGGTCTGCGCGACGTGCTCATCGACGGAGACAGGACGACCGAGCTCGGCGCGTTGATCGTCGACCGCTGGCGCGACGACGGCCTCGTCGTGTCCGGGGCGTCGGCGGGCGCGATGGTCCTCGGCACCCACTGCTGGCTGCCCGACCGCGGGGGCACGATCCTCGCCGGCCTCGGGCTCTTCGACGGGTTCGCGCGCCCGCACCACAGCGGCGAGACGGTCGACCGGCCCGATGGCCTCGACGACGCGGTCACCCGCTGGGGACTCCCGGAGTGCGGCGGGGTGATCCTCGACGGCCCCTCAGCGACCGCGGTCGGCGCGGGGACCCCGCTCGCCGTGATCGGCGGACGTACCGTGGCGATCCCTCGCGAGGCGACCCCGGTCGCTGACCTCTGATGCCTGCCCCCAGGAGCCTTCCGTGACCCTCGCCCCGGACATCGCGACCCTGCTCGAGCTCATCGAGTCGCTCGACCGACCACGCCTCGCCGAGGGCACGGCTCTCCAGGCCCGCGACAACCTGCGCGCCGTCACCGTGGCCCTGCGGACCCCGGACCAGATCGTCGAGGTGGGCACGGTCGAGGACGTCACCTGGACGGCCGCGACGGGCGAGCGAGCAGCACGGATCTACCGCCCCGCCGAAGGGGCGGCACCGAACCTCGCCACCGTGCTCTTCATGCACGGCGGCGGCTGGGTGATCGGCGACCTCGACACCCATGACAACCAGGTCCGGCGGATCTGCGAGGGCACCGGCTCGGTCGTCGTCTCCATCGACTACCGGCTCGCGCCGGAGCACCCCTGGCCGGCTGCTCCCGACGACGCGCTCGCCGCCCTCGAGTGGGTCGTGGCGAACATCGCCGATCTCGGTGGCGACCCGACGCGGATCGCCGTCGCCGGGGACTCGGCCGGCGGCAACCTCTCGGCCGTCCTCGCTCAGGATGCGCGCGACCGCGACATCGACCTCGTCGCACAGCTGTTGCTCTACCCGAGCACGGACAAGTCCGAGGTCGGGCCCTACCCGTCACGAGAGGCGAACGCCGACGGCTACCTCCTCACCGCCGAGGACCTGACCTGGTTCCGAGACGCCTACGTCCCTCCCGGCACGGACCCGACGGAGCCTCGTTTGTCACCGCTGCACGGCAAGCTCGCCGGCGTCGCCCCGGCGATCGTGGTGACCGCAGAGCACGACCCGCTCCGCGACGAGGGGGACGCGTACGCACGGGCGCTCGCCGAGGCCGGGGTCCACGTCGATCACCTCGAGGAGCCCGGCCTCATCCATGGCTTCTTCGATCTGTTCATCTTCTCGCCGAGCGCACGCGCAGCGGGCGATCGCGCCATCTCGGCGTTGCGGTCACTGCTCGACGCCTAGCCTGCGGGACGCACCCGGACCGACCGCCGAACGACGGAACAGCGACGATGACCGACCACGTCAACGCGACGCCCGAGCTCCTCCGCGGTCTCGTCGACGATGCAGGGATCTTCCCGCCCGAGCGGTTGGCGATGGACGTCGCGCTCGCTCGCCACGAGCAGGACGTGGTCGCGGACAGCCCCGTTCTCACGCACCGATTCCTGCTCGCCACGTCGCGTGTCGACGACTTCCTCCGAGTACGTCGCGGCGCGACCCACCCGATCCGCGTCGGGCTGATCGCCGGCCCCGGAGCCACCGACCTCGAGGTCGCGCTGGATCAGATCGCTCGCGACACGAACACGACCGTCGACCTCGTCGAGGCCCCGCCCGACCAGGACGAGTCGGTGCCGGTCGCCGTGGCGCTCGCTGATCTCCGGATCCGGCTGGCCCGACACACCGGCGTGCCGCGGTTCCTCGAGATCCCGCGTCGACGGGGCTGGCTCGACGCGCTCGACGAGGTTCGCGGCGACGGGGTCGGGGCGAAGCTCCGCTGCGGCGGACTGATCGCGGACATGTTCCCGACATCGTCCGAGATCGCCGCGTTCCTCCACGGCTGCGTCGCCCGCGACCTCACGTTCAAGTGCACGGCCGGCCTGCATCACGCGGTGCGTCACCGCGCCGAGGTCACCGGCTTCGACCACCACGGCTTCCTCAACGTGGTCCTCGCCGCAGCCCTCGCCGTCGACGGCGCCGCGCACGACGACATCGTCCACGTCCTCGGCGAGACCGACGCAGAAGCGCTGGCGCTCCGGTTCCGCGACGTCGACGACGATCTGGCCGCCCGGACCCGTGCACGCTTCGTCTCGTACGGATCGTGCAGCACCTCTGAGCCGATCGAGGATCTCGTTGCGCTCGGCCTCCTGACCTGACTTCCTGACCACCGCGAAGAGGAACCCACGATGGCCACCCAGACCTGGGTCGACGTCCCCGCCGACAGCGACTTCCCCATCACGAACCTGCCGTTCGGCGCGTTCTCCCACGAGGGGGTCGACGTGCATGTCGGCGTCGCCATCGGCGACCGCGTCCTCGACGTCACCGCCCTCGCCAACGCCCGCCTGCTCGACGGCGTCGACGCCGCGCACGTGAGCGGACCGAACCTCGACGCGCTCCTCGCGGCCGGCCGTCCCGTCTGGACCGCCGTGCGCGACGCCGTCCGCGCGGTGCTCACCGACGACAGCTGCCGTGACGAGCTCGAGCCACACCTGCATCACCAGTCGCTGTCGACGATGCACCTGCCGTTCACGGTCGCGGACTACGTCGACTTCTACTCCTCCCGCAACCATGCGGAGAATGTCGGGGCGATCTTCCGTCCCGACGGCGATGCGCTCACACCGAACTGGCTGCACCTGCCCATCGGCTACCACGGACGTTCGTCGACGATCGTCGTGTCCGGCACCGACATCGTGCGACCGTCCGGCCAGCGTCGTCCGGCCTCGCCGGGTGAACAGCCCCCGTTCGGTCCGAGCGTTCGCCTCGACATCGAGGCCGAGGTCGGGTTCGTCGTCGGGAAGCCGTCGCAGCTCGGCAGGGCCGTCCCGATCGGCGACTTCCGTGACCACGTCTTCGGCGTCGTGCTCGTCAACGACTGGAGCGCCCGCGACCTCCAGGCCTGGGAGTACGTCCCGCTGGGGCCGTTCCTCGGCAAGTCGTTCGCGACAACGATCTCGCCGTGGGTCGTCACGCTCGACGCGCTCGAGGCGGCCCGCCTCCCAGGGCCGGTCCAGGAGCCCGAGGTGCTCCCCTACCTCCAGCCGACGGAGGACTGGGGTCTCGATCTCGCCATCGAGGTCGAGTGGAACGGGCAGGTCGTCTCGCGCCCGCCGTTCTCCACGATGTACTGGTCGCCCGCGCAGCAGCTCGCGCACATGACCGTCAACGGCGCGACCGTCTCCACCGGAGACCTCTACGCCTCGGGCACCGTCTCCGGGACCGCGAAGGACGAGCGTGGCTCGTTCCTGGAGCTGTCGTGGTCCGGCACGGAGCCGCTCGAGGTTGCCGGCGAGGAGCGCACGTTCCTCGTCGACGGCGACACGATCGTGTTCCGCGCGACCGCGCCCGGCGCCGACGGCACCCGCATCGGCTTCGGGGAATGCGCCGGGAAGATCCTCCCTGCTCGGTGAGGCGCAGGCCGAGCGCGATGGCGGAGCGCCGATGGACGTGCCAGACTCAACACCACGAGTCGATGAGAACGATCACGACGCACACCACGAGGGCCACAGCATCGGCACCCCCTACACCGTCGAGCGCGAAGCGGTCATCAACGCATCGGCGAGTGAGATCCGGCCATTCCTCGTGGACTTCCACAAGTGGGTCGACTGGTCACCGTGGGAGAAGCTCGACCCGAACATGGAGCACACCTACAACGGCCCGGACGAGGGCGTCGGCGCCCACACGGCGTGGACGGGCAACCGCAAGGCCGGCGAAGGGTCCATGGAGATCACGTCGACGGACGAGACCGAGGTCGTGATCGACCTCCGATTCGAGAAGCCGTTCAAGGATCAGAGCAAGATCACGATCCGCCTCGAGGAGCATGGTGAGACGACCATGGTGCGCTGGTTCATGGACGGTGAGATGAACACGATGATGAGGATCATCGACAAGTTCAAGCCCATGGACGACATGCTTGGCAAGGACTTCGCTGAGGGCCTCGCGAACCTCAAGCGCGTCAGCGAGGCCTGAGACGCCCGGCTGCTGAAGCGGCCGTGCTTCAGCCGCGCTCGACGCGGATCAGCCGGTGGCGGCCCGGGATCCCCTTCAAGCTGCGCGGGACCAGATGCGCGTGGAAGCCCAGATCGTCGACGGCTGGCTCGACGCGCTCACGCACCGCGGAGGTCACGAGCACCTCGCCTGGCCGTGCCGTGCTCGCGACCCGCGCCGCGAGCGCGACGTTCTCACCGAACACGTCACCGCCGCGGGTGACGGCCTGCCCCGTGTGCACGCCGACGCGCAACTCCACGCGCACCTGTTCGGCGACGTCACGGTCGCGGGTCGCGTCGCGCAGGTCGAGGCCGGCACGGACCGCCCCGCAGGGATCGTGGAACGCCGCGAGGAATCCATCGCCCTGCGTCTTGACCACCCTGCCGCCGTGACGTTCGACGTGCCGTTCGACCACCCGGTCATGCTCGGTGAGCAAGGCTGCGAAGGCGTCATCTCCGAGGCGAACGTTGAGCGCGGTCGAGCCGGCGAGGTCGCCGAACAGCAGCGTGATGGTGCCGTCCGGAGCGAGCGACAGCGGAGGCGCGGACCCGTCACGCTGCGGGAGGATCCAGCTGCCGAGCCGGCGCACGGAGGCCGCCGCAAGCCCGTCGAGGGCATCGACGGTCGCCAGGGTGAGTCCCTTCGCAGACATCGCGACGGCACCGGAGTCGACCTCGAGGTCCAGGTCCCGCCGGCTGCGGAGCCACCAGCCGGTCGCGAGCCCGACGCCCAGCGCGAGGGCGGCGACGACGACGACCTGGAGCGCGGTCAGCTGCAGCCGCCACCTGGCGACGGCCGGTCCGGGATGGACGGGTCGACGATCTCGATGTGGCTGTGGCCCCAGCTCGGCTCAGCCGTCCAGTCGTCCACCTGTGAGCGGAACGGCAGCGTTCGCGGTCCGATGGCGATCGGCGTGACACCGCCCTCGACGCGGTCGCCTTTCTTCACCAGCAGATCCTCGAGGTGCAGGACCTTGACCTCCCAGGTGGGCTGGGCGTCGGGCGCAATCACGACGAAGTTGTCGCGATGGTCGCAGTACAGCGTGTAGCCGCCCGCCCGCTTGACGACTCCGGAGGCAGGAGCGATGACCCGCACCCCGGGCGCGATCGCGATGTCGGCTGCGGTCATGTCGCCGGTGCCGCGCTCGCGCGTCGGCAGGATCAGCGGGTCCGCCGCGGACTGGTAGGCGCCCTGCTGCTGGGCTCCGTCATGGCTCGACTCGTGGAACCCGATCCGCTCCGTTTCCGACGACGGGTGGAAGAGCGTGATTCCACCCACGGTGCCGTAGGCGACGGTCGTCGTGTCGTAGACGACGCGCGGCCCCGGTGTCCCCGACGGCGTCGGCGTCGGATCAGGAGCCTGTTCGGGAGCTGGGGCCTCGGAGGACGGGACGGCGGACGGCTCGACCGGCTCGGTGACGGGCAGGGCCGTCGGCTGCGTCGGGATCGACGAGTCGTCGTCGACGTTCACCGGCGACAGGGGATCCGCGATGGCGGCGTCCTCGTCGGGCGTGGCGATGACCGTCTCGGGCAACGGCGGCGCGGCCAGCTCGCCCGCCTGACCGCACGCGGCAAGCGCGACGGCGACGGCGGCGAACCGGCCGACCCTCACGACGCGACGTCTGGACATCCGGAGTTCCTCTGCACCATCAGAACGGTAGCGATGATGATGAACGCGTCGAGCCGCTCAGGGTTCCCGGTCGTCCTGTCGGCGCGCGCCATGCACCCACCAGCACTCTCGGCCGGGCAGACTCTTCCCTGTCCCCCACCGGAAGCCCGCGGTCGATGACCCCTCCTCCCGTTCCCCTGCCCCGCCGGGAGTTCCTGAAGAGCGTCGCGGTCGCATCGCTGGGCGCCGCGACCGCCGGTGCATGGCTGACGTCCCCCGCGATCGCGCAGGAGGCCGCCGCGTTCGACCCGACGCTGCCCGACGGCTGGTGGTTCCCGGCGGTCCCGGCGTTGATTCCGTTCGGGCACGCGGTGAAGTCCGGCGATCCGCTGCACGACCGCGTCATCCTGTGGACGCGGCTGACCATCCCGGATGCCCGCGGCTGGGACGCGACGCGGATCCCGGACCCTCAGGGCTTCACCTCGGCCACCGTCGGCTGGGTGATCGCGACCGACGAGGCGCTGACGGAGATCGTCGGCGCCGGCACCGTGACCACCGACGCATCGCGCGACTGGACCGTCAAGGTCGACGCGACCGGGCTCACGTCGGCGACGACGTACTTCTACGCGTTCACCGCCCTTGGTTTCCGCTCCCCCATCGGACGGACCCGAACGGCCCCGAAGGCCGGCGACGCGATCGACGCCATCACGATCGGGCATGTGTCGTGCACGTCGTGGTGGCAGGACCAGTTCAACGGCTACGCCCGGATCGGTGAGCGGCTCGACCTCGACCTGATCACGAACTCCGGCGACCACGTCTACGAGACCTCTGGTGGCCACCCCGCATCGCGCTTCTACCCGGACGCGGACGGCAACCCACAGACCGCGTGGTCGGACGATCTCGACAACGGCCCGTGGTTCTCGGTCGCGTCGGCGCGCCGTCGCTACGCGCTGTACTGCCAGGACGCGCACATGATGCTCGCGCACGTGTCCGCACCGATGATCGTGATCGCTGACAACCACGACTTCGACGACAACGTCGACGGCGCAGACGGTGGCATCACGAAGCAGCAGTCCGCCCAGGTCTTCCACGAGTGGGTCGCGATCCGGCCGGTCGCCAACGACGGGACCTTCACGTTCCTGCCGTCGCCGTCCGCGGACACTCAGGTCGCGATCCCCTCCGGCGACGACGCCATCGTGTTCTCCCGAGCGCTGCCGTACGGCGACCTCGCCGAGCTCATCTGCATCGACGGACGCCACCAGCGCGGTGGCGGCGAGGTCACGTTGCTCGGCGAGATCCAGTGGGCGTGGCTGCAGGCGGTCATCCTCGACACGAAGGCCCGCGGCGTCACCCACCGCGTCTACGTCAACCAGATCAACGCCTCGCAGCTCGGCACGTTCAACGCGCCCGCGTACACCCTCTACGGCGACGGCATCAACGACGCGTTCGGCTTCGACCCGACGGGGCCGGAGTTCTACACCGACGGGTTCGGTGGAAACCCCGAGGACCGTCGGGTGTTCTTCGAGTTCCTGCGCGACAACGACGTGGTCGACAACGTCATCCTCTCCGGCGACTCGCACGGCTTCTGGTTCTACGACCTCGTCGAGGACAACCAGCCGCCGGCCTACGAGCCGAACACCGGGCTCGGCACGCTTCGCGCGGTCGGCGTCGAGCTGATCGGCACCGCCATGGGCCGGCCCGGCGGCGAGGACGTCGTGGCGGAGATGATCTCCAACGACGCTCAGGGTGGCGGCCGCGGCAGCTACTTCGACCGGGCCGCCGAGTTCGACCAGCGCTACCGGCCCGAAGGTCGAGCCGCGGCCGAGGGCATCATCGTCGCGGCGCAGGCCGCGAACCCGAACCTCCGCTACTTCAACTGGAAGGCGGAGTACGGCTACTCGATGGTGCACCTCCGCGAGGAGCGTCTGGTCTTCGAGGCGTGGACCACGCCGCAGCGCGAGGTCTCCCCCGCGCAGACCTTGCTCGCCCAGTACGCCTCGCCCGTCGGCGCCCCGCGGCTGCGCCAGATCGCCGAGGGGCCGCTGGCCGGCGACGTCACGCGTGCCGCCGCGGTTGCACCCCAGACCGTGCCCGT
>CBDTYW010000123.1:0-10635 GCA_965364735.1 uncultured Nitriliruptoria bacterium
CCGTGGCTGCCGGTCGTCGCGCCGGCGGCCGGCGCGGATCGTGGGCTCGTCCTGCTGCCGGACCTGGGCGACTCCGTCGTGGTCCTCGGCCCTGCCGGCGACCTCGGGCGGGGCGTGGTGATCGGCGGTCTCTGGGGAATCGAGGAGGTCCCGATCGACCCCGGGAACGCCGGTTCACGGCGCTACGGATTCACGCTGCCGGGGGGAGCGTCGTGGGTCTTCGACACCGACTCCTCGACCGTCCGCATCGACGACGGAGGCGGAACCCATCTCGAGATGGGCCCACAGCTGACGTCGCTGCACAGCGCGGTGGACCTCGAGGTCTCGGCGCCCGGGCGCACGCTCACCCTGCGCGCTGATCGCATCGAGATGGAACGCTCATGAGTGACTTCGCCCTGCTCCGCGACGACGCGCTCGTCACCTGCACCCACGAGCTGGGACGCGTGGCGCTCACCGTTGCCCAGCGCTGGGTCACCGTCGACGGCGTGGCGTTGCTCGTCCGTCCGGACCCCGAGGGACGCCCGATCGCCGGTTGTCCGAACCTCACCGTCGTCACGAAGCCGTGCACCTCGACCCTCGCGGTCGGGACCGGCTACAGCGCCTTCGTCACGATCGACTCCCGCCCGGTGGTGCGCGACGATCTGGTCGGGATGACGGACGGTCAGGGTGGCGTCTACCGCTACGTCTGCCGGGACCCGCGCCAGCGCTTCGTGGTCGAGGTGACGTCATGACGGCGACGTTCTCCGCGTGGGCGATGCCCCTTGCGACCACCGCCTCGGGCGGTGTCTCGCTCGTGGCCGACGACGAAGCGGTCCGGCAGTCGCTCATCATGTTGTTGTCGACCGTGCCCGGCGAGCGCGTGATGCGTCCGGACTACGGCTGTCCCCTGCACCGTCTGGTGTTCGAGCCGCTCGACGAGACGACCGCTGGTCTCGCGATGCACTGGGTCGAGCAGGCGGTCCGACGCTTCGAGCCCCGTGTGGAGATCCTCACGGTCGACGCCCAGCCTTCGGCGGACACCGAGAACAGCTTGACCGTGCGCCTCGACTACCGCGTCCTGACGACCCGACGCAGCGATGTCCTCGAGCTCGACGTGGCGTTGGCCGGCCCGACCGTGGGAGACCGCAGATGACCCGCCAAGACGGTCCAGACCAGGACGCCCCGGGGATCGATGATCGCAGCTTCGAGGATCTCCGCGAGGAGGCGCTGCGCTTCGTGGCATCCCGAGGTGGCGAGTGGAACGACCTCGGACCGGGAGATCCCGGCCTCGTGCTGCTCGAAGCCTTCGCCTACCTGACCGACGTCCTGCTCTACCGGGTCAACCGACTCCCGCAGGCCGCCCACCGGGAGTTCCTCGGCCTGCTCGGCATGGCGGTCCGACCGCCCGCCGCCGCGCACGTCGACGTCGCGTTCCGTCGCGACGAGGTGGACGCAGCGGTGACCGTCTCCGCCGGGACCTGGATCGGCACCGGAGAGGGCGGCCGTGATGAGCTGCGTCTCCTGCTGCGCGATGACGTGATCCTCGCGGCGGGAGCGCGCGAGGCAGTCGGGAGGGCCGACCATGTTCGCCAGATCAGCGACGAGCTCCTCGGCACCACGACCGGTCGCCCGGCCGAGACGTTCCGGCTGGCCCACGCGCCTGTCGTCCGCGCCACCGGCCATGAGCTCGACCTGTTCATCGGGGTCGAGATCGCCGAGGGCGCGAAGGATCGCGTGGCCGCTCGGGTCGTCGACGGACGTGCGTACGCGCGCTGGGACGTCGTCGAGGCATTCGCCGGACAGCCGCCCGCATCGCGCATGGTCCGCGTTGACCGCGCGACCGGCCTGGTCACGTTCCCACCGGCGGGTCTCGGTGCTCCGGTGTCACCTGGCCGCAAGGTCCGCGCCTGGTACCGGGTCGGGGGAGGGACGGCTGGGAACGTGGCGGCAGGGACGCTCACCACCATGACGCCGCCCGTCGACGGGATCGAGGCGGTCAACCCCGCTCGGGCGGTCGGCGGAGAGGACGCGGAGCCGATGTCGGACGCGCTCGCACGGGCGGGCTCCCTGTTCCATGAGCCTCGGCGCGCGGTCACCGCCGACGACGTCGAGGCGCTGGCACGTTCCGTCGGGGGCGTGTCGCGAGCGATCGCGGTCAACGAGGCCGAGCACTGGGTCCACGCCGCCCCGGGGACCGTCGAGGTCCGGCTCGTCGGCCGCGATCCCCGCGACACCACGGAGCAGCCGACCGCCGTCCTCGAGCAGGTGCGCGACGAGATCGAGCGGCGTCAGCCGCTGGGCTCGCGCTGCGTCGTGCGCTGGGCCGGCGAGAAGCGGGTGACCGTCGGGGTCCGCGTCGTCGTCGATCGCGCGGAGGACCGCGACGCCGTGAGGGCACGTGTGGCGCAGCGGCTGCACGACGCGCTCAGCCCCGTCCCGACCGAGGAGAGCCCGCGCGGCTGGGAGTTCGGCCAGGCGCTGCGCGCATCGAACGTCTACGACATCGCGCTGCGGGAGGCTGGCGTCCGCTACGCCGACAGCGTGACCTTCGAGGTGGAGGAGACGCCCGGGACGGAGATCGCCACCGTCGTCGCAGACCGCCATCAGCCCCGCACGTGGTACCTCGGTGACGGTCCCCGGTTGTTCCGGTCGCAGAACGACGGCGTCGGCTGGGAGCGCCTGCATCAGCTCGATGGCGCCACGGTCACGCGGATCGTGACGTCGGATGACCGGCCCGGAGCGGTCGCGCTCATCGCTGACGGCGACGACCGGAAGAGCTCCCGGCTGCACGTCAGCGGTGACTGTGGGTCTTCCGTGACGAGCGAGCCGGTGGTGACCTTCACCTGGTCGGACGCCGACGCGGCGCAGCACATCCGCGATGTCTGCTGGCTGCCGGAGGATCACGCGGACGACCTGCTCATCGCGACCGACCGTGGGCTCTTCCGCATGCGTCTCGGCGACCCTGCGCCCCGTCCGTGGGTCGTGGACCGCGAGCATCCCGGCCGAGGGTGCTGGGCCGTCGTCGCAGCTCCCGACGCCAACGCGGGGATCGAGGTCGCCGTCGCCATGCAGGACCGTGGTGGGGTGTGGTTGGCCGTGGGTGACGCTGAGCCCATGTTCGCCCGACAGGCGCTGGCCGAGGCCGACGTGCGTCGGCTCGTCATCGAACGTCGTGGGCTGCGGCGGTTCCTGTGGGCGCCGACGTTCGCGGTCGGCGACGACCCCGGTACGGGATGTCATCGCGCTGAGCTCCTCAGCGACGGGACGGGCAGCTGGACGCATCTCGCCCTTGGCTGGAACGGTGGGATCTGCCACGACCTCGCCTTCCTCGGGGACCGGGTCCTTGCCGCGACGCAGTTCAACGGCGTGCTCGTCCGTGACGGTGCCGACCCTGCGATGGCGTGGCGGAGCCCGTCCGTGGAGTCCTCGGGGCTCCCGCTCACCGAGGCGCGCCGGTTCCACCCGGTCATGAGCATCGACGCCGGACCGGGGGGCGCGCTCGCGGGCACGGACCGCGGGGTCCTGGCAACCACCGACGGCACCACGTTCCGTCCGGGTGCACGTCGGGTGCACACCGACACCGTGACCATCCCCCCGACGTGGGTCTTCGGCTCCGGCGCCCATCGTGTCGAGGTCGTCTCGGACGACATGATCGGCGACGAAGATGCGCGCTGAGTCGATCCGTGACCTGCTGCCGGACGTCCTGGCGCGGACCGCCGTGCCCGGGTCGGTCCTGCAGACGCTGTTGGAGGCGGCGGAGCGACAGCATGAGGGGACCGAGGCGCTCGTCAGCGAGTTCGACCATCTGCTCGATCCCGCCCGATGCCCCGAGCGGTTCCTGCCGTGGCTTGCGGGCTGGGTGGGGCTCGGCTGGCTCGTCGCCGGTGGTCCGACCGCCGGCGGCATCTCGCCGTCGCGGCTGCGAAGCCTCGTCGCGATGGGGGCTGAGCTGGCGGCATGGCGCGGGACCGAGCCCGGCCTGCTGCGTCTGCTCGCGGTCGCGACCGGCGTCGACGGCTTCGCCGCCCACGTCGGCGAGCAGCCGTTCACCGTGACGATCGAGGTGCCCGCGGAAGCGTCCGGGGACATCGATCTGGTGCGACGTATCGTCAGACACGAAGTCCCGATCTGCGTGCTCGCGCAGATCCACGTCATCGAGCCAGGAGGAGGCGACCATGCCTGACCACTTCGAGATCACGTTGCCCGTGACGAAGGTGGAGGTCGACGACGCTGGCCGGGCGACCGCACGGTTCAACATCACCTCTCGGCTCGGGCGCCACGCACGGGTCGGGGTGGAAGCCCTCGCCCAGACACCCGAAACCGCCGCATGGTTCTCCGTCGGCGATCCTTCGACGTTCAGCCTGGCCGACGGTGACACCCATGTCGTCGATCTCGCCGTGCAGGCGGCTGAGGGTGCTGAGGCAGGAGAGTTCGAGGTGCTGCTCCGGGCCTTCGACGTGGACGGCCCCCAGGTGTTCTTCACCCCGAGCGCACCGCTCAAGGTCGTCGTCCCGGCCAGCGAAGGCGCGAGCCCGCCGCCATGGTGGGTCTTCGCGGTCGTCGGGGCGCTGCTCGTCGGGGCGGTGGGCTTCGGGATCTGGCAGTGGCTGCGACCCGCAAGCGAGGTCGTGCCGGACGTCGTCGCGATGGAGCTCGCCGTCGCGAGGTCGACCCTCGGGGAGACCGAGCCGACCGTGCACTTCGTCGACGGGGCCTCCGAGGACTCGGGCTGCGTCCTCTTCCAGACCCCGGCCTTCGGAGAGGAGAGCGACGTGATCGACCTGCTCGTCACGACCTGTCCGACCCGACGCCCGAGCGTGTCCGTGCCGCCTGTCGTCGGCGACCTGTGCGACCAGAGCTTCCAGTTCTGCGTCGCCCTGCAGCGTGACTTCGGCGATGACTTCTCCGCCAGCGACGAGTGGGCCACCGCGAGCAGCGGCATGCTCGGGGCCTTCCTCGAGGCGTTCACGGTTCCGGGCGAGCCGGTCCCCGTCATCGTCGGGCTCGCCGCGGCGGAGGCGCGCTTGGTGGCGGCGAGCTTCGTGCTCGACCCGGAGCCGAGCAGCGGCTGCATCCTGTTCCAGCACCCGTTCCCGGGGCAGCCGCACGGTGTCGGCGACACGGTCACGATCGTGAACGTCGACTGCCCGCCGGCGGCGCAGACCGCAGCGCAGGTGTCGATCACGACCTCGGTCTCCGTCGACGACTTCGCGAACGTGTGCGAGGTGGAGGCCGCGTTCTGCGCTGCGGTCGCCGCTGACCCGTCGATCCCCGGCGGCTTCGTCGATGGACCCGGATGGGTGGAAGAGCTCACGAACCAGGCCGACATCTTCCGCAACGCCTTCACGGACCCGGTCGTGCCGGATGTCCGCGGACAGCGGCTGACGTCGGCTCGGAGCCTGCTGACCTCGATCGGGCTCCAGGTCCAGACCGTCGCGGTCGGCCCGACGACGAGCCCGGCCACCCCGGGCGGCAGCGGCCTCATCGTGGAGATCACGAGCTGCCATGAGGTGGTCGACCAGCAGCCGCGGAGCGGCGCTCGTGTCGCAGATCTCGCCAACCCTGTGATCTCGCTGTCGATCACGCCGCTGCCGTTCTCCGCGTGCCGCGGGTTCTTCACCGAGATCGATCCGCAGATCGCCACCAGCTTCCCGTTCACGCCGCGGCCCGGTTCGTGACGCGAACGACGTGGCAGTGGCTCGCGGTCGCCGCCGGATTCGTGGTGGCCGTGCATCTGCTCGGGATCGGCGCCGGTCAGGGTGCGGACCGCGCGGACCCGAGCAACGCCGGCGGGCTGTCCTGGATCGACGGGGGGCTGCGCCTGATCCCCGGGCTCGGTCACGACCTCGTGGCAGCGGACCTCCGAGGGCAGGCCTGCGTCGACGGTGCGCGGGTGCTCGCGGGTCCGGCGGGCTGTCGCGTGCTGGTGCCGGAGGGGATCGACCGTGTCCGGCTCCGCCCCGTCGGTCAGTGCCTCGTCGTGGTCGCGGTGCCGGACCAGATCACGCAGGTGCTGGACAGCGGTGACGCTCGCGACGGTGAGCTGCGGATCGCGCTGACAGGCGACGGAGCGCAGCTGACGGCGAGCGGCGATGCCTGCCAGCTGACGGTCGTGAGCTGATGGACGAGATGCGCCGCCCGCTGTTCATCGCCGCGCTGCTCTGCCTGCTCGCCGTCGTCGGCCTCGAGGTCGGCAGCACCGCCTTCGTCGCCCCGGTGGCGGTGTCTCGCTCGGAGATGAACCGGGCCATGGCCGAGCAGGGACTCGACGGAGACGAGCGCGCGGTCGCCCTGGCCGAGATCGCAGCTGCGGGAACGGTGGACGACCCGCCGGGGCTCGCGATCCCGATGCTGGCGCTCGTCGACGGGATGCTGCTGCTGTCGATGCTGGGGCTCGCGTCCGCGCTCGTCATCCCCCACGCGGTGCAGGGGCGGGTCGTTCCGGTGGTGAACCTCGTCGTCGCGTTCCTCGCGATCGTCGGCGGGATCCTCGCGATCGTGGTGGCGCTCGTGCTGGTCGTCCTGATGATCGGGCTCTTCCTCGCTCCGCCGTTCGGCACGATCGCCTACCTCGCCCGGTGGGGGTTCTTCCCGCGGGGAGCAGCCCAGACGCTGCTCAGCATCATGCTGCTGCTCCGGATGGGCTTCATCGGCTGCGTCGTGGCCTCGTCGCCCCGACTGCTGAAGCAGAAGGGATTCATGGCGCTCGTCGGGACGGGGCTCGTGCTGCAGCTGGTGATCGGGCTCGCCCACGGGTTCGCCCCGGGGCCGCTGGTCTCCATCGTCGACGCGATCGTGGCGATCATCGTCGGGATCGTGGGGGTCGTCTGGGCGATCGTCATCCTCGTCGGGTCGCTGATCGGCACCGCACGCCTCCTGCGCGGACAGCGGACCTGACGGTCCTCCGGACGAAACGATCGGGCGGGCGTAGTGTCGCGGGACCCACGGGAGACCGACCACATGCCGATCGCCAGCGCCTCGTATTCGATCACGTTGCGGGTGATCATGAATCCCGACGATCCGGCGGTCTTCGCGCACGTCACGCAGGCCATCGCCGATGCTGCCGGGGTGGTGACCGCGGTCGACTTCGTCGACTCCGGGGCGGAGCAGGTCATCGACGTCACGACCAACGCCGCGGACTCCGATCATGGCGGGCGGATCCGCGACCAGGTGAACCTTGTTGCCGGGGCCCACGTGCACCGGGTGTCGGACCGGACCTTCCTCATGCACCTCGGCGGGAAGCTGAGCGTCGAGTCCAAGGTTCCGCTGAAGACCCGAGACGATCTCTCGATGGCCTACACGCCCGGCGTGGCGCGGGTCTGCACCGCCATCGCGAACTCTCCGGACGACGCGTGGACGCTGACCGTCAAGGGCAACTCGGTCGCGATCGTGACGGACGGTTCCGCGGTCCTCGGCCTCGGCAACATCGGCCCGCTCGCCGCGATGCCCGTGATGGAGGGCAAGGCCGCGCTGTTCAAGCGCTTCGCCGGCGTCGACGCCTGGCCGATCTGCCTCGACACCCAGGACGTCGACGAGATCATCGAGACGGTCGTGCGGATCGCGCCGGGGTTCGGTGGCATCAACCTCGAGGACATCGCGGCGCCCGGTGCGTTCCGTGTGGAGGCAGAGCTGCGCAAGCGCCTCGACATCCCGGTGTTCCACGACGACCAGCACGGCACCGCGATCGTCGTGCTGGCCGCGCTGACCAACGCGCTTCGCGTCGTCGACAAGCGCATCGAGGACGTGACGGTGGCGATGGCGGGCGCCGGTGCTGCCGGGGTCGCGATCGCGAAGCTCCTCCGCTCGGCCGGCGTTGGCGCCATTCGCATGAGCGACCGTGGCGGGCTCATCCATCGGTGGCGCGTCGGTCTGGACGAGACGCAGCGCGAGATCCTCGAGTTCACGAACCTCGATGGGATCAGCGGGACGGTCGTCGACTCGCTCGCAGGCGCGGACGTCTTCATCGGCGTGTCCGGCCCGAACATCTTCGAGGCGTCGGCGCTCGAGGCGATGAACGAGCGCGCCATCGTCTTCGCGCTCGCGAACCCGGACCCGGAGGTCGACCCGACCGAGGCCCGCAAGTACGCCGCCGTCGTCGCCACCGGGCGCAGCGACTACCCGAACCAGATCAACAACGTGCTCGCGTTCCCCGGCGTGTTCCGCGGGGCGCTCGATGCACGCGCTCGCAACATCACCGAGGCGATGAAGGTGGCCGCGTCGACGGCGATCGCCGACGTGGTCGGCGACAACGCCTCGGCGACCTACATCATCCCGAGCGTCTTCAACGCGGACGTGGCCCCGGCGGTCGCCGAAGCCGTGAAGCGCGTCGCCGCTCAGGAACGCTGAGCGGCGACCACCGCCGCAGTCCTACCGAACGATGGCCTGGCCACCGTTGGCGCGCCAGGTCTGGCCCGTGCACCACTTGCTGGCGTCGGACGCGAGGAAGAGGATGAGGTTGGCCTGGTCCTGCGCCTCGCCGATCTTCCGCAGCGGTGAGATCCACTTCATCATCTTCTCGAACTCGTCGAGCTTCACCTGGTCGTAGCTGCCGTCCTCCTGCAGCGCCTTCTGCTTCGTGAAGGGCGTGATGGTGGCGCCGGGGGAGATGGTGTTGACGCGGATGCCGTGCTTGCCGACCTCGTGCGTCAATGTCATCGTCAGCTGCGCGACCGCGGCCTTGGTCATCGCGTACATGCCGTAGTTCGGGGCGGCGATGTCGATCGAGGCGCTGGCGACGTTGATGATCGAGCCGCCGTTCTCGTGCTCCTGCATGGCCCGGGCGGCAGCCTGGCAGCCGAACAGCGTGCCCTTGAGGTTGATCGCCATGATGCGGTCGAAGTACTCCTCGGTGATGTCGAGCACGTGGCCCTCGGCCGGGACGCCGGCGACGTTGGCCATGATGTGGATCGCGCCGTACTCGGAGACGCCGCGCGCAACGAGGGCGTCGACCTGCTCCTTGCTGGCGACGTTGACCTGCTGCGCGACGGCCGTGCCGCCCTGGGCGACGATCTGCGCGACCGTGTCCTCGGCTCCCTCGAGGTTGAGGTCACCGACGACGACGTTCGCGCCCGCGCCCGCAAGGACGATGGCCGTGGCCTCGCCGATGCCGCTCGCGCCGCCGGTGACGACCGCGGTGCGGCCGGTCAGATCGAATGCTTGCAGGATGGCGTCGTGCACGATGTGTCCCCTGAGGCTGGCAGTGAGGTCGTCGACCTGACGACCCGTCAGATCCTAGGACCGTGGAGTGGCGCTGCCAATCCCGCGCGTACGGGGCGCGTGTGCTTGACCGGCCGGCGTCACGGTGCCTACTGTATTCGCAATGCCGACCGCGCGTTCGCAATCGTGAACAGTCGGTGCGACGAGGGAGTCAGCGATGTCCGGACGTGAACCGTTGGTCGTGGGTCTTGGAGGCACCACGCGTGCGAACTCCTCGGGAGAGAAGGCGCTCCGCTACTCGCTCAGGGCTGCCGACGAGATGGGCGCCAAGACCATCGGGTACTACGGCCCGGAGCTCGCCACGCTGCCGATGTACGCGCCCGAGCTTCCGGAGCGCACCGATCTCGCACAGCGGCTTGTCGCCGATCTCCGCAACGCCGACGCGGTGATCATCTCCGCGCCTGCCTACCACGGGGTGCTGTCGGGTCTGGTGAAGAACGCGCTCGACTACACCCAGGACATGATGACCGACGACAAGGTGTACTTCGCGGGGCGCGCCGTCGGATGCATTGCCGTCGGCGCTGGCTGGCAGGGGATCGTCAACACCCTCGGAACGCTGCGCATGATCACGCACTCGCTCCGTGGTTGGCCGACGCCGATGGGCGCGGCGATCAACTCGCTCGAGCCGATCTTCGGCGAGGACGGCGACGTCACGGACGAGAAGGTCGCGTTCCAGCTCCGCACGGTCGCGCAGGAGTGCGTCGACTTCGCCCGGATGCACATCACCGCGAACGGCTGAGCCCGACACCGGCGTCCGGCAGCGTCAGTCTCCGTTGAGCATGTGCCAGAGAGCGTGGGCGTCCTCGGGGTCCTGCGCGGCTGCAGCGATGCGGCGACGGAGGTCGTCGTCGCTGATCGAGGCGAGCATCCCGAGGAGCTCGTCGGCGCCACCGCAGTCGTGCTCGGCGTCGCCGGCCCATGCGTCGACGGCATCCTCGACCTCGCGGCTGAGGGCGCCGAGGTCGACCGCACCGGCCGCGTCGAGCGCGGTGGCGTCGATCTTCGCGCAACGCGTGATGCCGCCGATCAGCACCGTGAGCGCGTCGGTCGGATCGAGCATCGCGGCGAGCTCGGCGCCGATGTTGCAGAACACGGCCTCCGTCCGGGCGCAGGCGCCGGCAACGCCGAGCAGGGACACCTCGGCGGCTGCGCGGAAGAGCAGCTCATGCCCGGCCGCGCCGTGGTCGTCGCGGGCGGTCAGCAGCCGGCTGAACAGCGCCGTCGGCTCGTCCATCGCGTCCTCGACCGCCTGGACGGCGTCGTCGGGGAGGCGGTCGCCGGTGGACTGGAGGAGGTCGATGATCGCCGAGACGGCGATGGGGGCGATGACCATCATCCCGGCGACGTCCTCGGGGGACACGTCGGCGGTGTCGGTCTCGGTCTGGTGGACGTTGTGGTTCTCGACCACACGTCGGAGCAGCGCAGCGCCCCGCTCGAGCT
>CBDTYW010000124.1:0-10603 GCA_965364735.1 uncultured Nitriliruptoria bacterium
TCGAGCGGTTCGTCGCCGTGGCAGGTGATGAGGCCGACTAGCTCTCCGTCGACGACCAGGGAGAGCGAGATCGACGCCCGAACGGCCATGTTGCGCATGTACTCAATGTGCATCGGCGAGACGCTGCGCAGCTGCGACGCGGTGAGGTCGAGGTCGACCGGCTCGGCGCCGTGGCCGATGATCGGGACGGGCTCGGACAGGGCGTCGACGATCAGGCGCACGCGGTTGCGGACGTACAGCGCCCGCGCCTGCAGCGGGATGTCGGTCGCTGGGTAGTGCACCCCGAGCCAGGACTCCCGGTCATCGCTCAGGTGCTCGGCGACGATCTCGCCGTGGCCGTCGCCGTGGAACCGGTAGACCATCGCGCGCTCGGTGCCGAAGAGCTTGGCGACCTGCTCGGCGATCTGATCCTGCGCCTCTTCGACCGACAGCGAGGCGCTCATGAGCGAGGACGCTCTGGTCATGAGGTTCGTGAACTCCTCGAGGCGCCCGCTCGTCGGCGAGTCGGGCTCGAGCTCGACCACGACTCGCTCATGGCTGCGATGCAGGATCCACGAGCCGTGCGTGCCGTTGGCCGAGCTGCCTCGGACGAGGACAGGCGTCGACGACAGATCAGGGAGCGCCTGCATGATGCGTGTTGCGAGGGACGGTTCCGTGATGGCTGCGATCGGCTGCCCGAGCAGGCTCGATGGCTCCGCGGTCCCGAGGCCCACGATCGCCCCCACCTCGGCAGAGACGCCGACCACCAGGCCGCTGACAACGTCGAGGACGACGAGGTGCCCGTGTGCCTGGATGGCGCCGCTGAGGTGCAAGGGCTCGCGATCGCAGCTGGTCAGGTCGACGTCGTCGCCCAGCATCAGCCATTCCGGTGTCTCGACGCTCATCGAACCACCCCTGGCGCCTCACGACCAGCGGTCATCATCGTCACGTCCTGCCCCCTCATGGCAAGGACACACGATAGCCGGGACCAGCACCGTCACCGCCGCTCGGAGCCGTCGGGTGCCACCGACGTCGACGAGGTTCCCGACGACACGCCGGCCCTCGATGCGTCACACTGCGCGCACCACGGGAGTGACGCACATGGATGAGGGCGATGGCGGCGGGTCTGAGCTGCCGGCCGCCGGATGGTACGACGATCCAGCTGGCGGCCCCGGGGTCCGGTACTGGGACGGTGCAGCCTGGGCGGATCAGCAGCCGCTGATCGCACCTGCCAAGAGCGGCATCGGGACGGGGAAGTCGACGGGGAAGGTCATCCTGATCGTGCTCGGGATCTCGCTCGGTGTGGCCCTGCTGCTGTTCGGCATCTGTCTGGCCCTCATCCGCGGGTCCGGCTACTGAGATGCATCCCGTCCTGTTCCGGCTGTCCGGCGTCGAGGTCGGGACCCATGACGCGCTCGTCGTGGTCGCGGCGTTCGCGGCGTTCGCCGTCTACGCGGTCGCAGCTCGCCGACGCGGCATGCTCGACGTCGACCACCTGCTCGTGGCCACGGCCGCGCTCGTCGCAGGCGCGATCGCCGCGAAGGGCGGGGCGGCCTGGCGCTATGCGCTGACGACCGATGACCTTTCGCTCATGGGGGTGCTCGCGCACGGCGGCAAGAGCATCCTTGGTGGACTGTTCGGGGCCTATGCCGGGGCGCTGCTCGCCAAGCGCGTCCTGGGGATCCGGCACTCGACCGGTGACCTGTTCGCGCCCGCGGTGGCGGTCGGCATGGTGATCGGGCGTGTCGGCTGCTACCTCACCGAGCACGTCGGGACCGCCACCACGCTCCCGTGGGGCGTGCGTCTCAGCCCCGCGGCGGCGAGCCAGTTCCCGGCCTGCCCTCAGTGTCTGACGAGCGCCATGCACCCCAGCCATCTGTACGAGATCGCGTTCCATCTCATGGCGTTGGCCGTGCTCGTCGGGTGGGGGAGCCGCGTCGCCAAGCAGGGCGCGACGTTCACCCTCTACCTGCTCGCCTACGGGACGTTCCGGTTCGTCAACGAGTTCGTGCGCGGCAACCCCGACCTGCTGATCGGCCTGTCGGGCTCCCAGCTGTTCCTGCTGATGACCCTGCCGCTGCTGGCCTGGCGCATCGTCGCCGACCACCGCTCCGGGCTCCTCCGCGCACCGGATCCCGCAACCCTGCGCGTCGCCACATGACGCCGATCTCCACCGACCTCAGACGAACGGCTCGCACATGGCTCTGACCGACCAACGGGGAATGCCGACGCGGACGGACACCATCCGGCGCTACGTCCAGGCCTGGTGCCCGCGCTGCCACGAGGAGTCCGGCGGAAGCGTCACGCGGGCAGCGCGGTTGCCCGGCTATCTGAGCGAGGCCGACGGGAGGGTCTGGCTGGTCCGCGGCTGCGAGGTCCACGGCCGGGTCGTGACGCTGTACGACGAGTCGCCGGAGATCCTGACCTGGCTGGAGCAGTGGACCGCTCCGACGAAGGTCCACGTCCCGGACACACCCGGGAACTTCACCCCGGCGCCGTCCGGATACCTGGCGGGGTTGGGAGAGCTCCAGACCCAGCACACCTGCATCCTCGTCACCGACATCACCGAGCACTGCAACCTGTCCTGCCCCACGTGCTTCACCGCATCCGGTCCCGAGCTCGGGGCGTTCGCGCCCACGGCGGACGTGCTCGCGAACCTCGACGCGCGGCTGGCCAGGGAGAACGGCCAGCTCGACGTCGTGATGCTCTCCGGGGGGGAGCCGACGTTGCACCCGGACTTCGCAGGGCTCCTCGAAGGGGTGCTCGCGCGCAACGTGGTGCGGCTCATGGTCAACACCAACGGGCTCACCGTCGCGCGCGACGACGCCCTGCTCGCTCTGCTCGCGAGGCACCGAGATCGCGTCGAGGTCTACCTGCAGTTCGACGGGTTCGAGCTCGAGACCCACAAGCACCATCGGGGAGCAGACCTGCGGCGCATCAAGGAGCAGGCGATCGCCCGCCTCGCCTCGGCCGGCATCTTCACGACGTTGACCATGACGACGGCGCTCGGCGTCAACGACCACGAGATCGGGGCCGTCGTCGACCTCGCGTTGGCCACCCCGTACGTCGTCGGCGTGTCGCTGCAGCCGCAGTTCGGCGCCGGCCGCTCCGGAGAGATCGACGCCGTGGATCGGCTGACCCACACCGGGGTGCTCGCCCGGCTCGGACCCCAGACCGGCGGACGCGTCACCTGGCGCGACCTGACGGCGCTGCCGTGCTCGCACCCGCACTGCTGCTCGGTCGGCTACCTCTTCCGCATGGACGAGCAGGCGGCGCCCGGCACGGATCCGGTCTGGCGATCGCTCGTCGACATCCTCGGGGCAGACGCGCTCATGGAACACCTCGGCCTGCTCGCGAACCGGGGAATGGCCGACAAGGAGCTCGCGGACGACCTGCGGCTGATCCTCAAGGAGAGCCTGCTGGGCCTGCTGAGCGAGAAGTCGTCGTTGACGAACCCGGCAACCCAGGATCTCTTCGCGAAGGTCTGCGAGTCCTGCGACCTGGGGATCCCTGCGCTCATGAAGCTGGCGAGGACCGGGGCGTCCCGTCGCAAGCTGCGTGAGCTCCTCGCGCAGCGCGTCGTTCGGGTCACGGTCAAGCCGTTCATGGACATCGACACGATGATCGATGAGCGGCTGCTCCAGTGCTGCGTGCACGTGGGGACGCGGAGCGAGACCCAGGACCAGTGCGCCCCGTTCTGTGCGGTGCAGACCTGGACCGAGCTGGCGGACCAACGGATGAGCCACGCCGCCGGGGCGTTCGGCGCCGCACCTCGTCGCTCGTTGCCGATGGTCGTCGCGACCACCGGGGCGAGCGCGTGACGGCGCCCGACGAGCACCTGCGGGAGGTGGCCTCGAGGATCCCGGTCGCGTTCACCACCGCCAGCATCGAGGACCCCCACGCCGCCACACCTGATGCGTCCCCGCGTCCCGTCGACCCGCTCCGGTTCTGCGTGGCGACCACGGCTGCGCTGATCGCCTGGCTCATCACGCCGGCCCTCGCGCTCGCGGTGTTCGCCGGCCTCGCGCTGACCGCCTACTGGCGAGCACGTCGTGCTGGGCTGCTGGCGTCACGCTGCGCGATCGGCGACACCCGGCTCGTGCTTGCCTACCTCGGGGTCCTCGCTGCAGCAGGCATCGTCGGGACGGTGCTGCGCTTCACGTGACTCCCGGAATCTCGCCGTCACGACGTGAACCACCTCGGTAGGTTCGCGTCCCGGTCGAGTCTCGGGAGCTGGATGATGACGGACGATGCGGTTGGGAAGCTCGCGCATCACGACAGCAGCGACCTCAAGGATGTCGCGGACGACCTCGACGGGCTTCGTGCGAGATACGAGGCGTGGCGTGGCGAGGGCGTCACCGTGACGGAGTTCTCGGCACCGGACGGCACCGGGTTCTCGTCAGAGACCTTCCTCGCCACCCTGGTCCGGGACGGCGACACGACACGGGAGGTCGTGCGCGGGGAGCCTGCGGGCATGTTCCCGGTCTTCCCGTCCTACGACCTGTCGCTCCAGGTCGACTGCATGCGCGCGCTGGCCGACACGACCTGCGTACCGGAGATCCTCGCGCACGAGGAGGACGCCTCGGTCCTCGGACGACCCTTCTACGTGATGCGCCACGTTGTCGGCGACATCCCGACCGACAACCCGCCGTACACGATCATGGGCTGGATGCACGATGCGGGGGAGGACGGCCAGCGCCGCGTCTACCGAACCGGGCTCGAGGCGATGGCCGCGCTGCACACGGTCGCGCCGGCCGACGTCGGCCTCGGACGACTCGTCGACCCGCGGGGCCGCCCCGGGTTCATCGCCCAGCTCGGCTTCTACCGGGACATGCACGCGTGGGCAGCCCCGGAGGACGGCAACCCGGTGATCGACGCCGCCTTCGTGTGGCTCGACGAGAACCTGCCGAGCTCGTACCCGGACGACGTCATCACGTGGGGCGACGCGCGGGTCAGCAACACGATCTTCCAGGACGGTGAGGCCGTCGCGCTGATCGACTGGGAGATGGCAGCGTCCGGTCCCGGCGAGATCGACCTCGCGTGGTGGCTCTACATGGACCGGCAGTTCACCGACGCCCTCGGCTTCCCGAGGCTGCCGGGCTTCGACGGAGAGGACGCCCTCGTCGCACGCTGGGAGGAACGCGTCGGGCGTGGTGCGGTCGATCTCGAGCCGTACTACGTGTTCGCCGGGCTGCGCTTCAGCGTGATCATGCAGCGTCTCGCCACCCGAGCCATGGCGACGGGCGCGATCGACCCTGCTGAGCGCGTCGACCACAACAACCTCGCGACGCGCCTGCTGTCGCGGACGATCGGCGTCCCGGAGCCCGGCCCCATGGGGCCGATGGGCTGATCTCGCCCCCTGCCCGACCCGACCCGACCCCAGGAGCCACCGTGACCATCACGCCATCAGACGACTTTCCCATCCACCAGGCGTCGCTCCCGATCGCCCAGACCGTCGACGGCGACCCGAACCGCTACGACCGCTACTTCTTCCACGGCTACTCGGTCGAGCACGGCGCCATGTTCGTCGTGGCGTTCGGGCTGTACCCGAACCGCGAGATCGTCGACGCCGCGGTGTGCTTCTCGCAGGGTGGCGTGCAGCGTTCGGTGTTCGCCTCGGGTCGCGCCCCGAAGGATCGTCGCGACACCGTCTGCGGGCCGGTCCGCATCGATGTCGTCGAGCCGCTCCAGGTGATCCGGGTGCGCGTCGACGCCCCCGAGCAGGGGATCGTCGGCGACCTGCGCTTCGCCGGCCGCTCCATGCCGGTGCAGGAGCCGCGCCAGACCATGATGGACCGCGACCGCGTCATCCTCGACTCGACGCGCTTCGCGCAGTTCGGCCGATGGTCGGGATCGCTGACGGTGGACGGCACGGACGTCGCCATCGTCGACTGGGCAGGGACCCGAGACCGATCGTGGGGGGTCCGACCGCTCCCTGCGACGGTTCCCACCGCGCCGTCGAGCGTGCTGCCCGAGCTGTTCTGGCTCTGGGCACCGATGCAGTTCGACGACCACAGCGTGCACATCGCGGTCCAGGAGAACACCCGGGGCCGCCGCGCGGTGGACGGCTCGGTCGTGATCCCGAACGGCGGGGAGGCCGTTCACGAGCGCAGCGCCACGATCGGCGTTCGCTGGGTGCCAGGGACACGGCGGGCATCGTCGGCCGTCCTCGCGGTCAACGGGACCGGTGACGGCCCCGACCGGATGTACTCCCTGGAGCCGGTCGCGAAGACCTTCATGCGCGGCGTCGGCTACACCCACCCCGAGTGGGCGCACGGGGCGTGGCACGGCGAGACGAAGGTCGGGGGAGAGGTTCTCGTCCACGCTGACCTCGACCCGATGGAGTTCTCGACGCTGCACTGCCAGCAGGTCGTCAAGGTGACGCGCGATGACGGGTTCGTCGGCGAGGGCGTGCTCGAACAGCTGCCGTTGGGCGCGCACCTGCAGACCGGGCTGACCGGCTTCCTGGACCCGTGGACCGCCTAGGTCAGCACCGTCTTCAGCTGCGACGCAGCTCGAACACGCGGATCTCGCGGTGTGCCTCGGCGGTGCGCTTCTTGTACTCCGCGAACGCCGGCCAGCGCTTCTCGAACTGCGGCCACAGCTCGGCGACGCGATCGTCGTCGAGCCGGACCGCGGTGACGTCTGATCCGTCGGAGCGGATCGTGATCTTCGCGCTTGGGTTCTTCAGCAGGTTGCCGGACCACGCCGGGTGCTTCTCGCGCCCGAAGTTCGAGCCGACCACGATGATCTCACCGTCGATCTCGAAGTAGGCGAGCGGCGTGGTGCGCTCGACGCCGGACTTCGCGCCCTTCGCGGTCAGCAGCAACGTCGGGATCATGAACGACGACGGAAGCACGCCGAACCGCTTGTAGAAGAACTTGTCCATCTGGGGGACGAACTTCGGCGCGATCTTCGCGAACATCGGCGTCGCCCCCATCTTCTTCATCGGGCCGTCGAGGGCCTTGGCGATGGACTTCATGATCGTGGACATGACGTGCTTTCTCGGCAGAGGTTGGCAGGTGCTCAGATGTGTGCGGGCTCGGGCCAGCTGACGCCCGTGAGCTCTTCGCTCGCGGCCCAGAGGGCGCGGGCCGTCGTGTCGTCGCGCGCTGCAGCGGACGGACGACGCTCGGACCGCTGCACCCAGTATCCGCCACCCGGGAGGTCCGGCGCAGTCGCCAGATGGACCGGCGAGATCGCTCCGTGGACGGGCTTGCGCATGAAGTTCGTCGCGAAGCCGTACGCCGCCGAGAAGATCGCACCGGTCGTGTCGGCGGTGCCGAAGTTCGAGGCGATCGTGCCCGGGTGGCAGCAGGCCGTCCAGAGGCTCTCGCCGGTCATCCGGCGGTGGAGCTCGCGCGTGAACAGGACGTTGGCGAGCTTGGAGTCGCCGTAGGCGGCGAGCCCGACGAACGGTCGTCGGTCGTGCATCAGGTCATCGAGGACGATCTCGCCCTGCCGGTGCGCGGTCGAGGCGACGTTGACGATCCTGGCCGTCCCGTGCTCGGCAGCGGTCGCGCGCAGCAGCGGGAGCAGGCGCAACGTCAGCGCGAACGGACCGAGGTGGTTCACCGCGAACATCGTCTCGTACCCGGCCGCGGTCTCGGTGCGGGTGGTCGTCAGGAGTCCTGCGTTGTTGACGAGGACGTCGACGCGCCCCCCGGTCACGACGTGGAGCTCGTCCACCGCACGCGGGAGATCTTCGAGGTCGGCGAGGTCCAGGCGCGCGACGCCGACGTCGCTCCCGGTGAGCTGGGCCCGGATGCCGGCGGCCGCTTCCTCGCAGGCGTCGGGCCGACGACCAGCGATGATGACACGCATCCCGCACGCGGCGAGGCCGGTGGCGGTGGCGAGGCCGATCCCCGAGTTCGCACCCGTGACGACGGCGACCTGGCCGCGCAGGTCCTGGAACTGGTCCGGGACGTGGAGGAACCACTTCACCCACGCAGCGCCGGCGGCAGCGACGGCAGCCGTGGTCGCGATCGCCCGCCGGTCAGCCATCGATCAGCCCCCGAACTGGTCGCGGAGCTGGAACTTCACGATCTTGCCCGCCGGGTTGCGCGGCAACGCGGCGACGTGCTCGAGGCGCTCCGGCAGCTTCCGCGTGATCAACCCGGCGGCGAGAAGGTGGTCCTGCATGTCGGTGAAGCCGAGCGGGGCGTCGGGGTCCTTCGGGACGACCACGGCGCACGCGATCTCGCCCGCGGACTCGTCGGCAAGCCCGACGACCGCGACGTCGGCGACCAGCGGGTGGGTGAAGAGCAGGTCCTCGAGCTCCTTCGCGGAGATGTTCTCGCCCTTGCGGATGATGACGTCCTTGATCCGCCCCGTGATGGTGAGGTTGCCGTCAACGTCGAGGACGCCGAGGTCGCCGGTCCGGAACCAGCCCTCGTCGTCGAACGCCTTCGCGTCGAGCGAGGCGTCGACGTAGCCGCGGGTGATCTGTGGGCCCTTGGCGCGGACCTCGCCCTCCTCGCCGATCCCGGCGACCTTGTCGTCGAGGGTGACGAGGCGGAGCTCGACGCCGGGCGTCGCGGATCCTTCCGTCGTCGCGAGCGCATCGGGGGAGTCCGTGACGTTGGCCATCGTGAGGATCGGAGCCTCGGTCAGCCCGTATCCGCTGACGATCGGGGCGCCGAACGTGGCGAGCATGTCGTGGGCGAAGGCCGGCGGCTTCGGGGAGCCGCCGCCGGGGAACGCCCGGACGCCGGGGAAGAGCTGCTCGCCCTCGGGGAGCGCCTTCTGGGCCGCGAGGTAGGTCTGGTGGAAGTACGTGCCGGAGCCGGCCTGCGTGACGCCCTCACGCACCATCAGGGGCACCGTACCGCTTGGCGTGAACGACTCGTCGAGGATGTTCGTGAGCCCGGTCATGAGCCCCGCGTGCAGCCAGGTGATGCCGCCGATGTGGGTGAACGGGAACGCGAGGATGGAGCGGTCCTCGGCGGTGAGCCCGAGCCCACGGTCCATGCCGATCGAGGCGGCGCGGATGGCGGAGTCGCCATGGGTCGCGCCCTTCGGGCTCGACGTCGTGCCGGACGTGTAGAAGATCCAGCGGATCGGGTCGTCGGCTGGCGACTCCCAGGCCGGCAGCGTGGACGGGTCGCCGGCGGGCAGCGTCGGGTCGCACACGACCACGTCGGTGGACGTGTCCGCGGTGAGGCGCCCGGCCATCTCCGCGAAGTCGAACCCGCCCCACGTGCCGGGGACCAGGAGGAGCAGCGGCTCGGCCTCCTGGACAGCGAAGCCGACCTCGCGGTCCCGGTAGATCGTCAGGATCGGGTTCTGCACCGCTCCGAGACGGCTCAGCGCCCCGACGAGCACGACCGACTCGATCCACGTCGGGAGCATCCACGACACGACGGTCCCCGTCTCGACCCCGAGGTCGCGCAACCCCGCAGCGGCAACGAGGGCAGCGTCGCGGTACTCCCCGAACGTGATCCGTCGACCGTGATGGTCGACGAGCATCTCCGCGTCCGGGGTCGCGGCGGCACGTGCCTCCACGAGGTCCCAGAGGGCTGCGGCGTCGAGGTGCTCGGTCATGCGGTGTTCTCCCGGATCTGCATGCTCAGCGTGCGGGGAGCGTAACCTGACGACCCGTCAGAAAGAAGGGCGGACGTGATGGCCCGTCGGGCAAAGGATGCAGCATGGCGGTTGAGGCACTCGACGTGGCGACGGACCAGGGTCCGGTCCTGCTGGACGTGATGGACGGGATCGCGACGATCTCCTTCAACCGGCCGGAACGCCACAACGCGTTCGACGACGCCTTCGACGCGCGGTTCTTCCGCATCCTCGGTGAGCTGCACCAGCTGCACGCCGACGGCGGGCTGCGCGTCGCGATCCTGCGCGGCAACGGGAAGTCCTTCTCGTCGGGCCGCGACACGTCGTCGCTCGGCAAGCGCCCCGAGGGCGTCAGCGACCACAGCTTCATCAAGGCCGGTCACGCAGGCACCCGGCTCCTGCTGGACCTTCCGGTCCCGACGATCGCGGCGCTGCACGGCTGGGTCATCGGCGGCTCGTTCGAGCGCGCGCTGCTCTGCGATCTCCGCATCTGCGATCCGACCGCGAAGATGTCGCTGCCCGAGGTCGCTCACGGCGTGATCCCCGACTCCGCGGGCGTCGCGCGGCTCTTCCAGATGGCCGGGCACGGCCTCGCCAGCGACCTCGCGCTCACCGGGCGCGTGATGGACGCTGACGAGGCGCTGCGCCACGGCGTCGTGTCCCGCGTGGTTGCGCAGGGCGAGCTCGACGGTGCTGCTGCCGCCATGGCCGCGGAGATCGCGTCACGCAACCCGCTGGCGGTGGCGTTGGCCCGCGACACGATCCGCGAGCTGTCGGTCCCGCAGGTCGACGCGACGCTTCGTCACGAGCTGCTCGCCCAGTCGACGATGATGGCTGACCCGGCCTACCGCGCCCAGCGCGATGCACGGCTGCGCGGGTGAGGCAGCTCAGCCCGTGAAGGGGCCGCGGCCGAGCTGGTCGCGGATCGGGGTGAACGGCTCGCGCATCATCGCGCGACGCTGCCAGTTCGCGCCGTCGACGACCAGCGTGTGTCCGGTGATGTAGGCGGCGTGGTCCGAGGCGAGGAACGTGGCGGCCCAGCCGAGCTCGCGTCGCCGCCCGG
>CBDTYW010000125.1:0-10535 GCA_965364735.1 uncultured Nitriliruptoria bacterium
ACGTCGAAGCCCGCGAGGTCTGCCGGGTCGTCGGTGGGCCGGTAGCCACGGTCCAGCGCTGCCTGCAGCACGGGGTCCGGCACGTCCTCGATGAACGAGTCGCCCTTGCCGAGGCGGCGGACCCGCTCGGTGTCGACGTCGAACCCGACGACGTCGAACCCGGCTTCCGACGCCCGCATGGCCAAGACGAGGCCGACGTAGCCCTGGCCGAGCACGACGATCCGGGCCGAGCGGTCGGCGATCTTGTCGAGCAACATGTCTGGGAGCCTTGCCGTTCGGTGTACGGGCACGCGGCGGCGGGTCTCGCGCCCGCCCCCGGTGGATGGCGACAGCCTAGACGCCGCAGCGCCCGCGGCTGCCGTCCGGCGCCCACGATCGCGACCGTGACGACGGAGATCACGTGGTCAGCCGAGCGGGGAGTGCATGATTCCGGCGGCCTGCTGCAGCCGGGCCTCCAGCAGGGCCGGGACGCCCACCGCGGGGCTGTTGCCGACGACCTCGCCGAGCTGGCGTCGTGGCGGGAACGGACGATGCTCGGAGAGCGTCAGGGTCAACGCCCCGTCAGGGAAGACCTGCGCGTCCCAGCGAGCCAGGCTGGTGATCCGGGTGCCGGCGATCCGGTAGCCAAAGTTCACCTGACACCGAAACGCCCCGGCCGAGGCCTGCTGCCAGGGGAGCGCGGTGACCTTCGGACGGCCGGGCCACGACGGGTCCTCGAGCACGGCGGCCAGGGCCAGACGCGCGTCGTCCGGGGTCGCGAAGTCGGCGACGACGGGCGTCGCGACCGGTCGCATCCGCACCCACCGGACGAGGTTCATCACGGCGAGCACGACGATCGCCACGCCTCCGATCACCATGACAGGTGCGGAATCCATCATCTGCGCCCCCCGGCGTCGTACCTGAACGCGACGGCCAACCGGGCGCCACGGCGATCGAACGTATCGGCGTCAGCCGACCTCCGAAGGAGATCGTCGGGACATCGAGCGTGGGCCGTCTCGCACGCGGAAGATCGCCAACCGCTCGGTATCTGTTCGTCCCGTATGTCCGAAGTACCGTCGCGGTGCTGGGGAGCTGGCTGTTGGGGGGCCGCTGCTCCCCAGCCATCCACACCGCACAGATCCCGCCCCGCCGGTATCGATCTCGGCGCCGGACCATCTACAGTCCTGCCGTTGCCACCAAGCGACGGGAGACCCGTGGAGCAGCAGCACGAAGTCATCGATCTGCGCGACTACGCGCGGATGCTCTGGCGACGCAAGTGGACCGTGGTGGTCACGACGATCATCGTGGTGGGTCTCGCGATGGCGCTCACGCTCACGCAGACGCCGCTGTACACCGCCACGACGGACCTGGCCATCGAGCCCGTTCGCCGTGCCCAGGACGCCCAGCTCGAGGAGATCCTCTTCGGCAACACCGTTGTCGAGACGGAGCGCCGCGTCCTCACGTCCGCCCAGATCACCGACGACGTCATCCAGCGCGTCGGGCTCACCACGTCCTCGCGCGAGCTGCTCAAGCAGGTCAGCGTCACCTCGATCCGCGACACACGCGTGCTGCAGATCAGCGTGACCGACGAGTCCGCCGAGCGCGCCGCGGAGATCTCCGTCGCCTACGCCGAGGCCTACCTCGACCAGCGCCGCGCGAACGCTGTCAACGAGCTGCTCGCCGCGCAGGAGAGCCTCAACGGCCGGGTCGCGGCGCTGCGTGGTCAGGTCGCCAACCTGAACCGGCTCCTCCTCCTCGAAGGGGAGGCTTCGGTCGAAGGCCAGTCGCTCGTCGCCCAGCGCGACGGCGTCATCACCCAGCTCGGGGCGCTCTCGATCGAGCTCGCCAACCTCGGCTCGTCGCAGGACCTCGTCCGCGGTGGCGGGCAGATCCTCAACCCCGCCGAGGTCCCCGGGGCCCCGTCCTCGCCGAAGCCGCTGCGCACCGGCGTCCTCGCGATCGTCCTCGGTGGCATGCTCGGGGTCGGCGGAGCCCTGCTCCGCGACTACCTCGACGACGCCATCCGCTCCGACGACGACCTCAAGCGCGCCATGGGCGGGCTCCCCGTCCTCGGACGCATCCCCCACTGGGAGGACGGCAACCAGCGTCGCGTCGTCTCGCTGCTGAAGCCCTCATCGGTCATCTCGGAGTCCTACCGGACCCTGCGCACCAACGTCCGCTTCCTGCTGGCATCCAGCCCGCGCAAGGGCGGGACGCCCGGCTACAACGGCGCGATCCGCGCCGGTGGTGCCGACGTCCTCGGCGGTCCCGGCAAGACGATCCTCATCACCTCGGCCACGGCCGGTGAGGGCAAGACCTCCACCGTCACCAACCTCGCGGTCACCTTCGCCCGCGCCGGACAGCGCGTCGTCCTCGTCGACGGCGACATGCGCAAGCCCCGCGTCGCCGACATGTTCGCGATCCCCGTCGGCAGCTCGGGCCTGTCCGACGCCATCAGCGGCCTCGAGTCGGTCAGCAACGCCATCCACGACGTCGGCGTCGACAACCTGCGGGTGATCACCTCCGGTCCGCGTCCACCGAACCCCGCGGAGCTGCTCGGCTCGCCCGGCATGCGGGCGCTGCAGTACGACCTCGAGCGTCAGTTCGACGTCGTCCTCATCGACTCGCCGCCCGTCCTCTCGGTCGCGGACGCCATGGAGGTCGCCCCGTACGCGCACGGCACGATCCTCGTGGCCACCGCCGGCAGGGCGTCGCGTCGCGCGGTCCACGCCGCGGTCGAGGCCATCCAGGGCGTCGGCGCAGTCCTCGCAGGTGGGGTCCTCAACGACATCACCGAGCAGGACGCCTACTACGGCTACCAGTACTACTACAAGGATTACGTCGAGGACACCGGCGCGCCCACCACGGCGCCCCGCAAGCTCTTCAACCGCAAGGCGCAGGAGCCCGAGGAGGTGCCCCCCGACCGCCGTCGGCGTGCTGGCTCGCCGACCGACCGCTCCGAGGGCGCCGGCTCCGGCGCGATCCGCGAGCAGGATCTCTTCCCGTCGACGACGCCCGAGCGCGGCGACCGCCCGACGACGACGCCCGAGCGCCTCGACTACCCGTGATGACAGCGCAGGGACGCCGCTGCGCGTTCGTCGCGCGTCGCATCGCGGAGATCGCACGCATCTGCACGTGAACCGTGCACTGAACGGAACGGACCTGCCCGGTTGGGCGGGTCCGTTTCATTTCCCGTGCGCACCGGCCGACGTTGCTCCGGAGGGCCGCAACGTCCCTCGTGCCGCCGAGCCATGGTTCCGCGGCGACTTGTCGTCCCGAACGGACCACGTGTGCAGCACGCGAACGCCATCCCCACCGCCCGCCGTGCCTCGACCGCGATCATCGCCGTCGTGGCGATGATCGCGACGCTCTTCGCCCCGGCCAGCCCCGCGGCCGCGCACGACGGGGGGCCCGACGAGGCGTTCGGCGAGATGACGCCGCACGATGTCCCGATCCACCACGACGTCCCGTTCCAGCTCACGATGAGCTCCTTCGAGGTAGATGTCGACACCGACGCGGAGCTGAGCGTCGTCATGGACCGACGCAACCTCGAGACCTACGAGCTCGAGCCGGCCGGTGACGTCACCGTCGGCAACATCGTCCGCGTCGACCGCAACCACGTCACCTTCGATCTCACCTCCTCCTACCCCGCCGGCATGTACGTCGCTCGCGTCACCGCCGGCGACCACGAGACCCTCGGCGAGTTCTTCGTGGCAGGCCCCGTCGGCTGGGTCACCCCCACCTCCGTCGAGGTCGACGACACCCCCGGTCAGGTTCTCGACGTCGAGGTCTCGCAGGAGGTGTTCGACGCGGCCAACCCCACCGTCGTGCTCCGTCGCCCGGCCCCTGACGGCACGCCCGGACCCGAGTACCCCGAAGGCATCGGCGCGTTCGAGGTCCTCTCCGCCAACCACGTCCAGATCACGCTTGACGGCGTCGTCCCGCAGGGCCCGTGGTGGCTGGACTTCACGGCCGGCGAGCAGAAGCTCCTCGCGCTGTTCGAGGTCGTCGACTCCTCCCAGGACCTGATCCTCCGCGAGGACGTCGTGGAGCGCTCCACGGGCGTGCCGCACGAGATGACCGCGACGCGCGACGACGACGGCACCTTCCCGACCGACACCGAGATCGACGTCCAGCTGTGGCCGCTCAACGGGGAGGTCCCGATCGCGGACGCCGTCTCCAGCGGCTTCTCGAGCTCCCCGCTCGGGATCACCTTCGAGCTGCTCCAGATGCCGCAGCCCGGCCCGTACCGCGTCGTGGTGACCGTCGGCCAGGAGGTCCTCGACGACTGGCTCTTCATCGACGAGCCCATGCCGAAGCATCGGATGGCGCTCGTCACCCCGCAGCAGGTCTCCACGAACAGGAAGGCCCCGACCGAGATGACCGTCGAGGTCGTCGACGACACGATCGAGGAGACCGGGTTCTCCGTCGTCGTGACCCACATCGACGCGCGTGACGCCGACGGTCAGGCGGGCGAGGAGCGTGAGGGCACGCGCACGTCGGTCGAGGTCGGCGACGTCCGCCGCGTCAGCCCGACCGAGCTCGCATTCGACGTCCCGGCCGACGCCCCCCAGGGCGGCTACGAGGTCGCGGTCACCCTCGACGCGGCCGGCGAACGCGTCGTCCACGGCCACTTCGAGGTCGTCCGGCCGTTCGTGCAGAAGCTGCACCCCGTGCGGCTGTCCGGCGAGGTCCAGACCCTGAGCCTCGACGGCTTCGGCACCGGTTGGGACGCCACGACCGTCGTGGAGCTGTTCACCGCCGACGACCGTGACCGCCGCACCCCGATCGACGGCCTCAGCAACCTCGCCATCGACACCCACGACCACCTCACCGTGGACCTCCCAGCCGGCATGCCCCGCGGCGGCTACGTCCTGCGCATCACGACGGGCACCTTCCTGGTCCTCGTTCCGCTCAAGGTCATCGCGCCCCGCGCCTACGTCAACCCCGACGTCCTGATCGCCGGATACCCGGCCCGCGACATCGCGGTCACCGGCTACGCGACGACGTTCGACGACGCGACCTCCAGCCTGACGATCGAGACGCGTGACGGCGACGTCGTGCGGACCGTCCCGGCCTCCGACATCAACGTCGCCGACGGGTCCACCGCGTCGTTCGTGCTCGCGGCCGGCCTTGCGCCGGGCGAGTACCGCGTGGTCGTCGACACGGCCGGCCGGACGGTCCACGCCCCGCTGCGCGTCGTCGCGCCGAAGATGACGGTCGACCCGCAGCGCCTCCCGGCCGGCTACTCCGCGCCCCGCAAGCTCTCGATCTTCGGCAACTTCGCCACGTTCGACGAGACGTCCACCGTGGAGCTGCTGCAGGACGGCTCGCCGATCCCCGACGCGTTCGGTGACCTGAAGATCGTCGACGGCGACCACCTCAAGGTCGCGCTGCGCGTCACGCTCGAGCCCGGCCGGTACACCGTGCGGGTCACCACCGGAGGCGCGCAGCTCACCGCGCCGATCGGCGTCGTCGAGGCGAAGGTCCGCCCCACCTCGGACACGGGCTCGGTCAACGTCGAGGAGGACGGCCGGGTCCAGGTGACGATGCCCAAGCGCGAGCGCTCCAAGGTCCGCATCGAGCGTGAGATCACCTGCCCCGACGGCAGCGTGCCCGACACCGCGCACGTGCGCCTCGGCGACCGAGAGTTCCCGCTGATCGGTGTCGGCGAAGGCGCCACGACCCGCGCGGTCGAGATCCCCGAGGCCGACGTCGTCGCCGGCGCGCTGACCCTCGTCGTGTCGTGCGGTGACGTCGAGACCCCCGAGGACCTCGGCGAGATCGTCCTGTACGACCCGTCCGGCATCGTCTCCGACGCCGTCACCGGCGCCCCGGTCATCGGGGCGGTCGTGACGCTCTACCGCGTCCCGGGCTGGCTCCCGCGCCAGGCCGACGACGAGCCGACCGAGGGCACCTGCGAGTCGAACCTGACCAAGGAGGACGGCGCGGACTGGTCGCAGGAGGCGCCCACGTCGCTCGGTGTCCCCGAGCCGGCCACCTCGCTGTCCATCTCCCCGATGCTCAACCCGCAGGTCACCAACAAGATCGGCTACTACGGCTGGGACGTCGCCGAGGGCTGCTGGTACGTCGTCGTGACCCGCACCGGCTACGACACCCTCGTCAGCCCCGTCGTCGGGGTCCCGCCGGAGGTCACCGACCTCGACCTCGAGCTCAGCCCGATCGCCGACACGACGCCGCCCACCTGGGAGTCCGCGTCGCTCACCGTTGACAGCTTCACCTACGACGTCGCCGGGATGCACTGGTCGTCGGCCGGCGACGAGGTCGGCACGAATGAGTACCGCGTCGTGCACGTCACCAACGGCGGCGACGTCGAGCTCGCGCGCACCAGCGGTGACGTCACCGCGGTGACGCTGGCCGGCCTGACCCCCGAGACCGAGTACTCGGTCCGCGTCGACGCGCTCGACACGGCCGGCAACCTCGCTGAGGGCCCGGTCACGTCGTTCACCACGCTCGCCGACCGGATCGCCCCGCAGTGGCGGTCCTCCGCCGAGGTCGTCGCGGACGAGGTCACCTACGACGTCGCCGGGATGCACTGGTCCTCGGCCGGCGACGAGGTCGGCCAGACCTCCCAGTACCACGTCGTCGAGGTCACCCCCGACGGTGACGTCGAGCTCACCACCACCACCGGTGACGTCACGTCCATCACGCTGACGGGCCTGTCTCCGTCGACCACCTACACGATCCGCATCGACGCGTCCGACGCCGAGGGCAACCGCTCGGTCGGCCCGACGACGACGTTCACGACCACCAACGACGAGCCCGTCGAGCGCGTTTCTGGCGACGACCGTTTCTCCACCGCGGTCGCGATCAGCGCTGATGCGTTCTCGCCCGGCGTCGCGGTCGTCTACATCGCCTCGGGACGCAACTTCCCCGATGCCCTCGCGGGAGGCCCGGCCGCGGCCAACGACGACGCGCCGGTCCTGCTGGTCAACCCGACCAGCCTGCCGTCTGCGACCGCTGACGAGCTGACGCGCCTGGCGCCGGGACGCATCGTCGTCCTCGGTGGCGAGAGCGCCGTCTCGGCGGACGTGTTCGCTGCGCTGGCGGAGCACACCGACGGTGCGGTCACCCGGATCTCGGGCTCCAACCGCTACGAGACCGCCGCGAACATCTCCGCGGTGGCGTTCGGGACGGGTGTTCCCGTCGCGTACGTCGCGACCGGCGCGAACTTCCCCGACGCCCTCGCCGGTGGCGCTGCTGCCGCCCGCGACGGGGGACCGGTCCTGCTGCTGTCGAAGTCGGGCATCCCGTCGGCCACCGCCGCCGAGCTGACCCGCCTGGCGCCGCAGCGCATCGTGATCCTCGGCGGGGAGTCGGCGGTCTCGACCGCCACCGCGACCGCGCTCGTCTCCTACACCTCAGGTCCGGTGATGCGCCTGTCGGGCTCCAACCGCTACGCGACCGGCGTCGAGATCAGCAAGACGTTCTCGCGCAACGTCGACATCGTCTACGTCGCGACCGGGAAGAACTTCCCGGACGCGCTCTCCGGCGTCCCTGCGTCAGGGCTGACCAACGCCCCGATCCTGCTCATCCCCGGAACGTCGCTGCCCGAGGTCGTCACGACCGAGCTCACGCGGCTGTCACCGCGCCGCATCATCATCCTCGGCGGCGACGCCGCGGTCAGCCCGGAGGTCGCGACCCAGCTCCAGTCCTACACCGACTAGCGATCACCGTCGTCGTCGTCGACCGAGCGTGGCGCCGGCGAGGGCGAGGCCGGCCACCAGCGCCGTGCCTCCGCCGGTCGTCGGGAGCGGGTCCTCGTCGGCCGTGACGTCGGCAGTGGCCGCCGCGCTCTGCTCGGGTTCAGGCTCGGTGACCGCGGCGGCGGGGAGCGCAGCCAGGTGGTCGGTCTCGACGGCGGCGAGCCAGGTGGCCCAGTCGGCGACGATCGTCGGGTCGACGCGCAGGTCGTTGTGGCTCGTCCCCGGCCACTCGCGGTTGATCTCGGCGCCGTCGAGCGCGGGGGACTGGGCGAAGTCCGGGCCGACGAAGAAGATGTCGGCGGCGCCGGTGCCGTCGTAGACCGTCATCCAGCGGGTCGGTCCGGGTGCCTCGCCGGGGGCGTTGAGCTCCGCGAGCCACGCGGTGTCCGGCGCGATCTCGTCGCAGCCGTAGTAGTCGTCCTCGAGGCCGGAGCAGACGCTGGTGCCGTGGTTCGCGCCCGCGATCCCGACGACGCCGATGACGGTCTCGCGCAGCCGCGGCTCGACGAGCATCGCCTTGCGGATGATCGTCACCCCGAGCGAGTGCGCGACGACCTGGACATGCTCGGCGCCGGTGTAGGCGCGGACGGCGTCGATGAACGCGATGACGTCGGCGACGTTGACGTCGTTGTTCTGCGGGTTGCCGTTGACGGTGGCACGGGGGTACGCGGCGGCGTACTCGGCCTCGCCGCCGTCGTTGGCGACCGGCGTCGACCCGCCGAGGTAGCCCAGCCCGCCGTAGGAGATCGCCCACAGCTCCTGGTCGGAGTAGTCGAAGTCCGCGCGGAGCTGGTCGCGGACCACGAAGAAGTTCTGGGCGTCCGCCTGGTTGCCGTGGACGAACACGATCGGGACCTTCGTCACCGAGGCGCCCGCGGCGATCCCGCCGAACCCGCCGACCGTCCAGCCGTGCTCCTCGCCGTACTCGGCGTCCATCGGCGGGACGAAGTCCTCGGCGAACAGCACCGGGGCCTGCGCGGACGGGGCACGATGCCCGCTGGCGTGGTCAGCAGCAGCCGGCAGCGCCCCGCCGACGGTCACCGTGACCAGCAACAGCCCGGCACCGACGGCGGATCTCGTTGATCGCGGTCGCACGGCAGGCCTCCCTGAGGTGTGGCTCACGCGCATGTATGAGCCGTTCCAGCGGTGCCGCGCGACGAATGGGGGGAGACCGTGCCGCGGGGCACCACCACCAGTGGACGCGACCTCGCCACCCACCGTCAACCGCCACGGTCGCGATTCTCCGAGGGCACGTCCCCGGCCCCGCCGAGGTTGTGGAAGCCACAAGCGCGGTGGGGGTCCCGCGGAGGTCGGGACCTTCGGCGTGCTGGCTCGGGCCGGGTGGTGCTGTCCGCGCTGCTCCCGGCGAGCGACGATGCGTCCACGCAGTCCGGAAGTACCGACGAATCCTCACACGGCCCCGGACCGACCAGGAGCTTGCCATGACGTCCACCACCAGCACCCGCAACGAGCCCACGATCGTCCTTGACGAGGCGCCCGTCGCAGAGACCACCGCCAGCCGCGGCCCGGTCAAGATGCTCAACCTGATCGCGATCTTCGCGATCTTCGTCGGAGCGATGATGGCCCTCTCGGGCATCGCGGGAGCCGCCTACGTCTGGGGCCAGGCCGCGGACCAGGGCATCACGACGCCCGACGACGCCAGCATCCCGTCGGCCGCCGTCCGCGGGCCGCTCACGATGAAGTCGCAGATGGACATCATCACCGCCCACCAGCTCGACGGCACCGACGGCCTGTACTACGCGGAGATGCCGCGTGAGGTCGCGCAGGTCGACGAGGCCGGCAACACCGTCATCGGTGACGACGGCGAGCCGGTGATGGTCGCCAACGCCGCCCGCGCCAGCTGGCTCAACGCGACCGCGCTGACCACCTCGCTCGGCCTCGGGGTCATGGCCTACGGCGTCAGCGCCATGGCCTTCGTGCTCGGCTTCGTCCTCATCGCCCTCGGATGGGCGGTCCGGACGGTCAGCAAGGAGATCCCGCAGCTCGCGTGACCCACACCACGCAACACGATGCGCCGCCCCGACGGGGCGGCGCATTCGTGCGTCGGGGCGCACGTCCACGGCCCTTCGACCAGCGGGGGTCGGGCGGCCGGCAAGTAGGGTTCCGCCCACCTGCCTCCCGCATGGATGTGCCCTGAGCTCCTCGACCCGACGCCGCGTCCTGCGGTTCGTTCCGCTGATCGTCCTCGTCGTCGCCGCGGTGACCGGGGGACTGCTCCTGCGCGACGTCCAGGCGCTCCAGACCGAGCTCGAGGCGGTCCGCGTCGACTTCGCGAGCGCCCGCACCGCCCTCAGCGCGGCGGACCTCGAAGCAGCAGTCCTGCACCTCGATGACGCCGGGGCGCGGCTCGCCGCCGCCCGTACCCGCTCGGACGGGCCCGCCTGGGCCTTGGCGCCCCACGTCCCGTTCGTCGGGACCTCGGTGCGGGCCACCACCGGCGTGCTCGACCTCGCTGACGCCGCCCACGCGCTCGCCGCGTCGTCGGTCGAGCAGGGCGACGACCTCCTCGGCGCAGGCCTGCTCGACAAGATCCTCGGCGACGAGGGCGCGGTCGACCTCGACGAGGTCCGTCGGGTCTCCGGGATCCTCGCGGCGCTGCCGACCCGTGAGGTCACCGCGGCGCGCGAGGCGCTCGCGGCGCTGCCGCGCAAGGACATGCTCGCCCGGGTCCGCGTCGGCGTCGACGAGGTCCTCGACCTCGCCGCCGAGACCGTCGGCACGCTCGACCACACCCGCGACCTGCTCGACGTGCTGCCCGCCTTCCTTGGTGGCGAAGGCCGGCGCCAGTACCTGCTGGTCCTGCTCAAC
>CBDTYW010000126.1:0-10489 GCA_965364735.1 uncultured Nitriliruptoria bacterium
CGGTCCGGGTCGGGTCTCGATCGTCCGCACGCAGCGCGCGCAGCGCCGCGAGGTCGACGGCCATGTCCCCGTCGTCCGGCGGCCGGACAGGCGCCTGCTCGAGCGCCAGCGTGGAGCCGCGCACGAACCACGTCCATGCCCGGTCGGCATCGCCGGACGCGACCGCGAAGCGGGTCCCGGCACGCACGAGCTCACGGACGTGGACCGACATCGCAGCGGACAGCTCGGACGCCCCGAGGAGCCCTGCCGCCTCTCGCACGGCAACCACGCCCGCCCGACCTGCCTCCTCGACGCCATCCGCAGCGCCGACCGCCGCCGCGAGCTCCAACGCGACGAGATGGTCGAGCACTCGGAGTCGCGCAGGGGCGGTCATCGGGAGCGGCGTCGCACACGCACGCGCGGCATGGGCCGCGGCGAGGTCGTGCGTCCGCACGCTCCGGAGTGCTCGGAGCAGCCACAGCTCGGAGGCCGCGTCCGCGCGCCCGACCTCCGTGAGCGCCCGCGCTGTCTGCATGACCTCACCGACCTCGACGTCGGCCCCACCGCGAAGGCGCGCGCGGGCAGCGAGTCCATCCGCGACCACGCCCCAGGGGGCCCGGTCCTGGTCGCGGAACCCGACGGCGGCCTCCGCGGCCACGTCGGCTGCCGGCGCATGGTCGCCGAGGAGGAGCAACGCCTCGGCCATGAGCAGGCGCGCCTCAGGCAGGTCGCTGATCATCCCCGCCTGCTCAGCCGTCGTGATCGCGCGCCCTGCCTCGTCGCGCGCGTCCTGGAGCAGCCCCGCTGCGAGGTAGGCCTCCGCGCGATCGATCGAGCCCTGGGCCTCCGTGACCCCGGCGTGCCTGAGCACCCGCTCGGCGTGATCGAACTCCTGGAGCGCCCCCGCGACGTCACCGGACCGCAGCCGCACGAACCCGAGGTTGTGGTGCGCGACCGCCAGGGCCCGGCCGGGCTCACGGCGTTCCAGGACCGCGATGCAGCGCTCGAGATCTCGACGCGCGTCGTCCAGCCGTCCGGCGTAGGCGTCCGCGACGGCGCGGTTCGACCTGGCCTGGACCTCATGGAACTCGTCGCCCCCCGCGGCGAGGACCTCGATGGCGGCGTCGTGGTCGGGACGCCACCCCGGATCCCCGGTCCGCAACAGCAACAGGCCACGATGCAGCAGACAACGTGCACGAAGCAGCGCCCGGACGTCGGTCGCCGCTCCGTCGGCTGCGTCGAGACCGGCTCCGATCGTGCTCGCGGCACCCGACGCGTCACCCGCCGTGAGGCGCGCCACCATGAACGTGCACGACGCCTCGGCGACGAGGACGGCCCGGATCGTGCCCGTCGTCGACGACGCGGTCTCGAGCGCTGACCCCGCAGCCTCCATCGCGCCGTCGACGTCTCCGGTGTTCCGCAGCGCGATCGACCTCGCGCGCTGACGGAGCGCGGTCACGACGACGTCCTCCGAGCCCCGCTCGTCCTCGTTGACCGCGAGACGATGCAGGACATCCTGCGGTGCGCTGGCGGCGCGAGCGACGAGCAGCCCCGCGGCGAGACGCGCGTGGCTGGACAGCTCGACCAGCGTCCCGTCCCGGCCGCTGAACTCGGCCTGCTCCGCGTCGCTCAGACCGGCGTCCAGGGCGTGACGGCCGACGTCCCGTCCGGCCAGTCGACCAGGAGCCGCACGTGGCTGTTCGGTGGGACGTCGACGGTGAACAGACCGGACGCGTCGATCGTCAGGAGGATGTCGACGTGGGTCGGTGTTCGCGACGAGGTGACCTGCAGCGTGGCGAACGCGACCGCTGGCGGGTCGACCTCACCGACGACGCGGCGGGTGCGCTCCGCGCCAGCCGGCGGGGCGATGGTCAACGAGATCTCACGGACGGCGTCGGCAAAGGTCGCCACATCGGTTCCTGCGGCACCGCGGACGCCGGTGTCCGCCACCTCGACCAGCGCGAGCAGCTGACGATCGAGGTCACGATGCGCGATCGCGGACCGTGCCGCGAGCACAACCTCGACGGGCACCGGGTCGACCTCTGCGATGAGCGTTCGAAGCTCGTCGAGGAGCGCCGCATCAGCGGCGTCGGTCTCGTCTCGGGGGTTGTCGTTCATCGCTGCACTGCACCTGATGTCTCGCGTCCGGGGACGGCTGCACTCACCTGACAGAGCATGATGGCGGGCCGGTGATACATCACGCGAGGGCCCCGGACTCCTCGATGATCGTGCGGAGCTGGGCGAGGCACCGTCCGCGCGTCGGGCCGATGGACCCGATCGGGATGTCGAGCATCTCGCTGACCTCGTCGTAGCCCGGAGCCGGATCGGCCATCAGGATGCGGAGCAGGCGCTGACACGCGTCCCGCAGCTGGCCGAGCGCACGCCAGAGGACACGCGCGCGCTCGTCGCGGATGAGGTCCGCGTCGACGTCCTCGACGAACGGGTCGATCCGGTCGAGGTGATCGGGCTCCGCGGCGATCGATCGCCCCTCGCGACGCAGGACCCGGAGACACTCCCGGCGACAGGTCGTGGACAGCCACCCCGGCAGAGCGCCGGGCTCACGGATCGTGTCGAGGTTGTCCACGAGCTTGAGCCACGTGCCCTGCACGACGTCGGCGGCGAGGTGACGGTCGAGACGGTGGCTGCGGGCGATGGCCCACAGCAGCGACGAGAACTCCGCGACGATCGCATCCCACGACGCCTGATCGCCATCGCGGGCGCCGGTCAGCAGGTCGCGGGCGACGGCGGGATCCACGTCGGGTCCTTCTTCGGTGCTCGAGCAAGCGTGACGGCGCGTCGACCGTAGCCCTGTCGACATGGGCATGATGGTTGCGCTGGCAGGCCAACCCTGCAACGGTCTGCGGGGACCTTCGACGGAGTGGGAGCGCATGACCGCCATGGACAACAACACGTCTCGAGCGAAAGGACGTGCCGGAGGCTGGACGCAGGACGACGACGCGTTGGCCGAGCTCGGCGTCGAGGCCGGCCAGCGCGACGCGGGACGCGAGTTCCTGCACCTGCCGGGCGAGGTCATCGTCGCAGAGCGCGACGTCGACGCAGCACGCGACGCGCTCAAGCGTCGCGGTTGGCTCCGCGACGACGAGAATCCGGCACAGCCTCCACCCGTCGACGCAGCGCCGACCACCAGCATCCGCCGGCTCGACGTCCGGCTCGCATCGCTGCTTCGGCTCCGCCGCATCCGGATCACCGAGGAGGTCGTCCACGCGATCGCTGCTCCGTCAGCCCCGGCGTCGTTCGAGCGGCCACCGTCGGCACCGGAGCGGGAGGGCGGCGACGACCAGGTGCTCGCCGACCTCGGGCTCGGCCGCCTGCTGCTGCGTGCGGACATCGACGCCGGCGACGTCGCCGCGGCCCTGCGCCGCGAAGGCCTGGACGTGGCCCCGAACCACGTGCTCCACATGGAGCCGATGTACATGGGCATGCCGGGTTCGCTGCCAGCGCCGGCCGAGGAGATCGCCCCGCCGCAGGCCCCGGCGGGGAACCGTCGTCCGATCGTCGCCGTCCTCGACACCGGCATCCAGCGCGGCTGGCACAGCGACGCGTGGTTCGCGGACCGCGTCGACGGGGTCGGCGCGCACGACGACGAGATCCTCGACGCCGACCGCGACCATGTCCTCGACCTCCAGGCCGGCCACGGCACGTTCATCGCGTCGCTGGTCGCGCAGCGTTGTCCGGACGCCCGGATCGTCCCCCGCAGGGTCCTGAACTCGCACGGCCTCTGTGACGACGTTCGGCTCGCGGTGGCGATCCGGCGGATCGCGGACGTGAAGCCCGACGTCCTGGTCCTGTCCCTCGGCTGCTACGCGGCGGAGGACCGTCCGCCACCCGCGATCACGGCGGCGCTCGCGACCTTGCCGGCGTCGACCGTCGTGGTGGCAGCCGCGGGCAACGCCGGGACCAACCGGCTGTTCTGGCCGGCCGCGCTCAAGCAGGTCGTCGCCGTCGGGGCGCACGACGGGAAGCGGCCGGCACGGTTCTCCAACCACGGCTGGTGGGTCGATGCCTGCGCTGACGGTGTCGACGTCCACGCGCGGTTCGTGGAGTTCGACGGTGGGGTGCAGGGCGTCACGGACGCCGGCGACTTCCCCGGATTCGCGGTCTGGTCAGGCACCTCGTTCTCCGCGCCGATCGTGGCCGGCATCATCGCGCAGGTGATGTGCGACGCCGGGCTCGGCGCCCCCGACGCAGCCCGCAAGGTGCTGCACGGGGCGCGAGGAGCTGCCGTCAACGACCTCGGCGTCCGCGTCGACTGACCGTCCTGTCAGGGTCGCGGAACCGGGATGACGTCGAGGTCGTCGGCGACGAGGATCTCGGCTGACGGGGCGCGGGCCGCGGCCTGCTCCCGCAGGATCCTCGTGCCGGGGTAGCGCGACGAGAAGTGGGTCAGCACGGCGAGACGGGCGCCCGCGGCGGCGATGACGTCGCCGGCCTGACCGGCGGTGAGGTGCCCGTACTCCTCCGCGAGCGCGGCATCGTCGTCCTCGAACGTCGACTCGATGATGACGAGGTCCGCGTCCGCGGCGAGCGACGCCACGTTGGCGCAGAGACGGGTGTCCATGATGAACGCGATCGCCATCCCGGGGCGAACCTCGCTGACCTCCTCGATGCCGACCGTGAGGCCATCGTCGCGGACATGGATGCCCGTGCGTTCCAGCGCCCCGACGGCCGCGCCGGCGATCCCGTGGTGGGCCAGAGCGTCGACGGTGAACCGCGTCCCAGCCGGCTCGGTCAGTCGGTAGCCGACGCAGCTGACCCGGTGGTCGAGCGAGGCCGCCTGCAGCGTCCAGCGTCCGACGTCGCCGACCTCGACGAGCCCGACGGCGGCTGCCGCAACGTCGACCGGCACCGGATGCGCGACGCCGCGCCGCGCCGCGTGCGCCGCTTCACGCAACCGCGTGAACTGCTCGACGTCGTCGCCGGGGAAGACGACGCGGACATCTCGGCCGTCGCGCTCGTGGTCGAGGCGCGACAGCATCCCCGGCAACCCCAGACAGTGGTCGCCGTGAAAGTGGGTGATCGCGACGACGTCGGTTCGTGCCGCCGAGACGCCGGCGAGCGTGTACTGCCGCTGCGTGCCCTCGCCCGGATCGAACAGGACGTGGTGCGGGCCCAGGCGGAGGAGGTAGCCGTTGTGGTTGCGATGCCGGGTCGGGGCCGCGGACGACGTGCCGAGCACGACCAGGTCGACGTCACTCATCCTCGTCGTCCGGGTCCTTCTTCGCCCGCGACGGTGCGACGCGCGGCGGCTCGTTCGGCTGCTTCGGGTAGACGGGCGGCCACGGGGCATCCATGAGTCCGTCGGCCATGTCGCGCTCGTGCAGGGCAAGCAGCGACGTGAGGTCCTGCGGGTCGGAGCCGTACTCGGCCCAGGCATCACCCTCGGCCGCGACGATCCCCGGCACCACGTCGATGGTCATCCCGTCCGGTGCGATGTCGTGGATCTGCTCCCAGCGGATCGGCATGGAGACGGTCGCCCCGACACGGGGCCGGACCGACCACGCCCCGAACACCGTCTTGTGCGGAGCGTTCTGGTTGAAGTCGACGAAGACGCGCTCCCCCCGCTCCTCCTTCCACCACTTCGCGGTGATGAGGTCCGGGAAGCGGCGCTCGAGCTCGCGGGCGATCGCGACCGCTGCGAAGCGCACCTGATAGCTGTCCCACCCGGGCCGAAGGCGCGAGTAGATGTGGAGACCTCGTCGCCCCGAGACCTTGATCCACGATCGGACGCCGTGCTCGTCGAGGAGATCACGAAGGTGCAGCGCGGCCTGCCGGATCATGTCCGTCGTGACGCCGGGCGACGGGTCGAGATCGATCCGCAGCTCGTCGGCGTGCTCAGGGTCATCGGCCATGAACGGCCAGACGTGGAACCCGAGGCAGCCCTGGTTGACCGCCCAGACGACGTGCGCCAGGTCCGCGATGACCAGCGCGTTGGACGGCGTGCCGTTCGGCGTCATGACCTCGGTCGTGACGAGCCAGTCCGGCGCGCCCTTCGGGACCCGCTTCTGGAAGAACGACTTGCCGCGCGCCCCGTTGGGGTAGCGCTCGAGCAGCACGGGGCGCCCGCCCATCGTCCGCATCACGGGCTCACTGATGGCGAGGTAGTAGCTCACGAGGTCCAGCTTCGTCTCGTTGCGCTTGCTGAAGAAGACCTTGTTGGGCGAGGTGACCTGCACCTCGCGTCCGTCGACCTCCAGCGTGATCGGCTCGCCGTGCTCGTTCGCCTTCGCCACGGTGGTTCCGATCTGCCGTCGCGGGCGGCGGGTCAGCCCTGCTTCGTCGCGTCGTAGAACGCGATCGCCGGACCGTCGGCGACGAACTCCGCCATCGCTGCACCGAACGCGGCGATGTGCGGCGTCGCGAAGTGCGCGTCGAGGGCAGCCTGGTCGCGCCACAGCTCGGTGAACAGCAGCAGCTCGGGGTCGTCGACGTCGAAGCCGAAGGTGTAGGACTCGCACCCGTCCTCGGCCCGCGTCGCGGCGATGAGCGGTTCCAACGCCGCGCGTGCGGCGTCCTGCGTGTCCGGCTGGATGCGCGCGTTGCCGGTGACGATGATCATGCGTGGCCCCGTGGGTTGCCGGTTCGTCCCGCGAGGCTACGCACGACCTGCGACGCGCGCCCGGGTTCAGCCGCCCGCGGCGATCCGGTCGAGCAGCATCGTCAGCGCGGCCGGCTCGGTGAGCATCGGCGAATGACCGGCGTCGATCCAGCGTCGCCAGGGGCGACCGCCCCTGCGCGAACCTCGCTCGGAACCCCGCCGGCGGCGTTACCTTCGCTGAGGTTGACGTCGCACACCGGGAGCACACCGTGGCAGATCTGCACAGCATCTTCGCGCCGATCGTGGGTGACGAGCACGTCACCGTCGAGGACATCAACCCCGACTACTCCCACGACGAGTCGCTCGGCGCCACGGCGGTCACGCCTGCCGCCGTGCTCACGCCCGCGAACACCGACGAGGTCGCGCAGCTGCTCGCCGCCGCAAACCAGCACGGCATCGCCATCGTCGCGCGCGGGTCCGGGTCGGGGCTGTCGGGCGGGGCGATCCCGCCGGAGGGTGGCGTCATCGTCAGCTTCGAGCGGATGAAGGCGATCATCGAGATCGACACCGAGAACCACGTCGCGATCGTCGAGCCGGGCGTCACGCTCGCCGAGCTCGACGCCGCGCTGGCTCCGCTCGGCCTCGTCTACCCGGTGCGTCCCGGCGCCGACTCAGCGTCGATCGGCGGCACCGTCGCGACCAACGCGGCCGGGATGCGCGCGATCAAGTACGGCGTCACCCGCAACCACGTGCTCGGCCTCGAGACGGTCCTGCCCTCCGGCGAGGTGATGCTCAGCGGCGGGAAGATCTCGAAGATCTCCCAGGGCTACAACCTGACGCAGCTCGTCATCGGCTCAGAGGGGACGCTCGGACTGGTCACGAAGATCTGGTGCAAGCTCACCACCCGGCTGACCAAGTCGTCGACGATCCTCGCGCCGTTCGCGACGCTCGACGAGGTCACCGCCGCGATCCCGCGCATCATCGAGACCGGCGTCAACCCGCTCGTGCTCGAGTACATCGACCTGCTCACGATGGCCGTCATCGCCGAGGACAACAACCTTGACGTCGGCATCCCCCAGCACATCAAGGACACCGCGCTCGCCTACCTCGTGGTGCAGGTCGAGGACCAACACGAGAGCCGCGTCGACGAGGACGCGATGCGCCTCGGCGAGCTCCTCGGCGAGCTCGGGGCGATGGACGTCTACGTGCTCCCGGCGGCCGCGGCCAACGATCTGATCACCGCACGCGAGCACGCCTTCTACGCAGCCCAGTCCCGGGGGTTCCAGGACATCATCGACGTCGTCGTCCCACGTTCCGAGATGTCGCCGTACATGACGCGCGTGCAGGAGATCGGCGCCGAGCACGAGTCGCTGATCGTCGGCTGTGGTCACGCCGGAGACGGCAACGTGCACATGTCGGTCTGGCAGGCCGACGCCGACGTCCGCAAGAAGGTCATGCGCGCCCTGCTCGAGGCCGGCCTCGCCCTCGGCGGCGCGATCTCCGGGGAGCACGGGATCGGCCGCGAGAAGAAGGCCTACCTCGCCGAGCTCGGTGACCCCGTGCAGATGCACCTGATGAAGGGCATCAAGCGCACGTTCGACCCGAACGGGATCCTCAACCCCGGCGCCATCTTCGACCTCGACTGACCTCCCCTCCACGAAACGAGCCAGCCATGTCCGACCAGATCAACGGCGCGCAGGCGCTCATCCGAACGCTCGTCGACAGCGGGGTCGAGGTCTGCTTCTCCAACCCCGGTACGTCCGAGATGCACTTCGTTGCTGCGCTCGACCAGGTACCCGAGATGCGGGGTGTGCTGAACCTCTTCGAGGGCGTCGCCACCGGCGCCGCCGACGGCTACGCCCGCATGGCCGGCAAGCCCGCCGCCGTGCTCCTGCACCTCGGACCGGGACTCGGCAACGGGCTCGCGAACCTGCACAACGCCCGTCGCGCGTGGAGCCCCGTCGTCAACGTGGTCGGCGATCACGCGCTCCCCCACAAGCTGCTCGACGCGCCGCTCGAGTCCGACATCGTCGCCGTCGCGAGCAACGTGTCCGACTGGATCCGTACCGCGAACGAGACGAAGGACGTCGGCCGTGACGCCGCCGAGTGCGTGGCCGCCGCGATCGGCGCTCCCGGCCAGGTTGCCACGCTCATCCTCCCCGCCGACGTCAGCTGGGGCGAGGGCGGGGAAGTCGCCGCTCCCGTCGCACCTGCCGGTCGCGCGGTCGTCGACGGCGCCCGCATCGCCGAGGTCGTCGCGTTGCTGCGTTCCGGCCAGACCTGCCGCCTGCTCCTCGGCGGCGTCGTCCCCGCCTCCGAGGCTGGTCTTCGCGCCGCAGCCCGCATCGCCGCGGCGACCGACGCCGACGTCATGCTCGAGTGCTTCCCGACGCGCCTGCGTCGTGGAGCCGGGATCCCCGCCTTCGGCCGCGTCGGCTACCTGTCCGAGATCGCCGTCGACCAGTTCAAGGACGTCGAGCAGCTCGTCACCGTCGACGCGAAGGTGCCGATCAGCTTCTTCGCCTACCCCGACAAGCTCTCCACGCTCGTCCCCGACACCTGCGTCGCGACGAAGCTCGCCGACCACGACGAAGACGGGGTCGCCGCGTTGATCGCGCTCGCCGACGCGCTCGACGCCCCCAACGAGATCACCGTCCAGGAGCCCGTCGCGGGGACGCTGCCCGAAGGCGTGCTCGACGGCACCACGACGGCGCAGGTCATCGGGATGCTCATCCCGGAGGAGGCGATCGTCGTCGACGAGGCGATCACCTCGTCGCTGATGCTGCCGTTCACCACCAACGGTGCGCCGGCGCACGACTGGCTCACGCTCACCGGAGGCTCGATCGGCTACGGCCTGCCGACCGCCGTCGGCGCCGCCATCGCGTGCCCCGACCGCAAGGTGCTGTGCCTGCAGGCCGACGGCTCCGCGATGTACACGATCCAGTCGCTGTGGTCGATGGCCCGCGAGAACCTCGACGTCACCGTCGTCATCTACAACAACGCGTCCTACGAGATCCTGAAGATGGAGCTGCAGCGCGTCGGCGCTGACGGCGCGACGGGTGAGGCGTCGCAGAGCCTCCTCGACCTCGGAGGTCCGGTGCTGGACTTCACCGCGCTGGCGTCGGGCATGGGCGTCAGCGCGACCCGCGCGACGACCATCGAGGAGTTCCACGACCAGCTCGAGCTCGCGCTCGCCACCTCCGGCCCGTCGCTCGTCGAGGCGATCATCCCGAAGCTCTTCTGATCGTGTCGACCGACATCGTCGCCCCGTGTGACGGGACGATCGTCGGCTGGACGGTCGCCGTCGGCGACGACGTTCGCGTCGGCGCGACGCTCGGCCACGTCGACCTCATGAAGATGGAGCATGCGATCGTCGCGGTCTGCGACGGGACCGTGGCGACGCTGGCCGCGACAAAGGATCCGATTGCGGCTGTCGCAAGCGCTGCCGCACCACGCCCCATCTTCGCCATCTTGTTACCCTCAAGCGCGGTCACAATGGATGCCGATTCTCCAGGAGTGTTCAAAAGAATCGAGGTTGTCGAACCTCCGTACATACCCCCGTAGTAGATCCCCGCAAACACGATCAGGGCTGCTGTCGGATTCAACGTGTAGGTAATCGGGAGCAGCAACGCCACCGTCATTGCTGGTCCGATACCCGGCAGAACCCCAACAGCGGTGCCGATAACGACGCCGAAGAATGCATAGAGGAGATATTCCGGCTGAAGGGCGGTCGCGAACCCCGCCATGAGTTGGGCGAAATTATCCATCAGAAGAACGGCATCCAATCGAGTAGTGGTCCCGCAGGAAGCGAGAGGCCGAGCAATCGCCCGAAGAGAAAGTAGATAGTGAAGGCGAGGGCAAGAGCAATGGGGATCGCCCAACGGAGTCGCTGAGCACCAAGGCTCCATGCCGCTCCGGCGAACAACAGTGCTGCAGCAATAGGCCATCCGATGA
>CBDTYW010000127.1:0-10456 GCA_965364735.1 uncultured Nitriliruptoria bacterium
CCCTGGTAGTCGGAGCTCGTGATGAAGCGCTTGATGCCCTCGATGTGGTGGATCTCACCGAGGTCGTCGGGGCCGTTCTCCTCGACCTTCGACGCGCGGGTGGTGCCGGCGCCGACATCGGAGCCAGCGTCCGGCTCGGTCAGGACCATGGTGCCGCCCCAACGCTCGTTGACCATGCGCTGGCAGTAGCGAGCCTTCTGACCCTCGGTGCCGACGCGGTCGATGATCATCGACATGAGCGCGCCGATCGGCCAGAGCGACGCGGTGGCGTGGCCACCGGCGAACAGCTCGGTCGTGGCCCACCGGATGGTGGGAGGCGCGCCGAAGCCGCCGAGGTGCGTGGGGAGGGGCAGCGTGTGCCAGCCGGCGTCGTAGTAGGCGTCCAGCGCCTCGACGAGCTCGTCCGGGGCGGTGACGTTGCCGTCGTCGTCCAGCGTCAGCGGGGTGCGGTCCACGGGGACGAACGAGTCGGCCCAGATCCCCTCGGTGCAGAACTGGTTGACGCCCTGCAGGACCATCTTCGAGGTGTCGGGGTCCATGGCCGCGAACGGGCCGGTGCCGTAGTACTCGTCGGCGCCGAGGACCTCGAAGAGGTTGAACTCGATGTCGCGAAGGTTGGACTTGTAGTGGCTCATGGGAGACCTCGTCGTTGTCCGGTTGACCGGGTGGTCACTCGCTGGTGCTGCAGGGAGCCGCCCATCTTGGAGCGACCACTCCATGTTGGAGCATCACCTCCAGAATCGCAAGAACCACGTGCGGGTCGTGCGGGTACGGCAGGCTGGCGAGACACGACCCATCAGGACCTCGGATGACCCTCGACGGCGATCTCGGCGACCTCGGACGGATGCTCGACGACGCCCGCGACCTCGCCCTGCGGTTCCTCGGCGACCTCGAAGGGCGCCCCGTCCACCCGGCGCTCGACGAGGCGGAGGTGGTGGCGCGATTCGACGAGCCGCTGCCCACCAACGGGCGACCCATCGACGAGATCCTGCGCCGCGTCGAGCACGACGTCATCACCGCGTCGGCGCTGAACGTCCACCCACGGTTCCTGTCGAACGTCATGTCCGGTGGCTCCCACGTCGGGATCGTGGCCGGGATGCTGACCGCGGCGATCAACGTCAACGGCGGCACCTGGCGCGTCGCGCCGGCCCACGTGGCCATGGAGCAGCGCGTCGTCGCGTGGCTGGGAGAGCTGATCGGCTTCCCCGCCGGTGGCGGACTGCTCGTCTCCGGCGGCTCGTCGGCCAACCTGCACGGTCTCGCAGCGGCGCGGGCCGCCAAGGCCGGCTTCGACGTACGGGGCGACGGCCTGCGGGCCGGACCGCAGCTCACCGTCCACACCTCGGGCACGGCCCACTCGGCGATCCAGAAGGCCGTGGACCTCCTCGGCCTGGGCGCACGCAACCTGATCGTCACCCCGCCCGACGCCGACGGCCGCGCCGACCTCGCAGCCATGACCGCCGCGATCGCTGCCGATCGCGCAGCCGGCAACCGGCCCATCGCGATCGTCGGCCACGCCGGGACCGTGAACACCGGGGCCGTCGACCCGCTCGGCGCGCTCGCCGACCTCGCCGAAGCCGAGGGGCTGTGGCTGCACCTCGACGGGGCGTTCGGGGCGCCTGCCGCGGGCACGTCGCTCGTCGCCCACCACTTCGCCGGGATCGACCGCGCTGACTCGATCGCCGTCGACCCGCACAAGTGGCTGAGCGTGCCGTTCGCCTGCGGGGCGATCCTCGTGCGCGACCACGCCCACCTGCGCGACGCCTTCAGCATCGTGCCCGACTATCTCCGCGACGGACAGGGGGAGGGGCCGGGCGATCCGATGGAGCACGGCCTCGCGCTCTCACGACCTTTCCGTGCGCTGAAGGTCTGGATGACGTTGCAGGTCTACGGCGCCGATCGTCTGCTCCACGCGATCGAGCAGAACATCCTGGTGATGCGCCATCTGGCGGACCTCGTCGACGCGGCACCGGAGCTCGAACGGCGCGGCGAGGGCGTCCTGTCCGTCGTCTGTTTCCGCCACGTCGATGCCGCTCTGGACGACGCCACGCTTGACCGGATCAACGACGCGCTCGTCCGCGCGCTCGACGCCGACGGTCGCGTCTTCATCTCCGGCACCACCGTCGACGGCGTCCGGTGCCTTCGCGCGAACACCGTCAATCACCGCACCGAACGCCACCACGTCGAGGAGGCCCTCGCCGTCGTCCGCGAGCTGCTGCCGCTCGTCAGCCGAGGGACTCGCTGAGGACGTGGAGCACGAGGCCGACGAGGCCGCCGACGATCGTCCCGTTGATGCGGACGAACTGGAGGTCGCGGCCGAGCCACGCCTCGAGGCGACGTGATGTGGACGGGCCGTCCCAGCGGTCCACGGTCTCCGCGATTCCGCGCTGGACCTCAGCCCGGATGCCGTCGCCGAGACGCGGGATGCGGTCGTCGATCCACTTCACGACGGCGTCGCGGAGATCCTGGTCCTCCTGGAGCCGGAGGCCGAAGTCCGTGATGAAGCGGCGCAGCCGGTGCTGCAGCTCGGAGCTGGGATCTGCGGCTGCGGCCAGCGTCTCGTCGATGACGCCGCCGACGGCAACGTTCAGCCACTCGTCGACCTGATCGGAGTCGAGCGCCTGGCTCCACCGCTTGGCGGCCTGCACCTGGGTGGTCGGGTCGTTGAGCAGGCGCTCCGAGAAGCCCTCGAGCTCACGGGTGAGCACCTGGCGGATCTCGTGGGTCTCGTCACGACGCACGTCGTGCAGCAGGTTGTGGATGACCTCCTCGGCCCGTTCGTAGATGAGGTCGTTGACGGCGTCCGGCACCCAGGACGGAGCCTGCTTCGTGAAGCGCAGCCGCAAGAGGTCGCGGTGCTCGGTGACGCGGGCGTCGATCGCATCGACGGCGGCGCTGACCACCTGCTGCTGACGGCCTTCCTCGAGGGCGTGCTGGAGGCCACGCCCCGCCAGCTCGCCAGCGGGAAGGTTGCGGAGCCGGTCACGCAGGAGCTTCACGGCCTCGTCGCGCAACCTCGCGTTGTCCGCGTCGGAGGTCAGCTCGACCGCCATCTTCCCCACGCGGCCGGCGATGCGGCCGGCGTTGTCGTCGTCGGCCAGCCAGGTGCCGAGAGAGGTGAGGTGCGACGCCTTGACGAGCCGCTCGCGCAGCTGGGAGTCGCCGAGGAAGTTGTTGCGCGCGAACTCGCCGAGCGTGTCTCCGAGCTGGTCCTTGGACTTCGCGATCACCGCGGTGTGCGGGATCGGCAGCCCGAGCGGATGACGGAACAGCGCAACGACGGCGAACCAGTCCGCGAGCCCTCCCACGAGCGAGGCCTCGAGCGCCGCGCGGATGTAGCCCATCGCGGTCGAGTCCTCGACGAGGAGCGTGATCACGAAGCCCACAGCGACGACGGCCAGCAGGCCGGTGGCGCGCAGGCGGGCAGCCTTGAGCGCGGCTTCCTGCTCAGGGGTCATGTCCGCGAGCGCGGGGGCGGCGGGCGAGGTGCTCACGAGATCTCTCGGGGTGGGGTCGGGGGAGTGTGGCGGGTGAAGACGACCGAGGCTGCAATTGGAGCGGCGTTCCATGTTGTAGCCTCGCGCAACTTCCGGCTGGCTGAGGTCGGACTCACACATCGGACACCGGGTGGCGCGCTACCGCGTGGGCCTCGAGACGCGCGACCGCATTCTGGCGGCCGTGCGCGCGCTGCTGGGCGACGTCGGGTTCGACGGCACGACCCTCAAGGCGATCACCCAGCAGGCTGGCGTGGGCGCGGGCTCGTTCTACAACCAGTTCGAGACCAAGGACGAAGCGGTCCTCGAGGTCATCCGTGACGCGATCGGCGCGGTCGACCCAGACCCGTCGGGCCTCGGGAACGAGACCGTCACCAACCTCATCGACGCGTTCGTGCGCTTCATCACCGGCGACCCGCCACTGGCCAGGATCTACGTGAACATCTCCGTCTCGCGCGGCCTCACCGACCCCGTCATCGGCGACCGCGTCATCCGCCACCACGCTGCGCGCGTCGGACGGTTCGAAGCGGCGCTCGCCCGCGCGCTGCCGGATCGCTCCGTTGCCGATCGGCACCGGGACGCCGAGACGATGGTCGCCACGCTGACCGGCTTCGCGGTGCGTGCCCTCGTTGACGAGACGTTCGACTTCGCCGACCATGCCCGACATCTCGGTGAGGTCTTCGCCCTCGCCGCCGGCGCGACCACGGAAGTCATCTCATGACCCCCGCCCTGGGCCTGCTCTTCGTCGCGCTGCTCATCATCGCGAACGGCCTCTTCGTGGCCGCGGAGTTCGCGCTGGTCTCGTCCAAGCGTGGGACCGTCGAGGAGGCGGCCAACGCCGGCGACAAGCGCGCTGCGACCGCCCTCCTGGCCATGAGCGACCTCTCGTTCGTCCTTTCGGCCGCGCAGTTCGGCATCACCGCGACCTCGCTGCTCGTCGGGCTCCTCGCGGAGGACGCGGTCGGCGGCCTGATCCGTCCCGTCATCGATGTGGTCGGCCTGCCCGAGTCCACGGCGCGGACCGTGTCGGTCGCGCTCGCCTTCATCCTGTCGACGGGGATCCAGATGGTGTTCGGCGAGCTGGCGCCGAAGAACCTCGCGATCGCGCGCCCGGAGTCGACCGCGCTGCGGACCGTCCGATTCATGCGCGCCTTCGGCATCGTGTTCGGCCCCGTGATCAAGGTGTTCGACGCATCGGCAGCAGCCATCACCCGGATGCTCGGGTTCGAGGTGCGTCACGAGCTCGACGAGGGCGCGAGCCCCGGCGAGCTGGCCCGCATCATCCAGGCGTCGGCCGCCGGTGGCTCGCTCACCCCGGATCAAGGGCAGCTCCTCGCCCGCGGCATCGAGCTCGGCGACACCCGCGTCGCGGAGATCATGGTCCCACGCCCGGCCATCGTCTGGCTCCAGTCCGACCAGACCCTCGAGGACCTGCGGGCTGTCGCACGAGTGACCGGGCACTCACGATTCCCCGTCCAGACCGCCGGCACCGACGAGACGATCGGCACCGTGCACGTCCGGCACCTCCTCGGGGTGCCTCGTGAAGTGCGTGCGAGCACGCTGCTCAGCGAGGTCGTCACCGACGTCCTCACTGTGCCGGAACCCGAGTCGGTCCGCGATCTCCTCCGGGAGTTCCGCGGCACCCAGCGCACCTTCGCGATGGTCGTCGACGAGTACGGGGACACGACGGGCATCGTCACGATCGAGGACGCCGTCGAGGAGCTCGTGGGTGAGATCGCCGACGAGTTCGACACGGAGATCGCCTCGATCCGCAGGACTGGCGCAGGACGCTTCCAGGTGCTCGGCGCCGTCCGCGCGACGCGGCTCGGCCACGAGGTCGGCGTCGACCTGCCCGACGGGGACTTTGACACCGTCGCCGGATTCGTGCTCGACCAGCTCGGCCGGCTGCCTGAAGAAGGTGAGTCGCTCACCTACGAAGGCTGGGAGTTCCGGGTGTCGAAGCTGGATGGGGTCCGCATCGCGGAGCTCGACATCGCCCGCCTGCCCGACGCCGAGGTGATCGCATGATCGAGCTTCTCGCCGCCGCCGCGGCTGACGGTGGACACGCCGAGGCGTCGCCGGTCGGCCTGCTCATCGGGCTCGTCCTGCTGGCGCTCAACTTCTTCTTCGTCGCCGCGGAGATCGCGCTGCTCGCGGCACGCCGAGCACGCATCGAGGAGCGCGCCGAAGCTGGCGAGAAGCGCGCGCAGCAGGCGCTGCTGGCCCTCCAAGAGCTCTCGATCACGTTCTCGGGTGCGCAGCTGGGCATCACGATGACCTCGCTGGGTCTCGGAGCGATCGCGGAGCCCGCGCTCGCGACCGTGATCGACGGCTGGCTCCCCGAGGGGTCGTTGTCGGGCTCCGCCCGCGGTGCGATCTCCTTTGCGATCGCGCTGTCGATCGTCGTGTTCCTGCACATGGTCGTCGGTGAGATGGTCCCGAAGAACATCGCGCTCGCGAAGGCCGAAGAGGTCTCGATGGCCACGGCGCGGCCGTTCCGGCTGTTCGCCAAGCTCTTCCGTCCGCTGATCGTCGTCATGAACGGCGCCGGCAACATCGTGGTCCGCGCGATGGGCGTCGAGCCCGTCGACGAGCACGGTCTCGTGCACACCCCGGAGGAGCTTGCGCTCGCGGTCCGGGAGTCGCGACGTCAGGGGATGCTCCGGCCCTCGGACGAGCGCGTCCTGTCGTCGGTGCTGCACCTGTCCAACATCGACGCCGAGGCGGCCATGACCCCGCGTGTTGACCTCGTGGGGATCGCGGCTTCGGCTCCGGCGTCGGACGTCGAGGCGCTGGCGTTGGAGACGGGGTTCACGCGGTTCCCGGTCTACACGACGGGGATCGACGAGATCGTGGGGCTCGTGCACGTCAAGGACGTGCTCATCCGCGACGCCGAGGAGCTGGACGGCAAGACCGTCGCCGACCTGCTGCGACCGCTGCCTGCGGTCCCGGAGTCGCGGAACCTGGAGCACCTGCTGAAGGACATGCGGCTCGCCCGCGCCCACGCTGCCCTCGTCGTCGACGAGTTCGGTGGGACCGCCGGGATGCTCTCGCTCGAGGACGTCATCGAGGAGCTCGTCGGCGAGATCGTGGACGAGTTCGACGCGGACGGCACGACCGCGAAGCGCCGCAACGAACGGAGCTGGACGGTCCCGGGCACGCTCCGGCGAGATGAGCTCCAACGTCTGACCGGGCTGCTCCTCCCCGACACCGACGCCGAGACCATCGGCGGCTGGCTCACCGAAGAGCTCGGACGGCTCCTGAAGGCCGGCGACGCCGTCGAGCACGACGGCTGGAAGCTCGTCGTGCGCAGCATCGAGGGACGCCGAGCCGGCGAGGTCATCGTGACCATGCCGCCGGAACCTGAGCCCGCGGACGAGCAGGAGCAGCCCGCATGAACGAGATCACGACCGACCAGGCGCGCGAGCGCGCAGCCGAGGCCATGCGGCTGCTGGGCCACACCCTCGTCGAGCGCGACGGCGACATCGACCTGCTCCTGCGCGTGGCCGAGGCCGCCGAGCGCGTGGCGGGTGAGCTGCAGGCCGCGCCCGTCCGTGTCCGCGACATCATCTCGCTGAAGAAGGCGCAGGTGATGGCGGACGCCACCGACGGGGAGCAGATCTCCCACTTCAGCACCTGCTTCGTGTCCGGCGCGCACAACCCGATGGGCATCGGGATGGAGGTCTTCCGCGAGGGGGACGAGGTCCGCGCCCACGTCGTGCTCGAGTCCGCCTTCGAGGGTGCTCCCGGTCGCTCGCACGGTGGCATCGTGGCCGCGATCTTCGACGACGTCCTCGGCTACCTGCTGAGCCTGACCAAGTCCGCCGCCTTCACCGGCGAGCTCACCGTCCGCTACCACGCGGCGACCCCGATCAAGCTCCCGCTCGAGTTCCGGGCCCGCGAGGTCAGCCGAGAGGGCCGCAAGATCTTCGCCGAGGCCGAGGCTCACGCAGAGGGCCGCCTGATCGCGTCGGCGAAGGCGATCTTCATCACGGTGGACCCGGCCCAGTTCAAGCCATGAGAACGTCCGCCGCATGAAGTTCACCCGCGAAGAGCTGCTCACCCACTACGACGAGATCGTGCCGGACCTCGTCGGGCCGGGACTGAAGCTCCTGTTCGTCGGGATCAACCCCGGGCTCTGGACCGCGGCCGCGCAGACGCACTTCGCGCATCCCGGCAACCGCTTCTACCCGGCGCTGTTCCTCGCAGGGATCACGGGCTACGAGCTCAACCGCACGGGTATCGACGACGACGACCGGGCGCATCTGATCGCGCGGGGCGTCGGGATCAGCAACGTCGTCGAGCGCGCCACCGCACGCGCCGACGAGCTGAGCCGCGAGGAGTACCGCGAGGGCGGCACACGCCTCGCCGCCCGCGTGGTGGAGCTTGCCCCGAAGGTCGTCGCGGTCGTCGGCATCACGGCCTACCGCACCGCGTTCGGGCGGCCGAAGGCGAAGGTCGGCCTGCAGCCAGACGGCCTCGAGGTGCTCCCGCCAGCCGAGGTGTGGGCGCTGCCGAACCCGAGCGGGCTCAACGCCCACGCGACCGTTCGATCACTCGCAGAGGACTACCGTGCGGCAGCCGAGGCGGCCGGGCTCGATCTCGACGAGCCCCGCTGGGACGACTGAGGAGATCACGATGGGCCATCACCACGGACCGGACCTCGGTCGACGCAACCTGCTGCGCGCTGGCGTCGTCGGCGGCGCAGGGCTCGCGCTGAACGGGCTGCTTCCGTCGATCGGCCGGATGTCTGCGGCCCTCGCGCAGGTGCCCGGCGCGACCCTCGAAGCCGGGCTCGGCGTCACCGACATCACCCCGGAGAACGGTGGCAACTTCTTCGGCTACGTGCGCCCCGATCGCTTCGCGAACGGTGTTGCCGCGCGGCTCCACGCCCGCACGCTGGCCCTGCGGTCCGGCGGCGAGACGCTCTATCTGGCCACCTGCGACCTCGGCTCGGCGGAGGACAAGAACGGCGTCGTCGCCATGCTGGCCGACCTCGGCATCACCAGCGCGAACCTGATGCTCCACGCGACCCACACCCACGCCGGCCCCGACGGCTGGTCAACGTGGCTGCAGGGGCAGATCGCCGCATCGATCCGTGCCGCCCACGCGGACCTCGCACCGGCCAGCGCCGCATGGGCACGCGTCGAGGTGAAGGACGTCAACCAGAGCCGCTCGGTCGAGGCGCACCTCGCGAACCACGGCATGGACCTCGCGCCGGGAACGGGCACGCCCGACCTCGACCCCGACGGCCCGGACCACGCGCGCGACACCGCGCTGCGTCTGCTCCGCGTGGACCGCCCCGACGGCACCCCGCTCACCGCATGGTCGATCTTCGCCGTGCATCCGACGTCGTTCCCGAACACGAACACGCTGTACTCGTCGGACCTGTCGGGCTTCGCCGTGCGGCACTTCGAGGCGAGCTTCCGCGACGGCACAGACGGGACGATCGGCGTCGCCGGCGACGGGATCCCCGTCGGCATCCTCGCCAACGGCAACCAGGGCGACCTGATCACGCTGTATGACTCGTTCAGCCCGCAGAGCTGCGCGGACATGCTCGGCCAGCGGCTCGGCGCGGCCATGCGCACCGCGTGGGACGACGCCGGCACACGCCTCGCAAACGAGGTCGCGGTCGGCCATCGCTGGACGCGGATGGTCTACGGCGGCCAGGTCGTCGACGACGAAGGTCACCAGGTCGGCAACCAGGCGCTCTGGGGGATCACGTTTCTCGGCGGAGCCAAGAACGGCCCCTCACCGTTCTACCTCGATGGCGCCAGCGAGGGGCAACGTCGGCCGGCCGCGCTCGCCGATCCCGTCCAAGGCCGCAAGATCATCGCCGGACCGGCACCGTGGCGGAACAACCCGGAGCTGCAGGTCGCGCGGGTCGGCAGCACGCTGCTGATCGCCGTGCCCGGCGAGGCGACCACCGAGACCGGCCGCCGGGTGAACGCAGCTGCGCTCGCCGACGTGCCCGCAGGCGTGACCGACTCCGTCCTGGTCGGCCTCGCGAACGACTACGTCGCCTACTTCACGACGCCCGAGGAGTACGACCAGCAGCACTACGAGGGCGGCCACACGGTGTTCGGCAAGTACACGTCGCTGCTGCTGCAGAACGTGAGCGCCGACCTCACCGGCGCGCTCGCGGCCGGCACCCCACAGGGGACGGTCCCGGCAGCGTCCGGCGGCGGAGGCGTGCTGACGGGCGTTCCGGGGCTGGATGGCGGACCGCCCGGCGCCGGTGCCGACAGCGGCAGCATCGCTGCGCAGCCGCCCTGCGACGTCCAGCGATTCGACGTCATCGGCGTCAAGTGGGACGGTGGCGCCGGCGGACGTGACCGTCCGATCGGCGAGCCGTTCGTGGTCGTGGAACGCCAGAGCTCCGTGGACACCTGGGAGCCGGTCGACTCGGACCTCGGCGTTGCCATGCAGTGGTCCGAGGCCGACGGTCGACACCTCGCCCGCTGGGACGTTGCCGGCAACGCCATCGTTGGGATTCACCGCTTCCGCATCAACGCCGCCCGCTACGAGCTCATCTCCGATCCGTTTGCCGTGCTGGCATCGGACGGGATCGTCGCGCTCGGGGCTGAGATCGTCGGCGACGACGTGGTCATCCGCGCGCAGCTGCCGGCCCCCGATCCGGAGACCCACCTGCGTCACCGCGAGATCCCGCCCACGGGCGGGACCGCAGCGTTCACCGTCGACGGCGTGCGCATCGTGGCCGCTTGGGATCCGGCGCTGGCTGGCTGGGTGGCGCCTGCGTCGATCGCTCCGCCCGGGGCGGAGCTCGTGATCGCGGCCGGTGGCATCATCGACGCGGCGGGCAACATCAACGCCGCGGGGGCGACGCTGACCGTCGGTCAGGTCACCGACGCGACGTGGCCGCCGAACATGTCGATCGGTGGCGTCGATCGCGACTGGCACGGGCATGCGCCGGCGGACATCGCCGTCGAGCGCGAGGACGG
>CBDTYW010000128.1:0-10403 GCA_965364735.1 uncultured Nitriliruptoria bacterium
GAGCCCGCGGCCGCGCGCCGGCGCCTCCGTGACGACGGCCAGCTCCCATCCGAACGCGTCATGAACCTTGAGCCCGACGCCGGCGCAGTAGGCCCCGGTCTCGTCGAAGGCCATGAGCACCTGCGGGGCGTTGAAGGGCCGCAGCCATCCGGGCACGATCGGGTCGTCGCGCTCGACCCAAGTGCCTGCATCAGGGAGGGTGTCGGGCCCCGGCACCGACGTCGCCCACCGGAACACGCCTCGACCGAGGAACGCTCCCGGTCGACCTGCTGCGGACGCGATGTCCGCGGCGAAGCCGGGGACGGACAGGAGGTCGCTCGGTCGTGGAGTCGCCGTGCCCGCGGTCGGGCGGACGAGCCGAGAGACGGCGGCGTCGACCACGTTCCGCACCGCGTCCGCCACCTCCTCGTCGCATCCGAGCAACAGCTGTCGCTGATCGCCCGCGCCCCGCAGCGGCAGGACGGTGCCGTCCCATGTCGGACGCGTGCGTACCGGGGTGGAGACGACGTCGATCACGCGTGTCGGTGGCCACGGCCCGAACGTCGCCTCGAGGTGGCGGACCAGAAGCTCCGGGGGCCGCCGACGCCGGTCGTCCTCTCGCGACGTCATGCGCCGAGGATCTTGTCGAGCAGGTGCAGCATCGCGTCGACCGCCTGGGTCGTCGTCGACTCTCGGCTCGTGTGGTAGTCGCAGGTCGGGAGCTGGACGGTTCCGCCGTGGAGGCGTCCACCCGACGACTCGACGAGCCGACCGAGCTCGGTCCGGCCGAACCCGAGGGGCTTCTGCCCGAGACGCTCGCGCTCGACGTTGGCCTCCTCGATCCAGAGGTTCTTGATCACGACCTCGATGCCGAGCGCGTCGGCTGACGTGGTGAGGTGCTCCACGATCTCCGGCGCGAACTCGCCGCCGGCGTCACATGTCCGCAGCACGACCGAGGCCGATCGCGCGGGCCGATCGGTCGGGAAGGGGCTCGTGTCGAGCACGAGCACCGACGGCCAGTCCGGCTCGTCGGAGAGGTGGGCGAGCAGATGGTCCGCGGAACGGCCGATCTCCTCCTCCCTCGTGAAGAACACACGCTGCGCGACGCCCGACCGGAGGAGCTCGACAGCCATGGCGACACAGATGGCGTTGTCGAGCTGTCCGGACAGCACGTTTCCGGACCGGTCTTGACGGCCGGGAGGCAGATAGGCGACGGGCGTCCCGGCTGGCAGGTCCGCCAGCGCGTCGATGTGGATGATGAGGCCACGGTCAACGTCGGTCAGGTGCTCGGCCATCGCCGCACCCCTCGGACGGCCGTTTCGAGGGTCATACGCCTGCATCGGTTCTCCGTCGAACCGTTCGGACACGCTCCGCAGGAAGGACCGCGTTGCATGCGAGGACTCCCCGTGGAGGTCCTCGCGTCGGACGTGGGCTGCGTATCCGAACTCCCCGGCACCCAGTCCGATCAGCCCGTGACGGTCGACGTGGGCGCTGAGGGCGTAGGTGCTGTCTCGGGCTCCTCGTGCCCGGACCTCGAGGACTCCGGGGGAGCGGTGGATGCGGAGGCCGGCGTCGAGCGCGAGCTCTTGGATCATCCGGAGCAAGGGCTCTTCGGCGCCGATCACGGAGCCCACGCCGAGCAGCTCCCACGTCCTGTCGATCACCGCATCGCGCAGCCGGTGCTGCGGGAGGGGCGGATCAGGATCCGGGAGGGGCTGCGTCGAGATCGTCGGCTCCGTGGCGGTCGCTGACGGCAAGTGTGCCCGCGCGGCTCCGCGACATCGCGGAATCCCCACACGCGGTGGCACCTGCTGGCATCCTTCGAGGTCCGCCCCCGCGTCACAGGCGACCACATGACCAGCACGGCATCGCTGCCAGCCTTCGTGACGGCCGACGACGTCATCCGGTGGGAGCGAGCCGGCGGCGTCGAGGTGGGAGGGACGCTGCGCCCGCTCGTCCTGGTCCACGTCCGGTGGCCGGCGATGCGTGAGCCGGAGGGCCAGACGCCGGCATGGCCGCCCGGCGCGATCGTCGCGTCCCTCGACGACGATCTCTCCGACCCGCCGGCCCCCGTGCTGGGGCGACACCCCATGCCGAGCCCCGAGGACTTCGCGCGGAGGCTCGGGCTGCTGGGGATCCCCGACGACGCGGTGGTCGTGGCCTGGGACAGCGGCGTGGGCGCCATCGCGGCGCGGCTCGTGTGGATGCGACGCGTGGTGGGTCGGCCTGCCGCCGTTCTCGACGGCGGCATGACGGCCTGGCGTGAGGCTGGCGGCCCGCTGGCAGACTCCCCGTCGACGCGCGAGCCGGTCGTCGCGACGCCGGCCCCGTGGCCGGAGGATCGCCTCGCGGACGCCGACGTCGTCGACGCGCTCCGAACACGGCCTGATGCGGTCGTGATCGATGTGCGTGACGCTGAGCGGTTCCGCGGTGACCACGAGCCCATCGATGCACGGGCGGGACATGTCCCGGGCGCCGTCAACCGGCCGTTCACCGACGCGGTCGACGGCGCAGGGCAACTGCTGCCACCGGCAGCTCTGCAGCAGCTCCACGCAGGAGCCGCGGACGCCGCTCAGATCGTCGTGTCCTGCGGGTCGGGCGTCACGGCCTGCCACACGTTGCTCGTCCTCGAGGACCTCGGCGTCACGGCCCGCCTGTCGTCCGGTTCCTGGTCGGGATGGTCGTCGGACCCTGACCGGCCAGTCGCGACGGGGGACTGACCCGGAGCCCCCGTTAGCCTCGCTGAGAAACGCCCCGCGACCCGGAACACCCCGTGCTCGTCCTCGTCCACGACTTCACCTCGCTCGGATCTGCCGTGGCGATGCTTCGGCTGCAGACGCTGGCCGACGAGGGCTTCGACATCGGCTTCGAGGGTTTCGACCGCTACGGGCTGGGCCTGGCGATCCCGGCGCCGCTCGATCTGCTCGAGGACTGGCAGCTGAACCGCGAGGCGGCGTTGTCGATCGGGCTGGACGCGAGCTCACGTCCGCGTGTCGCCCCCCCGACGATCCGCGCGCACCTCCTCGCCGAGCTGGCGACGACCCTTGGGCGGGGCGCGGCCGCGCGTCGGCTCCTGGTCGACCGCTACTGGGCCGACGGACGCGATCTCGACGATGACGTCGTCCTCGACGGCGTTGCCGAGGATGTCGGGATCACCGAGGTCTGGAACCCGATCGGGTCGGACCGCGAGGCGGTTCGCGCTCGTCGTGGGCACATGTTGCTGCGCCGGTCGGCCGGTGTCGGGGGCGTCCCGGTCCTCGACGTCGACGGGACCCTGACGTCGGCTGACGTCGGGATGGACGACCTGCGGGCGCTTGCGGCGCTCTGAGCCTCAGACCGCGACGTAGGTCCACGTCGAGCCACCACGCGACCAGGACCATCCCTGCCCCGGCGACGTGGCGAACGACGCAGGGCCCTCGCCACGGGACAGGTGGGCGGCGAGCGCACCGCGGGCCTGCTCCAGGCGCATGTCGTGGACCGGCTTGCCCTCGTCGGTCACGAACTCCACCGTGACGACCGGCGCCTCGGCCGCGAGCGTCTCGATGTCGATCGCCTCGCGCGACTCCGGTGGCAGCAGGTCCACGACCTGACGACCGTCCGCCATGGCGCAGAGACATCGTGTCGCGAGCAGCTGCCACGCCGAGGCGATCGTGCTCCCGTCGGCCCGATGGCCACCGCACGGCAACAGGTACGGGGGGACCGGCGTGTTCGCCAGGACCGGCCCCCACAGCCCGGAGATCACGACCACCCGTTCCGGGCGTCCGGCCCCGTCTCCGAAGGCCTCCCACTGCTGGCCGTGGTAGCGCTCGTGCGCGGGCATGGTCGGCGCCCTCCCGAGCCCGAGCGCAAGGCGGCAGGCCTGGTCGAGCGGTTCCCCGGCCGCGTCGAAGAACGCCGGCTCCGGGATCTTGGCTGCGGCCTGCGACTCCCGGACGAGGCGACGGCGAAGCGCTGCCAGGGGACCCTCGTTCAGGGGGCCGGAGCGCCACGTCGGACCGTCACCGCCACTCTTCACGGTCTTGGACGAGGACAGCAGCACCAACCGGTCGGTGGATGCCGCCATCGGAGCTGCCGTTTCCGCGCTCGGATGCGCCGGTCATTCGTCACCCGGAGGTGGTCAGGCGTCAGGTGACACCATGCCTCCGGTCGCTGCCGTCGGCGACGATCGGACGGCCACTCCCCAGGGGCGAACCGGCGACGCACGAGCCGCGATCACGCGGGCCGTTGACGGCAGGAGTGGAATGTGCCAGACGGGAGGTGCTCAACGCGAGCGAGAAGGGCCACCACGGCAGAATGTCGGGTCATGAGTCCGTGCGCCGCACACGTGGCGATCGGCCACCGCGCGCCCGACGGGCTCGTCAGGCGTCTTCGGGCGCAGGCGGTGTTGGTTCCTCCGCTGGCGGTGGCGGAGGCGGTGGCGGCGTGTCCGTGTTCCGCTCCACGATCTTGAGCTTCGGCACGTAGACGGTCGTGAAGTCGAAGTCCTCCGTGGATCCGTCATCGAACGTCGTCGTCCGGAGGATGTCCACGCTGAAGCCCTGGGCGCCGCTCTGGGTGGTCCTCGACTTGCCCGGTGCCAGCGCCTTGTTCTCCTTGAACCGCGTGGAGAACGAGCGGTAGTCGTAGGGGGCGGAGTGGGTGGCCGACACCGTCGCGATGTCGCTGTGCCCGTAGATCGCGACCGTGATCGACGTGCTGGTGTAGGAGGTCCGGACCAGCATCCCGTGCGCGGTCGTGTTGGTGAAGCGGACGTCGATGTCGGGGTTCGGGTAGTTCAGCGTCGCCTCACGTCCCCGCGGGTAGCGCGAGATGTAGAAGGAGTGCGCCTTCCAGTCGTCGAGCTGGGCCCCGCTGAAGAAGGCTGCGTTGAACATCGTCGTGCCGAACTGGCTGACCCCGCCGCCACACACGTCGACGATCTCGCCGTTCAGGATCATCCCGGCGGCGCGGAACCCCGCGGCGCAGGTCCGCGTGAGCGAGATCTGGTTGATGCTGAACTGCTCGCCGGGTCGCAGCACGGTGCCGTCGACCATGTCGGCCAGCAGCTGGATGTTGGTGACCCGGGAGGCGCAGCAGTCGTGGTAGGTGGTGAAGGAGGCGAGGAGCTCGTCGATGCCAAGCGCTTCGGCATCATCGGTCGTGAACGTGGCGGGCTGCTCGATCAGCGGGATCACGGCCTCGTGCTCGCCACGCTCGAGCGTGGCAGAGATGGCCATCGCAGCGGGTTCGGCACCGAACGTGGTCCCGGGACGCGACGGGATGACGGGGACCTCGGCCGCCTGCGGCGTGAACGTGACGTCGCCTTTGGCGTCGATGGACACCGGGGGCTTGCGCGGGATGTCGAAGCTGGCGTCGACCGGGTCGCGGCCGAAGGCGGTCGCCTGGTCGCCCACGACGGCTTCCAAGCGGTCTGCGTCGATGCTGAGGCCGATGCTCGAGCCGCCGTTCTCCGACGAGATGTCCAGCATGGTGGCGAGCTCGGCAGGGGTGATCGTCGCGCTGCCCTCCTCGGGGCCACGAAGCGTGAGGTCGGCGGTCAGCGCGATCCGCGCGAGCGCTGCGGCGGCTTCGACGTCGGCGTCGGTCACGAGCGGTGCCGTCTCGATCACCGGCAGGTCGAGCGGGACGGGCTCCTCCACGGCGGTGAACGCCGACCGGAGCATGCGGACGGTCTCGTCGAGGTCGACGGTGCGACCGCTGAGCGGTGGGGTGGTCGAGACGACGAGCGAGACCGGGTCGATCTCGAGGGTCCCGACCGACGGGGCTCGCTCGACCGACCGAGCGATCGCGTTCGCGCGGGTCGCAAGTCGCTCTTCGTCGATCTCCTGGACGATCTGGAGATCGGTCGCCGAGAACGTGGCGGGGATCTGCCCGGCCAGCGTCGCGAGCGGGCTCGCGTCACGGCCGGAGGCGTAGGCCGCATCGACCGTCGCGTCGACGTCGACGTCGAAGCCGATCTGCGCTGCGGAGACCGTGAACGAGGTGTCGCCGTGCACGACCACGACGTCACGGGCCTCACGCGGGCCGGCGAGACGCTCGATCCGACGAGCGGCCGTGACGCGGTCCAACCCGGAGAGATCGACGCCGGACACGCTCGTGCCGGGCATGACCTCACCATCGCGGACGGCGCCGAGCGCCGCTGAGGCGATCCCGCCGGCCACGAGCGCGAACCCGAGCGCGGCGGTGATGAGCACGGCCATCCGACGCGGGTGCTTGGAGGTGACGGCCTTGAGCACGAGGCGTTCCAGGACGTGGGGAGCGAAAGGAGGAACCTACCAGCGTGGATTGGACGTTCTCGGGGGTGGATGTGTCCGCACGGACAGCGTCGCCGGGCGTTCGCCGCCCACCTCGACGTGCAGCGAGGAACGCCCCACGAGGCCGACCGAACTCGGGATACGGTGGTGCCATGGCATGTGAATCCGAGCGATCTGACGACCTCGCGCTTCGCCATGTGCTCGGAGCGTTGAACGGCGCCGAGTCGACGGCGTTCCGCCGGCACCTCGTGGGCTGCCACGACTGCCGAGGCCGGGTGGCCGAGCTCCGCGGGATCGATGAGCATCTCACGGCCGCCGAGCAGGACGAGCGTGCCTCGATGGCGGTGCTGAAGACGCGCCCCGCACCGGTCGAGATCTCCGTCGTGGAGCACGCCGACCCGCCGTCGCGCTCGGAGCGGGTGCTCGGCGTCATCATCGTCGTGGGCGCCATCCTGCTGGCGTCGTTCGCCTTCTGGAACTTTCATCTGCGCGACCGAGAGGCCGTGTACGCGGCGACGGTCGCCGGGCAGCAGCAGGCCCTTGCGCTGGTCGCGAGCGGCGATCTGCGGCCGACGACGACCCTCATCGGGGTCGACGCGCGGGTGGCGGTCGACGGCGACCGCTTCGCGGTCACCCTCACAGGACTCGAGCTCGAGGACGGCCAGCTGCTCGCCATCTGGACGCACGACGCGACCGATGACACGTGGGACTTCCGCGGGGCCGTCAGGGCGGGCGTGCTCGGTCCGCTCGGATCGTTCTCGACCTCCGGGGAACGTCGCGGGGCTGACGCCCTGCGCCTGACCTCGCAGGCCGGCCCGTTCGACCCCCTCGCCGGGCCCGCCGGCACCACGGTCGTCGACGCGGCCTTCCAGGACGACGACGAGGGATGACCTCGCAGGGCGGGTTGCTCGGCGGGAGCGCGGATGGCTACGGTCCCGCGTCCCGGGGCGCGTAGCTCACTCGGGAGAGCGCCGTCTTCACACGGCGGAGGTAGCAGGATCGAAACCTGCCGCGCCCACCAGCCAGACCAGCCAGCACACAGACGAGACCCCCACCGGCTCCGGCCGGCGGGGGTCTCGTGGTTCGTGAAGGGTGCGTCCGCGTCAGGCGGGGATCAGCGTGTTCGCGAAGATCTGCCACGCCAGCGCGCTCTTCGCCGTCAGCGAGAGCACCTGGTAGGTCCGCTCGACGGTGAGGCTGTCCGCCCAGCGGCCGAACCTGGCGAACTGGGCCCACTGCGTGAAGGCGAAGCTGTTGAAGAAGAGGAAGATCGTGAAGACGATCCCGTAGACGAACCCGGGCGCGGACGGTCCGGTCGAGCCCGGCTGGAAGAGGTAGTACGCGATGACGATCCACGGGACGGCACCGGCGATCGAGCCGAAGGTGAACGGTGTCCACCACACGTCCTCGCCGGGCTGGTTCACCATCTCCATGACCCAGCCGAACAGGATCATCGTGACGTTGATCCCGGCGATCGCGATGAGCGCGGCGAGCTCGGTGACGTTGAGCAGGGAGATCAGGACGATCATCAGCGTGGACGAGACCGCGTACTCGACCCAGCGGAACCGGTTGCGACCGTGCGCGAGCTCGTCGAGGTAGCGCTCCCAGCCGACGGTGGCGATGATCCCGTGCGCGAGGGCGGAGAGCAGGAGGAAGCCGGCCGTGCCGATCGCGAGCGGGAACGAGAGGACCTCGACGACGGCCGACTCGGAGATCGGCGCTCCCGGCGGGCCCTGCATGTACCGCGCCACCACGGGCAGTGAGAAGTCCGTCGCGAGGACGAGCATCACGATGCCCTGCACGGCGTGGAGCAGGCCCAGCCCGATGTTCCAGCGGCGCAGCCCAGAAGCGGCGTCGGCGGGGACGGGTTGCGGCGGCGACGCACCGCGCCATCTGATCGCGGACGGGGTCGAGCTCGCGGAAGACATGGTTCCTCGAAGAGATGTGGACAGGGGGTTCGCGCCCGACCACGGCGCGGATCGGCTCGGCGCCACCGTAGAGTGAGCCTCGGTGCCGAGGACAGGAATCTGCGATCATGGTCAGTCGCCCCGCGACCGCGTCGATGACTCTGGTCCTTGCGCTGGTGCTCGTGGGCTGCGGTCGGGCGAGCTCGACCGCCGAGCTTCGCTCGGACCTGCCGCCCGGCGCCGTCGCGCTCGTCGTGCCGACGGCGGAGCCGGGTGTCTCCCCGTCCTCGACCGACAGCCTCGAGCATCGCGCCACCGATGCCGAGATCGAGGCCACGCTGGCCGGCATCTCCGCGGCCTTCGGGGCAGCAGACCCCGAGGCGCTGCGTCCATGGCTGGCTGACGCGGATTCCGACTTCGGTCGACGTTGGCTGGAGCGTGCAGCCCACCTCGGGGCGCTGCCGCTCCTCGATCACCAGATGGCGCTCGGGATCGGGCTCCCGGACCTCACGTCTCCGCGGACACGTGCCGAGCACGGTCTGGACGCGAACGTCCGCTGGATCCGTGAACGCTTCCGCCTTGACGGCTTCGACGCGGAACCCGCCGGCTACGACCTCTTCCTGACGTTCGTCCGCGGCGAGGGCGAGGCCTGGCTGGTCGTCGGCGACGAGGACGCTGAGCCGCTCGGCCTGATCAGCGACGACCATCTCTGGGACCAGGGCCCGGTCGTCGTCACCAGCCGCGGGGGCCTTGCCGCGATCCACCATCCTGGCCAGCCGAACGTCGACGAGGTCCTGCTCGACGCAGAACGTGCCCTCGTCATCGCACAGCAACGGTGGCCGATCGCGTTTCCGCCACGCGTTCCCGTGATCATCCCGGCGACGCAGCAGGAGCTCGGCGAGCTCCTGCACGTCACGTTCGCGCTGGACAACTTCGTGGCGTTCGCGACGGCCAGCGTCGAGGGAGAGCTCGGGGACTTCCGCTTCGGAGGCAACAGGATCGTCGTGAACCCGTCGAGCTTCCTGAACCGCACCGCAGCGACGCGCGAGCAGATCCTCGTCCACGAGTTCCTGCATGTCGCGTCGCGTCCGGTCTCCGGTCCGCAGGTCCCGTCGTGGCTGGACGAAGGCATCGCGCAGGCCATCGGTGAACGCAGCTCCTCGACGGGCACGACGCTGCTGCTCGACGCCGCTCGGGACCCGGCCTTCATCGGGGCGTTGCCGCTCGACGCGGAGTTCACGACCGGTGGCCGTGACCGCGTGTTCCTCAGCTACCAGAGCGCCTGGAGCTTCATCGATCATCTGGCGCGACGTTTCAGCGTCGACGACGTCGCGCGGTTCTACACCGCCGTCGGGGCCGGATCGATCGCCCTGCCCGGGACCGAGACCTACCACGTCGACCGCGCAGCACGTGAGGTGTTCGGTGTGCCCTTCGCCGACCTCAGGGAATCCTGGCGCGCCGAGCTGGCAGCCTGAGCCGCCGCTCAGCCGGCCGCAGCGGGGAGCACGACGCGGACGTGGCCTCCGGGGCCGGGCCGCGCAGAGATGCTGCCCTGATGCGCCTCGACGAGCCCGCGAGCGATCGCGAGGCCGAGCCCCGCACCACCGGCGTCACGAGAGCGGGATTCCTCCGCGCGGGTGAACGAGTCGAACGCGGTGTCCAGGAAGCCGGCGTCGAAGCCGGCCCCGTCGTCGTCGACGTCGAGCTCGACACCGCCTGGGCCGCGCCGCAGCGCGATCGTGACCGCGCCGGACTCGGGGGAGTGACGGATCGCGTTGTGCAGGAGGTTGCGGACCACACGGCCGAGCTCACGGTCTGCGCCGTCGACGGGAGCCGGCCCGTCGGTGTCGAGCCTGAGCCGGATCCCGCGCGCGTCGGCGAGCGGCCGCAGCGACTCGATCGACTCGTCCGCCACCTCGCGGAGGTCGAGCCGGTCACGGCGGAGGTCGAGCCCGCCGGACTCGATGCGCGCCATCAGAAAGAGGTCCTCGACCATGTCGGTCAGCAGCGCGACGTCGTTGCTCATGGCGACGAGGTAGCGGTCGGGATCCGTCGCGAGCCCGTCCTGCAGCGCTTCGATCGCGCCCTGCAGCGCTGTCAGCGGGGTCCGGAGGTCATGACCGAGCGCTGCCAAGAAGTGGTCACGCGCGGCTTGCATGGCTTCGCGTTCGGTTGCTGCGGCCGCGAGCTGGGCGACCATGCTGTCCAGGCCCAAGGCCAGGTCGCCGACCTCGTCGCGGCGGTCGACGCCGGTCCGCACCGT
>CBDTYW010000129.1:0-10358 GCA_965364735.1 uncultured Nitriliruptoria bacterium
GCCAGCACCACAGGCTGGCCAGGACAGCACGGCGCACCGCGAGGGGCGTGCGCCGACACGAGATGGAGCCACGATGGCAGCGATCGACGCAGGTACGGCGCCCCGCAGGGCGACCCCCGCATCGACGCGGTCGCGGGGGGCGCGGCTCTCCGGGGGGCATCTCGTCATGATCCTGGCCGGCCTGCTGGCGCTGGTCGCCAACCTCGCCGTCCTCAGGGCCGGAGAGGAGACCGTGGAGGTCTGGTCGCTCGCGGCCGACCTCCCGGTCGGAGCCATCGTCACCGCCGCGGACCTGGAGCTGGTCACCGTGCCGGCATCAACGCCGACCGCAGGCCTGATCCTCGGCGCCCAGCCGGTCGGTCAGGTGCTCGTCAACCGGGTCGAGCGCGCGGACCTGCTCCGCGCCAACGACCTTGCCAGCCCGCTGGCCGCCGAAGCCGGCTTGCGACAGATGTCGCTGCCGATCGCCCAGGACCGGGCAGCCGGCGGCCTGATCCGCGTCGACGACCGCATCGATGTCATCCAGGTCCGCGACGGTCGTGCGGTCTTCCTGCTGGCAGGTGTCCGCGTGATCCAGACGGGCCGGGCCACCTCGGGGCTCGGAGCATCCAGCGCTGCGAGCCTCGTGCTCGAGGTCGACGCGGCCCAGGCCCTCTGTCTGGCTGAGGCGCTCGCGGGCGGCCAGCTCGACGTCGTCCGCTCCACCGGTCAGGACCCGGTGCGTGCGACCGGCTGCCTCGCCACCCCCTCGACCGAAGGGGCCAGGCGATGACCTCCGAGCCGACCACCCCGGACCTCGCCGTCGTCGTCTCCCCACGTGGCTGGGCGCAGGACCTGCACCGATTCGTCGCCGACCACGGTGGCGCCCGGGTCCGTCACCGCGTCCTCGACGCCCGCGAGGCGGCCGGCGCGACCTACGACGTCCTCGTCATCGACGACCTCACCTCGTTCGTCTCCGCACGTCTCGTCGCGAACGTCCAGCGCGATCGACGGCGTGTGCTCGGCCTCTACGACCCGGCCGAACCGACCGGGCGGCGTCGGCTCGAGGACCTCGGCGTCGACGAGGTCGCGCCGGTCACCGCGGCGCCGGAAGAGCTGATCGCCATTGCTCAGGCGCTGGCTGCCGGCCTCCGTCTGCACGACGGCCTCGAGCAGCTCGCCGACGAGCCCACGGCGGGCGACCTCGATCACCGCGCCCCGGTCGTGGCCATCGGCGGGCCCTCTGGCGGAACCGGCGCCACCGAGATCGCGCTTTCGCTGGCGGTGGCATGCGCCGCACGCGGCGAGGCGGTCGTGCTGATCGACGGCGACGAGTTCGCCCCCTCGCTCGCCCAACGACTCAACCTCGACCTGCACCCGAACCTGCGTGTCGCCGTGGAGGCGGCCCGCAGCACGACGGACCTCGACGCGGCGATGTTCACGATCCCCGTGCCCGCCGGCAGCCTGCGCGTCGTGGGAGGTCTCCCGACCCCGGCATCCTGGGCCGATGTCCGCCCGGCCGAGGTCATCGACCTCATCCACGACCTCGCGCTCGAGGCCGATCGCGTGATCGTCAACGTCGGGCACGGCGTCGAGCAGCACGCCGTGGGCGGCGACCGCGGACGCTTCGACCAGACCCGCGAGATCCTCACCCACGTTGACGGCGTCCTCGTCGTCGGTGCCCCGACGCCGATCGGCGTCGCGCGCCTGCTCGACTGGGTCGCCACGGTCCGCCAGCTCACCCGCGCCCCGATCGACGTCGTCGTCAACCGCGCCCCGTCCTCCAGCTTCGTGCAGGGCGAGATCCGCGACGAGATCCGCCGTTCCTGGTCGCCGATGACGCTCGAGTTCCTGCCCGAGGAGCGCGACGTCGCCACGGCCGTCTGGGCCGGGACGATCGTGACGGGCCGCAGGTGGCGCAAGCTCACGGAGAGGCTCGCCGAGCGGGTCCTCTCCGGGGACCGCATCGCAGCCACCGCCCGCGCGCAGGCCCCGAGGTTCGACCCGCTGGGAGCAGGGCTGTGAGCCTCGTCACCTCCGCCTACGACGTCATCCGACTCGACGTGCTCGACCGGCTCGAGCGCGACGCGCTGGACCCGGAGCAGCACGGCGAGGCCGTCCGCGGGGTCGTGACCGACGCCATCGCGGACTACCAGCGACGCGCCCACCTCGGGGCGGCGCGTGCCCTCGCCGACCCGTCAGGCATGACCGACCGGTTGCTGTCCTCGATCACCGCGTACGGGCCGTTGAGCGCCCTCTTCGAGCGTGACGACGTCGAGGAGATCTTCATCGAGGGATCGCGGGTCAGCTTCCTCGACCGTTCCGGGCGGCTGCAGGGACTGCCGACGCCGACGACCGAGCAGGAGAACCGCCAGCTCATCGACCGGCTCCTCGCGACGACCCAGCGGACGCTCGACGCCAAGACACCGCTCGTCCAGGCTCGCGTCCTCGACGGCGCCGCTCGTCTCACGGCCGCGCAGCGCCCCGTCGCTGACTCGCTCTCCGCCACGATCCGTCGACACCTGCTCAAGCGCGAGTCGCTGCGCACGATGGTCGAGCGCAACGCCGTCAGCCGTCCCGCCGCGGGGTACCTCTGGGCGCTGATGCAGGCCCGGACGAGCCTGCTCGTCTCCGGACCTCCCGGAGCAGGCAAGACCTCGATGCTCTCCGCGCTGCTGAGCGCGGTCCCGTCCACCCAGTCGATCCGCTGCTGCGAGGAGGTCCGCGAGCTCTCCGTCCCGCTGACCCACGGGTCCTACTACGAGGCGCGACCGCCGGCCCTCGACGGGTCCAGCGCGGTCACCATCCGCGATCTGCTGAAGTTCATCCTCGCGATGCGGCCCGACCGCATCGTCGTTGGCGAGGTCCGTGGCGCAGAGGCCTTCGAGCTGACGCGCGCCGTCAACGCCGGCTGCGGCTTCACCTGCACGATCCACGCCAACACGGCCCGCGACGCCCTGTCGGCGCTCGTCAACGCGGCGATCATGGCCGGGGAGAACGTCCGCGAGGACGTCGTGCGACGCGTCTTCTCCCAGGCCCTCGACGTGGTCGTCCAGCTCGACCGCGACGAGATCGGCGCCGCGGGTTCCGACGACGGAATCCGTCGCCAGGTCACCGAGATCCTCGGAGTCGTCCCGGCCCTGACCGACGGCTTCTCGACCGAGGCGATCTTCCTGTCGGCACACATCGGCGCCCCGCTGCTGTGGACGGGCGTGGTCCCGTCGGACTCCGAGCGCATCGACCGGACGCTGCCGGACGGCCTGACCGTGCGGGCGATCCTCGAGGATCGGGCGTCGCCGCTGTGAACGCCTCGCTCCTCACGCTCCTTGCTGCCGTCGCCTCCGCAGCCGCCGCCAGCCTCGCCGTGGGCGCGCTCATGGGCACCATGCCCGAGCTCAGGCCCCGACGCGAGGACACCGCCGTCTCCGAGCGCCAGCAATGGCTGGTCCAGTCCGGAGTCGACCTCACACCCCGCCAGTTCCTGCTCGGCAGCGGGCTCCTCGCCGTCCTCGCCTACATCGTGGTCCTCACGATCACCGCGACCCCGACCATCGCGATCGTCCCGGCGCTGACCGCCGGGGGGATGCCGCGCGTCATGCTCGAGCGGCTGCGGCAGCGTCGCCTCCGCGAGGTCGCCGAGGCGTGGCCGGACGGTGTCCGGGATCTCGTCGCCGCGGTCGCAGCCGGACAGTCGCTCAACCAGGCCGTCGAGGGGCTTGCAGCCAACGGGCCCGTCGCGCTGCGCGAGGCATTCGTGCGCTACCCGACGCTGTCCCGGATGCTCGGCGTCGCCGGGGCGCTCGAGACCATCCGCGAGGAGCTGGCCGATCCGACGTCGGACCGCGTCCTCGAGGTCCTGATCCTGGCCCACGAGCGCGGGGGCCAGCTCCTCGCACCGATCCTGCGTGACCTCGCCGAGGCCACGACCAGCGACCTGCGGGTCGCGGAGCAGCTCCAGACCGACCAGCTCGAGCAGAAGATCAACGCTCGGGCCGTGTTCGTGATGCCGTGGTTCGTCCTGGTCGCGCTGACGCTGCGCGAGGGCCCGTTCCGCGACTTCTACGCGAGCGGCGCGGGGGTGATCGTCGTCATCCTCGGTGGCGGGATGAGCCTGTTCGGGATGTGGCTGATCAACCGGCTCGGTCGCTCGCACGTCGAGCCGCGGGTGCTCGGCGGCGGGGCGCGGGCAACCGAACGTCGCGGTGAGGTCCGCGCATGAACGGCGACCGTCTCCTGCTGCTGCTCGCCGTCTCCGCGGCGTCCGCGTTCGTCATGCTCTGCGCCAGGCAGGTGCTCCCGCCGACCCGACGCCTCGGGGGACGGGTCCGGCCCTACACCCGTGCGGCACGGACCTCGCTCGGCCGCTCCGCCGACGTCCGCGCGTTGGCGGCCACGCTTCCCGACGCCACGATCCTACGACGTCTGCTCGATCCGCTGCTGCGCCGCGGGCTCTCCGTGATGTCGGATCGCTGGTCGCAGGCCAACGAAGCAGGGCTGCGGGTGCGGATCCGGCAGGCCCGGATCCTGCGCCACCTCCCCGAGTCCCAGCGACTCGGCGAGCTGCACCTGCGCGAGGCGTTCGGAGCGGCGACGGGGATGCTGGCCGGCATCGTCGGGGCGGCGCTGGTCGGCAGCCCGGCGGTCACCGTGCTGGCTGCGGGCGTGCTCGGCGGGATCTTCGGGGGGACCCGCCAGCGCGGGGCGCTCGACGCGGCGATCGAGGACCGTCGACGCCGGATGCACATCGAGCTGTCCACGATCAACCATCTCATCGCGATGCACGTCCGCATCGGCGGCGGCATCGTTCAGGCGCTCCAGCGCGTCGTCGAGCGCGGCAACGGCGAGATCGTGGCCGAGCTCGCCGACGTCCTGCGGGCGCACGAGCACGGCGCCCCGATCCATGAGGCGCTCACCCACGCTGCCCACGACACGCCCGAGCCGGCCGTCGCACGGACCTACCGGCTGCTCGCGGCAGGCTCCGAGTACGGCGCCGACCTCGCCGACGCGCTCCTCGCCCACGCGGAGGACGTGCGTGAGGCACATCGCGAAGCCCTGCGCCGTGAGGCCACCAAGCGCCGCGCCGCGATGCTCATCCCGACGATCGCCGTCCTGGCGCCCGTGATGCTGCTGTTCATCGCTGCGCCGTTGCCCACGCTCGTGTTCGGCAGTGTGCGCTGAACAGCGTCAGACCAACTCAAGACTTGCAATACTGTGATCTGTCCGATCACATCGTCAACCGCCGCCGCACCGAGCGGCGCCACCAGGGGGATCCCAGATGGACCACGTCACCACCCACCTCATCGCCATGCGCGCCTATGTCGCGGACCTCCACGAGGGCGAGGACGGCTTCTCGACCGCGGAGCTCCTCGGCAACGCCGCCCTCGGCATCGTCGCGCTCGTCGCCATCTGGGCCGGTCTCTCCGCGATCGGCGTCGACGTCATGACGCTGGTCCGCAACGAAGCCGGCCTCCCGGCGAACTGACGATGAGCAACCGCAGCGACGACGGGTTCGTCACCGTGACCCACGTGGCTGCGGTGGCGCTGTCGCTGCTGCTCTTCACGATGTTCGCGAACCTGATCGTGGTCCAGCTGCAGCGCGCGACGTTGCGAGCAGCGGCGGACCAGGGGGTCCGGGCGGGTTCGCGCTCGCAGAGTGATCTCGATGCCGACGGGGCGTGCGAACGGGCCGCGACCAGCGCGCTCGACGACCTCCTCGGCATCGACAGCGTCATCCGGCGGCAGTTCTTCGCGAGCTGCACGACACGGTCGGGGCGCGTTGATGCGTTCGTCTCCGGACGATCTCCCGCATGGCTGCCGATCTCCCCGGACTTCCGGCTCGACGAGCGGGCCTTCGCGGTGCGGGAGGCGGAATGATGGGTCGGCTGCGTCAGCGGCTGCGTCGTGAGGACGGCAGCGCTCCGGTGGAGCTCGTCGCCTCGGCGGCGTTGCTCGTGCTGCCCGTCGTCATGATCGTGGCGAGCCTCCCCACGTGGATGGAGGCGAGCGCGATGGGCCGGACCGTCGCGACCGAGGTGGCCCGGATCGCAGCGATCGCCGTGACCGGGCACGGGCGCGCGGAGAACATGGGTGCGGTGATCGCCGAGCTCGACGGCCGACAGGCGGGCGTCGTCACCGACGTCGCCCAGCCGGTCTACGCCAACGGTCACGTCTCCGTGAAGGTGACCGTCGAGTTCCCCGCGATCCGGCTGCCGTTCATCGACGTCGGGGTCGGCAACCTGACGCGGACGATCACCCACGTCGAGGCGGTCGACGTCTACCGGCGCAGCGAATGAGCGCCCGGACCCGACGACGGCAGCGCCTCGACGACGACGCGGGGGCGGTCGTCATCTGGATGCTCGGGCTGAGCCTGATGTTGCTCGGCCTCGGCGGTCTGACCCTCGGTGTGTGGGAGGTCTTCGGTGATCGCCGGGAGCTCGCGGACATCGCCGACACGATGGCGATCGCGGCGGCGTCGGGCATCGACGAGACGCTGCTTCGGGACACCGGCCAGGTCGTCATCGACGAAGACCGAGCTCGCGACCTCGCCCGGTCTGTCCTGGCTCGGCAGGAGGGCGGTGCGGCCCTGATCGAGACGGCGATCGTCGAGTTCACGCTCGATGGGATCCGCATCGAGCTGACCCGCGACGTTCCGCTCGGCCTGATCGGCATCTTGTCCCCGGGCGGCGACGACGTCACGGTCACCGTGGAGGCCTTCGCCCGTCCTCGCCTGCTCGACGTCCCCTGATCCGCGTCATCTGGGCGCAGCCCGTCGATGGGCCATGGCGGGCCGCAGCTGATCGTCGTATGGTCGAAGCGCTGGCCGGGTGAAGCATCCGGATGCACGGACAGGACCGAACCGGGGACAACCAGAGGACACTTCCATGAACGTCATCATCCGCGGGATCATGGCCGCCGCTCTCGGCGTCTACGCATCGCTCCACGTCCAGCAGGCCTTCGCTGACCAGACTGGGTCGCCGGGCTGGCTCACCGCCGCGTTCGTCGTGACAGCGATCGCAGCGATTGCCCTGGCCGTCGCGCTGATCGCCGTGCCCGAACGTCTCGCCGACAAGGTCATCGCCGCCGGGGCTGCCCTCGCCGGAGGATCCCTCGTCGCGCTGGTGCTGAGCTACACCGTCGGGTTCCTCGGAGTCACCCAGGCGGAGGTTCGCATCGAGACCGCGATCGTGTTCGTCGCGGAGCTGCTCGCGCTCGGGATCGCTGCCCTCGACTGGCGCTTCCGCGGGACCGACGCCTACGACGAGGTCACGTCCTCGTCGACCCGCTCCACCAACGCCCTCGGCGTCTGACCCCGGGTCCGTCGCCGGGCGTGGCACGCTGGGGTCATGACCGATCCCCACGCGCCCGACCACGACCGCTTCATGCGGCTCGCGATCGATGCTGCGCGTGCTGCGACGGAGCATGATGACGTCCCGGTCGGGGCGGTGGTCGTGCGCGGCGGCGAGGTCATCGCCACCGCCGCCAACCGGCGCGAGATCGACCAGGACCCGACCGCACATGCCGAGATCCTCGCCCTGCGCGACGCCGCGAAGGCGCTCGGATCCTGGCGCCTCGAGGCCTGCACGCTGTACGTGACGCTCGAGCCCTGCGCGATGTGCGCGGGCTCGCTGGTCCTCGCGCGGCTGCCGCTGCTGGTCTACGGCGCCGGCGACCCGAAGGCGGGCGCGGTGGATCACCTCTACGACATCCCGCGCGACCCCCGGCTCAACCACCGGGTCGAAGTCGTCACCGGGGTGCTCGATCAGGAGTGCGGTGACCTGCTCCGTGACTTCTTCCGCGCACGTCGTCGCTGACCCCGAGTACCCACGCCCACGCAACGACGACGACCCCGTCGCGGTGGCAACGGGGTCGAACGTGGCGGAGGGTGAGGGATTTGAACCCTCGAGACCCTTGCGGGCCTACCCGCTTTCGAGGCGGGCGCACTCGGCCGGACTATGCGAACCCTCCGGGGTTGCATCCTCACGTCAGCGCGTGAGTCGAGCGGTCGGCAGCGTACGCATGTGCGTGCCGCGGCGGCAACCGGACGGGCGGCGACGCCTCACGCGGTTCGGCGCGAGTCCAGGTCGATCACTGGCGCGAGACGCTCTTCGGCGCTCGGCATCTGGAACAGCTCGGCGAGAGCGGGCGTGAGCTGCACCGGAAGATCCAGATCGCGCAGGAACTCGGCGACGCGCGGCTTGCCGAACACGCGGAGCGTGCGATCATCGTTCGTCATGGCAGGTTCCTTCCCCGATGGCCACTGTATGACCACCATGCCCAGAAGGCCATGACCTTCCGTCGCCGTCCGCCTACTCCGTGCTGCCCTGCGCGAAACACCTGCGGAGGGTGTCCGCTTTGGCCAGAAAGGGATGCGCCGTTCGGGTGGTTGATTCAACATGTTTCCAACCGAGTGTGGTCGGAAGTGTTCGCTTCGTCACGTTGCGTGAGTTCCGGGCATGTGCGCGGTGTGTCCCGTCGCTGTTCGCTGGGTGTCGTCTCGGTCCCTCTGGGTGACCGTCTCGACGCCCGGACGAGGGCGGAGTCCACCCCACCCCGGCTGGCCCGCTACGATCCCGACCGCAATCCGGGAGGGTTCGCATAGTCTGGCCGAGTGCGCACGCTTGGAAAGCGTGTAGGCCTTCACAGGTCTCAAGGGTTCAAATCCCTTACCCTCCGCCACCGGCGCCGAGCTCAGCTCGGCGCCGTTCTGCGTTCATCTGGGGAACGGCTGCGCGTCGTCGACTCGCCCAGGCGCCGTCACCCGAGCGGACCCGGTCGCGGGGGACCGGCCCCGTGTCACAGGCTCCGTGCATGCTGGGCATCAGTTCGGTTGGCAAGGCTCACGGTGGGCCGTAGGCTGACCGGACGACGTGGTGGTCGCGACCTCTCAAGGGGTTCGGGGATCTCCCGGTGGCGTTCTCCGGTGAACCGGGTCAGGGCCGGAAGGCAGCAGCCCTCAGCCGTTCTTGAGCGGGTGCCGGATCGGGTCCCCGAATCCCTTCGGAGGCCGCGGCGACCACGTCGAACGTCGTTTCTCGGGGACGTGCGGGTCACGCCCCGGGTCTGTGCTCGCGCAGGGCAGCCTTGGAGGGCTCGTGGCCTACGTCTCGCTGTACCGCAAGTACCGGCCCCAGACGTTCAGTGACGTCGTCGGTCAGCGGCACGTCATCGACACGTTGCGCAACGCCATCACCAACGACCGCCTGCATCACGCGTACCTGTTCGCAGGTCCACGGGGGACCGGCAAGACGACCATCGCCCGCATCCTCGCGATGGCCGTCAACGCGACCGGCGGTCCCACGCCGGACCCGGACCCGGACGACCCGGTCTCGATCGCCGTGCGTGAGTCCACCGCCATGGACGTCGTCGAGCTCGACATGGCCTCACACGGTGGCGTCGACGACGCCCGCGAGCTGCGCGAGCGCGCCCGGTTCGCCCCGGCCCAGTTCCGCAAGAAGGTCTACATCCTCGACGAGGTCCACATGGCCTCGCCGGCGGCGTTCAACGCGCTGCTGAAGCTCATCGAGGAGCCGCCCGGCCACGTGATGTTCGCCATGGCCACGACGGACCCGCAGAAGGTCATCCCGACGATCCTGAGCCGCGTCCAGCGGTTCGACCTCCGTCGGGTCGCTGGCCCGGAGGTCGGCGCGCACATCGAGCGGATCGCCACGCTCGAGGGCTACACGATGGACGCGGCGGCCATCGCCGCGGTCACCCGAGCCGGCGACGGCTCGGTCCGCGACACTCTCTCGATCCTCGAGCAGGTGCTCGCCTTCGCCGGGACCGACGTCTCCGGCGAGGCGGTCGCGAACGCGCTGGGTCTGACCCCCGTCGAGCGCTGCTTCGAGGTCATCGACGCCATCGCCGCGACGGACCTGCCGGGCGTGTTCACCCTCATCCAGCGCCTCCTCGACGACGGCCACTCGCTGCGTCGCTTCACGCTGGACCTCGTCCGCCACGTCCGCGACCTCCTGGTCCTGCAGGTCGCCGCGGACCGCCCGGACCTCGTCGACGGCTCGGACGAGCATCGCGCGCGGCTCGCCGCCCAGGCAGCGAAGCTCCCGCGAGAGACGTTGCTGCGCGCCATGGACCTCCTCGCGTTGACGATGACCGAGCAACGCGAGTCCTCACCACGCCTGCCGCTCGAGCTCACCCTGGCCAAGCTCGCCAACCCGCTCATGATCGGCGACACCTCCGCGCTCGCGGACCGGATCGCGCGCCTCGAGCGTGGTGGCGGCGTCGCACTCGGCACGTCGGCTGCTCCGACGATCGCGCCGGTGGCTGCACCTGATCCCGCCCCGGCGGTCTCCGCACCGACCCCGGCCCCCACCGCGCCGGAACCGGCCACACCCGACCCCGACCCGAGCCCCGTTGCCCCCGCC
>CBDTYW010000130.1:0-10267 GCA_965364735.1 uncultured Nitriliruptoria bacterium
CGACATCTGCGCACCCGCCTCAGCGAGGTCGTCCCCGACCTCGCCGTCCACGGCCCGCTGGCAGACGCACATCCGGGGATCGTCGCCTGCTCGGCCCTGTACGTCGAGGGCTCAGCGCTGGTCTCGGCGCTGGACGACGCCGGCTTCGCCACGCCCTCCGGCTCGTCGTGCGCGACGACCTCGGGCGAGCCGTCGCACGTCCTCGTCGCGATGGGCGCGCTCACCCACGGCCACGTCCGGCTGTCGTTCGGTCCGGAGACGACGACCGCCGACGCCGACGACCTCGTCGCCGCGCTCGCCGAGGCCGTTGCCCGGCTCCGCGCGATGCGGGGCATGTAGCGAGGCGTTTGCGGGTTGTCCCGGTCGGCCGGCACGATGCCGGGACGTACGAGCGGAGCAGACCGTGAGCGAGACCGACGAGATCGACCGCGTGGTCGACGCGCTGGGCAAGGCCTGCCCGATGCCCGTCATCGAGCTCGCCCGCGCCGTGCGTGAGGCCGAGGTCGGCGCGGTCATCCGTCTGCTCGCGAACGACGCGGCCGCACAGGTCGACGTGCCGGTGTGGTGCCGGATGCAGCAGCAGCAGCTGGTGGCGCGCACCCAGCGCGAGGACGGGGCTCTGGTCTTCGACGTCCGGAAGACCCGCGAACCCGCCTGAGCACCGAACGACGAGAACGGCCACCCCGAAGGGTGGCCGTCCGCGTTGGTCAGGCTGTTGTCAGTACGACGTTGTCAGTACGACGCGGACTCGCCGCAGGCGCAGGAGCCGGTGGCGTTGGGGTTGTCGATCGAGAAGCCGGAAGCCTCGAGCGACTCCTTCCAGTCGATGATCGCGCCCTGGAGGTAGGGCGTGGACATCTTGTCGATGCGGATGTTGATGCCGTGGTGGTTCTCGACGAGGTCGCCGTCGAGCTCACGGTCGTCGAAGAAGAGGGCGTAGCGGAAGCCGGCGCAGCCGCCAGCCTGCACGGAGACGCGCAGCGCGACCTCGTTGATGTCGTCATCGTCCTCGAGGAACGACTTGACCTTCTCGGCTGCGCGGTCGGTCAGCTCGACCAGCGCGGCGGCCTCTGCGTCGAGGTCGGTCAGCGGGGTGGTCTCGATGGTGCTCACGGGTGTGCTCCAGACGGGAGTCGGTGGACGTGGCAGTCAGTGCTTCGTCCAACCGGGAGTGTAGCGATGTTGTTCCCGGCGGATCAGCCCCGCGCCGCGAGCCGCGCCGCTGCGCGCACGACCTCGGCGACCGGGTCCGGTCCGACGCCGCGAGGCGCGGACGCCTCGACGTCGGCGAGCCCTCCGAGGACCGCGGTCTGCTGTCCGACGACGGCGACCGCACGCCGCCCGACCCGTGTGGAGCGGCTGACAACCGTCCCGACGACCTTGCCGAGCCCCGACGTCGCGTCGAGCCGGCCCTCGCCGGTGACCACGAGGTCCGCCTCCTCGATCGCTGTCGACAGATCAAGGAGCCCGACGATCGCGGTGGCGCCGTGAGCCATCGATGCACCGGTGGCCGCGGCCAGCCCGAACGCGAGCCCACCGGCCGCGCCAGATCCGTCCTGCCCGGCGACGTCGGCGGCGTCGAGGTCACGCGAGACCACCGCGACCCAGTGCTCGAGGTTCGTCGCCAAACGAGCCACGTCGGAGAGGTTCGCGCCCTTCTGAGGACCGAAGATCGTGGCCGCCTCGGCGATGCGCGTGGTGACGTCGGCCAGGAGGGTGATCTCGACGCCGGTCAGGTCCGTCATCCAGCCGTGCTCGACCGTCGCGACCGTCCCGAGCTCGCCGCCGCCCATCTTGAGGCCCTGTCCGTCGGCGACGCGCAGGCGCATGCCGAGCCCGGTCAGGGCGCCGCTGCCTCCGTCGACGGTGGCCGAGCCGCCGAGCCCGACGCACACGTTGCGTGCGCCGGCCTCGACGGCTGCGACGATGAGCTGGCCGACGCCCCAGGTCGTGGTCAACAGCGGGTTGCGCTTCGCCTGCGGGACGGTGATGAGCCCGCAGGCCTGTGCGGACTCGATGACCGCGGTGCCGTCGCCGCCGAGCAACCACGACGCCATCCGGGGCCGCCCGAGCGCATCGGCGACCTCGGTGCGTCGCATCTCCACGCCGCCGAGGAGCGTGGGATCGTGGCGGCCGGCGTGCTCGACGACGTCGACGAGGCCCTCTCCCCCGTCGGACATCGGCAGCACCACGAGGTCGTCGTGGGGCCTCGCGAGCGACCAGCCCTCGGAGATCGCGTCAGCGGCCTGCACGGCGGTCAGGGTTCCACCGAACCCGTCAGGACAGACGACGACGCGCACGAGCACTCCAAGATCACCCGACGCGCACTCGCCGGGAGATGACGAAGCCTAGTCCAGACCGTGCGCGCGCAACGACAGGCTCCCGGTGGCCTGTGGACGGGGCGGTGGTACCTTGTGCGTGGTTGTAGTCACTCTGACCATAACCTCCGGCTCCTCGAGTCGATCCCGCAACGGCAGGCGAACCCATGCCCACCACCGCCACCCCACCGGCCCCGGCCGCACCGGGCCCGACGTCGGCGAGCCCGACGATCCCCACCGACTCCCCGCTCCTCCTCCTCGGACGCCGGACGGATCGTGCTTCGGAGAAGGGTGTCCTGTGCCCGGGCGACCTCCCGTCAGCCTCGGACCCGGACCTGATCACCCGCGCCCGCGCGGCGCGTGCAGCTCTGGGCGACACGGTCGTCATCCTCGGCCACCACTACCAGCGGGACGAGGTCGTCGAGTTCGCCGATCACCGCGGAGACTCCTTCGCGCTCGCCCAGCACTCCGCGGACGCCGAGGCGCCGTACATCATCTTCTGTGGCGTGCACTTCATGGCCGAGTCCGCGTCGATCCTCGCTCGCGAGGACCAGACCGTGATCCTCCCCGACCTCGCCGCCGGCTGCTCCATGGCCGACATGGCCGAGCACCACCAGCTCGTCGACGCGTGGAAGCGCATCGAGCGCGCCGGGGTCGCCGAGTCGACCGTGCCGCTGACCTACATGAACTCGACCGCCGCCATCAAGGCGTTCTGCGGAGAGCACGGCGGGGCGATCTGCACGTCCTCGAACGCGCCCCGCGCCATGAGCTGGGCCTTCGAACGTGGCGAGCGCGTCGTCTTCCTCCCGGACCAGCACCTCGGACGCAACACCGCAGTGATGGGCCTCGGGCTCTCGCTGGACGACTGCGTCGTCTACGACCCGTGGAAGCCGGACGGTGGGCTCACCGACGACGAGATCCGCGACGCCAAGGTCATCCTCTGGAAGGGCCACTGCTCCGTGCACGCCCGCTTCCAGCCACAGATGGTCGACGCGATCCGTGAGAAGGTCCCGGGCGTCCAGGTCTTCGCGCACCCCGAGTGCCGCCACGAGGTCGTCGTCAAGGCCGACCGCGTCGGGTCGACCTCACAGATCATGAAGTGGGTCGAGGAGGCGCCGGCGGGAACGTCGATCTCGGTCGCAACGGAGCTCAACCTCGTCAAGCGCATCGGGACGGACAACCCCGACAAGGACATCCACTTCCTCGACGACACCGTCTGCTTCTGCGCGACGATGAACCGCATCGACCTCCCTCACCTGACCTGGGCCATGGAGCGCCTGGTCGCTGGCGACGTCGTCAACGAGGTCCGCGTCGACGAGAACGTCCGCCACTGGTCGCGCGTGGCGCTCGACCGGATGCTCGCCCTCCCCGGCGCCGACGCATCCATGAACGCCGTCGCTGAGTAGAACCTCGCAGGAGCGTTGAGCGGCGCGGCCGGACACAACGCAGAGCGCCCCGCACCGTGAGGTGCGGAGCGCTCGCGAGACGACCTGATTCCTCAGATCCAGGCCAGACCTCTTCGTCTGCGACGGACGTGGGCGGGTGCGCGGTTGTCACTCACCCCAGTATCCGTTCCACGTCGAACCGTTCCACGTCGAACCGTTCCAGGTCGAACCGTTCCAGGTCGAACCGTTCCAGGTCGAACCGTTCCACGTCGAACCGTTCCAGGTCGAACCGTTCCAGGTCGAGCCGTTCCAGGTGCCGTCGTTCGAGGCGGTGGAGGCGTCCGATTCCGTGGAGGGAGCGGAGCCGTCGGTGTTCGCGGGGAGGGTGATCTTCTTGAGACTCACCATGCCGGCACCGTCGAACGCCGTCCCATCAACGAGGTCTGTGGCGTTGGAGATCATGGCGAGCTTGACCTGATCGGGCGTCCAGTCCGGGTTGGCGTCCAGAACGAGCGCCACCAGACCAGAGACGACCGCGGCTGCCTGCGACGTCCCGCCCCCGCTCAGGAGGTGATCGCCGCGACGTGCCTGCGGGTAGTTCACGTCGATGTAGCCACCGGGCTGACGCAGGCTCATCACCGACACTCCCGGGGCCACGAAGTCCGGATCGCGAACACCGTCACCGACAGAGGAGAACGACGCGATCGTGTCATCGCTGGTGTTCCCGGGGTTCGCGTAGTCAGCAGCGCCGACCGCGATGATCTTGGACGACCTCGCGGGGCTGTCAAGCCGCCCCAGCGAGCTCGCACGGTTGCCCGCAGAAGCGACCACGACGATGCCAGCATCCCATGCCTGCTCGACCGCCTGAACCAACGGGTCGCTCGCAGCCGCCTGGTCCGCGTCAGTACCGAAGGCGATGTTGACGACGCGGATGTTGAGCCCGTCAGCGTTCTTGTTCTGCACGATCAGATCGAGAGCCTCGATGATCTGCGAGACGTGCGCCCCACCGTTCTTGTCACCAGCCTTGACGTTGATGAGCCGTGCACCCGGAGCGATCCCGACGAACGGGTCCAGCTGAGACGAGCCGTTGCCGATGGACTGGGCCCCGTTGTCCGGCATGCCGGCGATGATCCCGGCCAGATGGGTGCCATGCCCATACTCGTCAACGAACTCGGTCTCGCCCTCCACTTGGTCGGCCGACAGGTCGACCACGTGCACGATCTTGCCCGTCTGGTCCAGACCCGGCACCGGGCTGATGCCCGTGTCGATGAGCGCGATGTCAATGCCGTCGCCCGTGTAGTTGGCCTTGTGGAAGTTCTTGGCACCGGTGAGCCCGAGCACGTCCGCCATGACGCCCGTCGTCGATCCGCCGGCCTGGGGCTGGTAGGCGGTCGAGGACATCGCGACGGTGGAGTCGACCGTGACGCTGGAAACGTCGGAGTCCCGCGACAGGAGCGCCTGGCCGTGGGCGTCGACCGTTGCGGTGACCATGCCCAGAGCGTTGTGGGTCTGCTCGACCGTGCCACCGACAGCCTGGACATCGGCAACAACAGCCTCGACCGACGTCGCGGCGGCGATGATCACCCGAGCCACCTCGGAAGGCTGATGACTGGGCACCAGCGAGGCCGTGATGGCCGTCAGGCCAAGCAGCGACAGGCCGATGGGCCTCGTGAAACTTCGCATGATCTGCTGTCCTGTTCGTGATCCGGCAGCGGCCCGTGACCTGCTGGCAGGGACGGTCCGCGGGGTGTTCGTACGATGTCTGGCTGCCCCGAACAACGACCACCGACCACTCGGCCTTGTCCCGCAGCGTCCGATCGGGCAGTGATCGAGCGCTGAGCGCGCATCGCGGGAGTCGGCCCCTCGCCGTCAGGACCTTGTGCCCTGTCCCGTGGTCAGCCGGTCGGCGATGCTGACCCCACGGCTGGAAGGCAACGCCATGACCACACACACCGATCCACACCCCACCTGGACGCTGATGCTCTTCGCCCTCGCGGGCGCCGTGCTGGGGCTGGCTCTCGGCAGCGGGCTGTACCTCATCGTCAACCCGATCCTGGAGCGTGCCAGCGGCGGGGTCCAAGAGCTGCAAGGGCTGCTCTGGAACGTCGTACCGGGCCTGATGGCGGTGGGTGCGGTCGTCGGCTGGCGCACCGGCAACCGCCGATGACCTGACACCGCACGGTGCTTTCCCGCGGGACGCGTCACCCCGTACGCTGGCGTGATGGACACCACAGACCTCATCACCCGCCGCAACAACGTCACGCTCGGGGGCAGCCCCGATGCCCGACCGATGGTGTTCGCGCACGGCTACGGCTGTGACCAGAACATGTGGCGCTTCGTCGAGCCGGAGTTCGCAGACCGCTACCGCACGGTGCTCTTCGACTACGTCGGTGCCGGTGCCTCGGACCTGTCCGCCTACGACGCCGAGCGGTACGCCGATCTGTCCGGCTACGCGACAGACCTCGTGGAGGTCCTCGACGCGCTGGACCTCACCGACGCGGTGATCGTCGCCCACTCCGTCAGCAGCATGATCGCCGCGATGGCCGCGGCGCAACGCCCCGAGCGCGTCGGCGCCCTCGTGATGATCGGTCCCTCACCGCGCTACATCAACGACGGCGACTACGACGGCGGGTTCTCCGAGGAGGACATCGCCGGCCTGCTCGAGTCACTCGAGAGCAACTACCTCGGGTGGTCCGCGCAGATGGCTCCGGCGATCATGGGCAACCCGGACCGACCCGAGCTCGGCGCGGAGCTCACCGACAGCTTCTGCCGCACCGACCCGGACATCCAGAAGCGCTTCGCGCGGGCGACGTTCATGGCCGACAACCGCGCCGACCTCTCCCAGATCGACGTGCCGACGCTCGTGCTCCAGTGCTCCGACGACATCATCGCGCCGGACCAGGTCGGCCGGTACGTGCACGAGCGCGTCTCGGGAAGCACCTTCGTGAAGCTGACCGCGGTCGGCCATTGCCCGAACCTGAGCGCGCCCGGCGAGACCGCCGCAGCGATCACGACGTTCCTCGACCAGCAGTGAGCGCAGCCAGCGGGGCGCCCACCCCGGGCTTCGTCGACGCGTTCATCGACGACGATGCCGAAGAGCTGTATGAGTCCGCGCCGTGCGCCTACCTCTCGACGACGCCGGACGGGACGATCGTCAAGCTCAACCGGACCTTCCTGACCTGGACGGGCTGGACAGCCGAGCAGCTGCTGGGCACTCGCTGGCAGGACCTGCTGTCCGTCGGCGACCGCATCTTCTACGAGACGCACTTCTCGCCCGTGCTGCACATGCAGGGGATGACGCGAGAGATCGCGTTGACGATCGTCGGGGCCAACGGCGGACGGTTGCCGGTGATGGCGAACGCCGCCGCCAAGTTCGGTGACGACGGCACCCCGCTGGTCCTGCGGATCGTGCTCTTCGACGCCCGCGAGCGTCGCTCGTACGAGGCTGAGCTGGTGGAGGCTCGCCGTCGCGCGGAAGCATCCGAGCAGCGGGCTGCGACGCTGGCGCGCACGTTGCAGGCGAGCCTGCTCCCGTCATCGACGATCGAGATCCCGGGCCTCGACATGGGCGCTGCCTACCGGCCCGCGGGCGACGGGAGCGAGGTCGGCGGGGACTTCTACGACGCGATCGAAGTCGGCAACGGCAGATGGGGTCTCGTGGTCGGCGACGTCTGCGGCAAAGGCGTCGAGGCCGCGGTGATCACCTCGCTGGTGCGCGACACGGTGCGCCGAGAGGTGATGCGAACCGACCGTCCGGAGCGCGCTCTGGAGGCCGTTCGCGACGTCATGCTCCGCTACCACCCCGACCAGTTCTGCACCGCCGTCATGCTCACACTGATCGCGACGGGCGACGGCTCGTTCGCGGTGCGCAGCGCCGTGGGCGGACACCTCCTCCCCGTCGTGCGCCGCCGCGACGGCGCGTTCGAACGCCTCGGCGACGCCGGCACGATCCTCGGGATGATCCCCGCCGCGGTCGCCACGGCCCACCGGGCCACGCTGCACCCGGGTGACGTGCTGCTCCTCTTCACCGACGGCGTCCCGGAGGGTCGTCGCGAGGGACTGATGTTCGGCGAGGACGCCATCGAGCGCGCGGTCGAGCGTGTCGCGGCTGGCAGCGCCCAGGAGATCGCGGACGCGGTCGTCACCGACGCGCTGGACTTCCAGGGGGGCCACGCCGACGACGACATGGCCATCGTCGTCGTCAGAGTCCCCTGACGGTCCGTCGACATCGATCTCCTGGAACACTCGGCCACGTGCTCCAGGTGGCGCTCAGTGCCGCAGGCGGCTCGCCCATGCACGCTGCAGGGCGCGCGGGGCGACAGCGTCAAGCGCCGTGGCGAACGGTCGCAGGCCGATGCTGACGTTGGCGCGACGCGTCACGATGGCACGGTTGACCAGCGCCGCGCCCTCGTCGGTGTTCATCGCGACGTGGCGGTTCCAGATGTCAGACGGGGCGATCATGTCGGTGCGGACCAGCGGCATGTGCACGGTGGTGACGGTCACGTCCTTCGGGGCGAGCTCGGTCGCGAGGATGCGGCCGTACTGCTCCAGCGCAGCCTTCGAGGCGAGGTAGGTCGCGAACCGCGGCACCTGGAGCAGGTTGCCGATCGTGGTGACGTTCACGACGTGACCGCCACCGGCCTCGACCATCGTCGGGAGCAGCCCGAGGGTGAGCCGAACGCTGCCGAAGAAGTTCAGCGCGAAGATCCGCTCGAGATCGTCCATCCGGTCGCTGGTCTGCATGACGCTGCGCCGGATCGACCGGCCAGCGTTGTTGACGAGCACGTCGGCGTGACCGTGGCGCGCGACGATCTCCTCGGCGACGCGGTCGACGTCGTCACGCTCGGAGAGATCGGCGGCGATGACATCCGCCCGGCCGGCACCTGCGCGCACCTTCGCGGCGACGACGTCGAGCTTGTCCTTGGTCCGCGCGACGAGCACGACGGTGGCGCCCACAGCGCCGAGGTCCTCGGCGACGTGCGCCCCGATCCCGCCCGAAGCTCCGGTGACGACGACCGTCTTCCCGCCAACCGCGGTGCGAAGTCGCTCGTTGAAGCGCGGGTCGCGTCGCGCGCCGGCGACAACCGCCGCTGCCCGCTCGATCTTCCACGCGGCTGCGTGCAGCTTCGTGCGTTCCATGCGCTCACTCCAGGTCTGAACGGAACGATATCGCGCGATTCGTTCCGATCCGATCAGCTCACGGCGAGAGGCGCTCGGCGAGGAAGCGCAGCGCGAGCGGGTAACGGTGGCCGATGCCGCCGTGTCCCCCGTCGAAGATCTCGAACGCGACGTCGGTGATGCCGACGTCCGCGAGCGCGTCGACGAACGCCCGCGCCCCGAGATCGAGGTTCCACTCGTCGCTACGACCGGCATCGACCCAGATGGCCCGCATGCCGGACAAGGCGTCCGCGTGGTCGGCGACCATCCTCACAGGATCCCACGCGAGCCAGCGCTGCCAGACCTCGTCCACGACGCGCCCCGTGGCGAGGTCGAACGGCAGCCGGACGGTGCCGTCGGGGTCCGCGGAGAAGGCGGCCGCGCAGCCGTAGTTCTCGATCAGGTCGTCGTCGCCAGGGCGCGTCATCGGGGTTCGCTCGGTGAAGAAGCTCGCGAGGAAGCGGTCGTAGGAGCCGTCATAGCTGTCGCGCAGGGCCTTGACGACGTTCGGGAAGAACGCGAGGTAGCTGGCCTCGAACAGCGCGTCGCCGGCATGGGTGGCGAACCCGCCGAACAGATCGGGCCGCAGCATCGGGGTGATCATCGCCCCGAACCCACCGGACGACTTGCCGGCCACGCCGCGGTGTTCGGCAGCGTCGAGGGTTCGGTAGCGCGCATCCACCAACGGCACGACCTCGTCACACAGGTAGGAGTGGTAGGCGCCGGTGCCCGGCGAGTCGACGAACTGGCTGCCGCCGAACCGTGTCCACGCATCGACGTAGACGACGATGACCGGCGGCACATCCGGATTGCGGAGCAGCAGGTCGACGCGCTCGGGGAACGTCGGCACCCAGGCGGTGCGGTTCTCCCACATCGCGACCTGGCCCGTGTAGCCCTGCAGCACGTAGACCGTCGGGTAGCGGCGGTCGCCGTCGTCGTAGCCGGGCGGCAGCTGGACGAGCAGGTCGCGGACGTGCGGATCACCGAGCGGGTTGCCGCGCAGCACCTGGCTGTCGATCTTGATCCGGTCGATGTGCATCACGCCCACGCTCGTCGCTGAGGAGAGTTGAGTGTCGCACCAACGCGACGACGCCCGCCGAAGGGTCGGCGGGCGTCGTGGGTGTTGCTCAGATCAGGCTCCGGGGAGCTTCGCGAGAGCTTCACAGACCGTGTCGGTCATGATCGCGGCGATCGCGTAGGGGTCGGCGTTCGCGTTGGGCCGACGGTCCTCGATGTAGCCCTTCTTGTCCTTCTCGACCTGCCACGGGATGCGGATCGACGCACCACGGTCGGACACGCCGTAGGAGAACTGGTCGAAGCGCTGGGTCTCGTGGGCGCCCGTGAGACGCTCCTCGATGCCCTTGCCGTAGACCGCGAGGTGCTGGGCGACGACGCCCTCGGCACCGA
>CBDTYW010000131.1:0-10167 GCA_965364735.1 uncultured Nitriliruptoria bacterium
GGACCGCGCCGAGGCGGCCCTGGGTGAGCTCGACGCCCGCGCGGACGGCCTCGGGGCGATCACGTTCGCCGGTGAGGGCCCACCGCGCACGCAGGGCTTCGAGGACGCCGCCGTCCCGCCCGCGGAGCTCGGCGTGTGGCTCCGTGCGCTCGACGAGATCCGGACCGAGCACGACCTCGGCTGGAGCGTGTACGGCCACCTCGGCGACGGGTGTCTGCACACGAAGATCGGCTTCGACCTCGTCACCGACGCAGGCATCGCGAGCTACCGGTCCTTCGTCGAAGCCGCCGCCGACCTCACGGTGGCGCACGGCGGCTCGATGTCGGGCGAGCACGGCGACGGCCAGGCTCGCGGCGAGCTGCTCGAGCGGATGTTCGGCCGTGAGATCATCGATGCCTTCGCCGAGGTCCGTCGCGCGTTCGACGGCACCGGACTTCTCAACCCGCATCGACTCGACGCTGCCCCTCCGCTCGACGCGGACCTGCGGATGCGCGGCTTCGCCCCGCTGCCGATGAGCCTCGGCGCCGAGGCAGCCCGCTGCGTCGGGATGGGGGTGTGCGTCCGTGACGAACCCAGCGGAACGATGTGCCCGAGCCACCAGGCGACACGTGACGAGCAGCACTCGACGCGTGGTCGGGCCCGCCTGCTGTTCGAGCTCGCCCGCGGCGACCACGAGGTCGGCGACGGCTCCGCGCTCGACACGGCGACCGCCGAGGCGCTGTCGTTGTGCCTGTCCTGCAAGGCCTGCGCGGTCGAGTGCCCGACCGGCGTCGACGTGGCCCGGATGAAGTCCACCTACCTCGACCAACGGCATCGGACGGTCCGGCGCCCCTTGTCCCATCAGGTGTTCGGGCGCGCCCACGTCTGGCTGCGCATGGCGTCGCGGATGCCACGTCTCGCGGGCTCGCTGGCCGGGCGCCGCAGCATCCGACGGCTCGCGACCGGGCTCGGAATCACCCCCGACCGCCCGCTGCCGCTTCCCGCCGGCGAGCGACTCCAGGACTGGTGGGCAGCGCGGCTGCCCGCCCCCTCCGACGGCGCGCGCCGCGTCGTGCTCGTCGCGGACACGTTCACCGACGTCGTCGCCCCGCAGGTCGGACGCGACGCGGTGGCCGTCCTCGAGGCATCCGGCCACCGCGTCGAGATCGTCGCCCCGGCCTGCTGCGGCAGGCCCCTTCACGACGTCGGCATGCTCGACGCCGCGCGACGAGCAGCCCGCGACATCACCAGCGACCTGCTCCCCCACGCTCGGGCCAGGACGCCGATCCTCGTCCTCGAGCCGTCGTGTCGTTCGGTGCTGCGCGACGACGGGCCAGCGCTCCTCCACGGCGACGCGGACGCGTCAGCCGTTGCGGCCATGACCACGACCCTCGCCGAGCTGTTGCTGGTCGCGCTCGACGACGGCCGCTGGAGCCCGCCCTCGCTCGACCTCCCGGCGATCGCCGTGCAGCCGCACTGCCACGCGCGAGCAGCTGCCGAAGACGACGCCGAGCTCGCGCTGCTCCGTCGCCTCGGCGCCGAGGTCGACGACCTAGACGCAGGCTGTTGTGGGCTGGCCGGGGCGTTCGGCTTCACGGCCGGCGAGCCGGCAGCCGTCTCGCTCGCGATCGCTGAGCACCGCATGGCGCCAGAGCTCGACGCACGCCCCGACCACGCGATCGTGGCGGACGGCGTGTCCTGCCGGATGCAGATCGACCACGTTCGTGGACGCGCCGCGACGCATCTGGCGACCCTGCTCGCCGCCGCGCTCCGACCGGATCAGCAGGTGTCGTGAAGCTGGTAGACCACGCCGTCCGGGACGCGGTCACGCGGGGCGAGCACGAGCACGTCCACGCGGGCGTTCCCACACGCGTCGAACACATCGACCACCGCGTCGTCGAGCTGGCCGTCGCGGACCAGCACCATCGGCGTCAGCGCGTCAGCCGCGAGGCCGACCGCGAGCAGCCCGCCGGTCCAGGGGTTCGAGGCGAAGGCGTCGACGAAGACCGCCGTGTCGGCGGACGCCGCACCGAGTCGCTCGGCGACACGCAGCGAGGTCTCCACCCGATCACGGCCGGCGATGCGGGTCGGGTTCGGGAGCTGGGCCTCGACCGACGACGAGATGGCTGCCTCGCCACCGAAGACGACGGTCTCCCACGGGGCGTCGAGCTCCAGCCAGCGCGCGACCCGTGGGTCAAGGCGGGTCGAGTGCGTCAGCAGGACCGGGGTCCGCTCCCGGGCCGCCCAGGCTCCCCCGGCGACCGAGTCAGCCCAAGCGGCGGAGCCGTTGCCACGCTGACGGGCGACCGCGACCTTGCGGGTGTCGCCGTAGCGACGCCGCACCTCGTTCGCGATCATCAGTGAGGTCTCGATGCGGTCCGCGCCACCGAACCGGATGATGTCGCGGCCGAGACCGGCAAGGTCCGCGTCCGAGATCGCAGACTGACCACCCAGCACGTACACGGCCGACGACGGCGCGAGCGCTCGGTCGATCTCGTCGATCGTCTCCTGCGTGAGCCCGGAGCGCCCGACCAGGAGCAGCGGACCGTCGACGGTGAGCGGCGCCGCGGCAAGACCGTCGGCGAAGAGGTCGTCGCGGGTGAGGACGGCGTGGGTGGCAGCGTGCTTCGAGAAGCGCGCACGGCTCATCTCGACGGCCTTGTGGGCGATCGCCCCGCCGCTGAACCGCTCGGGGGTCTCGGGGTCACCGTCGAACGGGTTGGTCGCGGTGTCGCGATCCGTGAACCCGGGGGCCTGCTCGGTGAAGCGCATCTCGTTGGCACGGGTGCCGTCCCAGTGACGGAGCACGCCGGTGATCCACCAACGGCCCTCGCCATCCACGACGACGCCGAGGCCGATCTGGTCGAAGCTGCCGAGGAGGATGTCGCGGTGGCCCGTGGAGCCGAGCCACAGGTCAACGGCCCAGCGGCCGCCGTTGCCGGGATCAGGCTCCGGGATCCGGACCAGGATCTCCCCGATCCCGCGCCAGCAGCAGACGCCCGCGGTGACGTCGGAACGGTGCTCGAGCCGACCGATGCGTGCCATGTGCGCGGACCAGTCAGCCGCGACCCCGGCGAGGTCCGCCATGTGGTCGAGCGGCGGGAGGCCATGGGCGGCGCGTGCCTGCTGCACCGCGGCAAGAACCTCCGCACGTGGGCTGGCTGACGCTGCATGGGCTTCGGTGCCGACGCCGCCGGCCAGCACCAGCAGCAGGGCTGCGAGGGTGCTGGCGATCAGACCTCTGATCGTGGGAGGGATGACAACGGCCACGTGGACAGGTCTCCTGATCGGTCACGGCTCACCCGCGTGATGAACACAAGTCTGGCAGGGGTGGGGCCATCGCTGCCGGGACAGTTGTCCTCTCTGGCCGCGCGATCCGGCCGGACACGTCCTCTCAGGACGCGAACTGCCCCTCGAACGGCCACAGTACGCAACCAAACGGTCCAAGACCATGATCCGAACGAGCCATGGTCCACGTCGTCAGCCGTCCGGAGCGCCGTTTTCGTGCACAGAGCGCGCGTCTCTCCACTGTGAGTACTGCAACGGCCCGCCCCGAAAGGCCGGAGCGGCCCTTCTCACGCGATACCCCATCCGCTCATACCAAGCGGAGTTGAGCGGATCGGTGGTCTCGAGGAACGCAGGCTGGCCGGCCACGTCCAGACGCTCATGCATCTCCGTGAGCATCGCCGAGCCCACACCCCGACGTGCCATGTCGGGATGCACGGCCACGGCTGCGAGGTACCAGTGCGCCCCGCCCTCGGGATGGTGACGCTCGAGCTCCAGGCTCGCGTCGACGCTCGGACGGATCGTGCTGGGCCGCCACATGAGCCCGAGCATGAGCCGCGGCAGGGCCATTGCGTCACGACGCAGGGGCACCGGGTGTCCGCCCGGCGGCAGCCAGCAGGCCAGCCCGACCAACGCCCCGTCGACGAACGCACCCTGAACCTCCCCCAGCGCAACGCAGTCCCGCGCCGTCGCGCCCATGAACCCCCGGATCATCCACCGACGGTGACGCTCGTCCGGGTACATCGCGACGAACGACGGGTAGTCCACGAACGCAGACTCGAAGATCGGCAGGCTCGCCGCCACGTCCCGGCGGACGAGCGGACGGATCACGACAGCAGCGGACACGGACAGACCTGGGCGACGGAGCGACCGCCAGTGTGCCGCCTACGCTCCACGCACCGCGGGTGTGGCCCAACTGGCAGAGGCAACGGACTTAAAATCCGAGAGTTGTGGGTTCGAGTCCCACCACCCGTACTGCCGCGCCTGATCTGCTGGCTGTTCGTCGTGCCTCCTCAGCATGCCAGCAGGGCGCTCGAGCACCGCTCCGCTCGGGCCGCTCAGGCCACCGAGGCCCGGGGCTGACGCTCGTTGCAGTTGCCGTCGTCGCTGCGCTCCTCCAGTTTGGCAACTGCCTCGCTCGTTCTCCGCTCCGCTCAGGCAGTTCAGGCCACCGGGGCCCGGGAACGTGACCGCGTTGGCGGTGGCGAGGGTTCACGTGCCGTCGCGTCAGGTGCGGTGCAGCCAGGGTGGGGGCGGGGCGTCGATGCGGGTGAGCTGCGAGGTGACCGGGGCGTAGCGGTCCTCGTCGTGGGCCTGCCAGTCCTGCCACGCCCGGGTGATCTCGTCGCGGTCGCGGGCGACGAAGTTCCACCACATCGTGATGTCCTCGCCGAGGGGTTCGCCGCCCAGCAGCATCAGGCGGCCCGGCGACCGGACGTCCAGCGGGATGTGGTCTGCGCCTGCCGGGACGAGGGCGAGGGATCCGACGTCGACGACCTGACCGGCCACGAGGGCGGGACCGTCGAGCGGCACGATGCAGTGCTCGTGCGCCGTCGAGACCGGGACCGCGACGAGCCCGGGGGTCAGCGTCAGCTGAGCGCCGACCGCCGGGTGATCCATGGTGGCCGGCGAGGAGGTGACTCCCAGCGTCCCCGCGAAGACGGTCGCCTCACCGCCGGCCAGGTCGGCCACCGGGAGCTCGGGGTGATGCTCGAACCGGCTCGCGCCGTGACGCGTCGCCTCGGGTTGGGCGAGCCACATCTGCACGCCACGGAACCGTGTGCTGGGCGTGCCGAGCTCAGCGTGGGCGATCCCGTTGCCGGCAGCCATGAGGTTGAGCTGGCCGGGACGGATGACCTGCTCAGAGCCGAGCGAGTCGGTGTGCAGGGCCTCACCGGCCAGCAACCACGTGACCGTCGCGAGGCCGATGTGCGGGTGCGGGCCGACCTCCATCGGATCCGGGTCGATGACCTCCTCGGGGCTCATCAGGTCCACGAAGCACCACGGCCCGACCGTGCGTCGCCCCTTCGTGGGCAGGACGCGCGCGATCTCCATGCCGCCGACCTCGGCGCGGCGCCCCTCCCTGATCTCCACACCGCCGAGCACCTCGTCCTCACACGCAGCGTCGACGGCTCTGATCGGACCACTCATGACGTTCTCCTTGGCTCGAGGCTGCGTGCGGCGTCAACGCGGAGTGGCGCCGATGAGCCAGGTCTCGATCGCCATCTCGGTGATGGCCCCGGCGTCGAGATCGCCGAGCATGGCGGCACCGGCATCGATGAGGGTGAGCACGAGGCCGTGCATCGCGGCCCAGGTCCCCATCGCGAGGACGAACGGATCGACGGCGCGGAACTGGCCGGCGGCGATCCCGCGCTCGATGAGCGTGACGAGCTCGCCGAACATCGCGACGCCGGCGAGCTCGGACGGGTCGCGGCCCTCGATGGCGCCCGCCGTGCCGTCACCGAAGAGCAGCCGGTAGTGCTCGGCGTGGTCGAGCCCGTAGCGGACGTAGGCGTGGCCCATCGCCCGGAACGCTTCCAGGGCGTCGTCGGGGTGCTGGTCGCGAGCCTCGTGGAGCACGCCGGCGAACTGCTCGAACCGACGGTTGCACATGCAGAAGAACAGCTCGTCCTTGTCCACGAAGTGCAGATAGATCGACGGAGGGGTCACCCCGACGGCCTTCGCGATGGCCCGCAGCGAGACCGCGTCCATCGTCCCCTTCTCGATGAGCAGGGTCTCGGTGGCGTCGAGGAGCTCCTCGCGCAGCAGCTCACCCTGACCACGCTTGGCGCGGTGCTGCGAGCGGCGCTGGTCCGCCGTGCTGGCGTTCGGCATGGGGGCCTCCGTCATGCGGGAAGGTGCTCCTCGTCAAGGTCAACGTGCTCGCTGAAGCCGAAGCGGTCATGGAACCGTCGCAGCGGCGCGGGCGCCCACCAGTTCGCGGATCCTGCCAGACGCATGAACGCCGGCACCAACGTCGCGCGCACGATGAAGGCATCGACCAGGACCGCGAGCGTCATGCCGAGGCCGAACAGGATCATGAAGCTCACGTTCGCGGTGAGACCGAACGCGATGAACACCACCGCGATCAGCACGGCCGCGGCCGTCACGATCCGCCCCGTTCGCTCCAGCCCCAGCGCCACCGATGCGATGTCGTCGCCGGTGCGGTCGAACTCCTCCTTGATGCGCGACAGCAGGAAGACCTCGTAGTCCATGCTCAGCCCGAAGGCGAGGATGAAGAGGAGGATCGGCATCGTCACCGTCAACGAGCCGGTGGCGGTGAAGCCGAGCAGCTCCTCGAAGCGGCCCTCCTGGAACACCCAGACCATCGCCCCGAGGGTCGCCGTCAACGACAACAGGTTGAGGATGATCGCCTTGATCGGCATCAGAATCGACCCGAAGCTCATGAACAGCACGATGAAGGTGATGACCGTGATCGCGATGAGCGCCACCGGGAGCCGGTCGACGAGCCCCTGCTTGCCGTCGAGCAGCTCGGCCGACGAGCCACCGACGAGGACGTCGCCGAAGCTCTCCGGGTGGTCCGCGGCGCGGACCTGACGGGCGAGCTCCTCACCTGCGTTCGAGACCGGCTCGACGTCCGGAACGACGCGTAGGAGGGTGCCGGCGTCGGCGGTGTAGGTCTCGAGCAGCTGCGGTGGGAGCACCGAGGCCGGGAAGGCCAGCACGCCGTTGACGTAGAAGCCGGTCGGTGACTCCACGCGACCTGCCCCGTCTGCGCGGCTGAGCTCAGCGGCGTAGGCGTCGAGCTCCGCGGGCTGGAGAGCAGCGTCGACACCCCGCAGGACGACGGTCAACGCGCCCTGCTCCTGGGAGCTGAACTCGTCGCGAAGGATGTCCCCGACGATCCGCGACTCGGCGCTCGGCGGCAGGACGCGGTCGTCCGGGAAGCCGAGGTTGACGTTGCGGAACGGCAGCGCGAGCGCGAGCAGGAACAGGATCGAGACGGTCGCGATCGGGACGGGACGACGCATCACGAACATCGCGATCTTGTGCCACATCCCGTCATCGCCCGCGCGAGCGACCTTGGGCTCCCTGATCTGCAGCGCGTTGACACGGTGGCCGAGCAGCATCAGCGCAGCCGGCAGGACGAGCACGGCTCCGGTCGCGGCCAGCGCCACGACCGCGATCCCGGCGTACGCGAAGGACCGGAGGAAGGCGAACTGGAAGACGAGCAGCGCGGCGAGCGACGAGGCCACCGTCAGCGCGCTGAAGATGACGGTGCGGCCCGCGGTGCGGACGGTCCGGGTGACCGCGGTCCGCGTGTCATGTCCGTCGGCGAGCTCCTCGCGGTAACGGTTCACCACGAGCAGCGCGTAGTCGATGCCGAGCCCGAGGCCGAGCGCGGTCGTGAAGTTGAGCGCGAAGATCGACACCTCGGTGAACCCGGCGACGACCTCGAGGACGAAGAAGGTCCCGATGATCGAGAGCCCACCGATCCCCAGCGGCAACAGCGCCGAGACGACCGAGCCGAAGATCAGGATCAGGAGGATCAGCGTGATCGGGAAGGCGAGCAGCTCGGCGCGGACCAGGTCCGCCTCGATGATCTCGTTCGCCTCGCTGAACACCGCGGACTCGCCGCCGAAGCCGATCCTGATCGGCCCACGCTCCCCCGCCAGATCATGGGAGAGGGAGGCGGCGATCTCGAGCCGCTCGGACTCGCCACCCGCGAGTCGCACGAGCATCAACGCACGGGTGCCGTCCTCCGAGGCGAGCGGCGGCGGGGTGCCGAGCGACCAGTAGTCGGCGACGCTGAAGACGTCGTCGCGGGCGGCAAGCTCGGCGGCGAGCGCCTTGCCTGCCTCCGCTGCGGCGCCCTCGCTGATCCGGCTTCTGTCCAGCGATGAGACCAGGACGACGAGGTCGGGGCGGCCGTTGCCGAACTCGTCGGCCATGACCTGCGAGGCGACCGCAGACTCGGCGCCCGGATCCTCGAACCCACCGGAGGACAGCGACTTCTCGACGTCGCCACCGATCGCGCCAGCGACCAGCATCGCGATGAAGGCAACGATGACGATGGCCGCCGGGAACCGGACGGAGAGCGGGGTACGCATGGTCTGCCTGAGGACATGGTGAGCTGAGCGACGAACCTTCCGCTGTGAAGTTATCACTGTTTAGTTCTCAGCGCACCACGACCCGGTCCGAGCCCGACCGACCGAAGACGTCGGGGCTGTGGATCTCCTCAGCCTTCGCCGGCGGAACGACGAAGCTGCCCGGCGTGGTCGCACGAGCCACGTAGGAGTACTCCCACGTCCCCGCCCCGACCTGCGCCGAGAACACCTCGGCGCGGTCGTCGCGGAGGTTGTCGGCGTCGTACCACGCTCCCCACCAGGGCCAGCGTCCGGGACCGATCCGCGGCGACGCCGCGACGCCGTCGACGCCTTCGACGCCTTCGACCTCCTGCTCGACGGGCGGCGCGGTCGCGCTGTTCGCCAGCGCCGGGTTCAGCGGCTCGAAGCCGGCGGGCAACGGATCGACGAGCGCGACCTGGTTGCGCCGCGCGTCAGCGACCATCGTCACCGTGACGCGGACCAGCGCGCCAGCCCGGACGGTCCACGTGCCGTCGGCACCCAGCGTGACGTCGGTGTCCTGCTCGATCGCCTCGTAGATGCGGGCGACGTCGAAGCCACGCTCGAGTGGATCGAGGTCGAGGTCCGCGGGGGCGTAGCTCAGACCGAGCCGGTAGTACAGGCGCCCCGCTCCCCGCTTCTGCAGGATCAGCGCACCGTCATCGTTGTCGAGGACGTCGGCCATCGGCACGGAGACGCGCTGCTGGCCGGTCGAGCGACCGGAGAAGCGGTGCTCGCCCGCGTAGTCATCGCCCAGCCAGAACCGTGCGGCGAAGTCCGGCGTCGCGGACTCGAACGTGTCGAAGTAGTTGTCGAGCGCCAGCAGGATGAACGTGTTCTCCTGCAGGGTCCCCCACTTGCCGCGGACCCGGTGCCCGAGCAGCCCGTTGACGGTCTTCGCGACCAGGTCGGAGCTCGGGTCCTTCGTGATGAGCGCGTCGAGGACGATGCCGTCGGTGCGACGGTCCGACGCGAGCACGAGGTGCGCGGAGCCCTCGTCGAACCCGGTCACGAACGTCGCCGAGTCGGCGGTCTCGGTGGCGCGGTTCGCGATCGTCCGCCCGATGGTCGTGGCGTTGCCCGTGCCGACGATCGGCCAGAGCCACGCCAGCGCGTCCAGGCCGAGATCAGTTCGGGCCCGGCCGTACAGCGCGTCGGCCTTCACCTGGTCGCGCGTCCCTGCGAGCGCGCGGATGTGCAGCGCGTAGGCGCTGTGGACGTCCTTGGCCTGCTGCGACATCTCTGGGTCGAGGTGCTGCTCGACGTCGCGGGCGTACTGGAGCGCCTGGCTGAGGGTGTTCGCGGGCACCACGTGGCCGGCGTCCTTGGCGACGACGAGCGCGTGGGTGGCGTGCAGGCTCGCCCACGGCCAGACGTACGGCCGACGAGATCCCGCCCACTGGATGAACCCGCCCGTGCCGTCCTGGAGCCGCGCGAGGTCGGCGATGGACTCGCGGATCTCGGCGTCGAGGACCGCCTTGGACGGCAGCCCCTCGGCGTCGAACGCCCCGAGGACGTCACGCAGCGCGGAGATCGCGAGGATCTGCGAGGCGAGCCCGTCAGCGCTCTCGTACGGGTGGCTGTTGATCGAGATCACCGCGTCGGTCAGCGCCTGGACGGCCGTCGACGAGGTCGTGATCTCGAGCCCACCGAACTGCGCGACGACGTCCTCGGGTGCGGCCATGGACTGGATCACCGCGCCGTCGGCGTCGATCGTCCCGTAGGTCGCGAACGCCTCGGTCGTGGCCGGCGTCCAGACCGGCAGCTCGATGATCGCGGCGTCGCCGGCCGCACCGGCGCTCGCGACGACGCGGAA
>CBDTYW010000132.1:0-10151 GCA_965364735.1 uncultured Nitriliruptoria bacterium
CGCGCCCGCCCCCGCCGCCGATGCGGGGAAGGAGCGTCCCGACGTCGGGATCGCCCCGCCGCCGCAGCCGACGAAGCTGTCGTACTCCTCGTCCTCTGCGGGTGGCAGCGCCAGCTACGGGGTCCAGGCGACGCGGTCAGACGGGGTCCGTGCTGACGGCGCGGTCGAGCGCTCGGACGGCACGACCGTCCGTCAGGTCGCCGCTGGCGTCACCTACAACAAGAGCGATGACCCGTACGCCGGCGTGGGACGCAACGACCCGTGCCCCTGTGGCAGCGAGAAGAAGTTCAAGAAGTGCCACGGTGCGCCCAGCTGATCATCTGCCGCTCCGGCGGTGGGGGTCGCAGGTCCAGGTGGTTCGGCACGACGAGCTCGGTCACGAGCCAGTCGCTCGGACGCAGGGCGAACGCGATGACCCCGTCGCGGCGTGCTCGTGCCACCACCGAGACCACGTCGATGCGGTCCGGGTGCCTGCCAACCACACGGGTCCGTACCACGCGTGACGGTTGGCAGGGGTGCTGGTCGGGGTGCCCGAGCATGGAGACGGGCAGGGCCCGGAGCGGGTAGCGCAGCTCGAGGACGACCATGTCGACGATCTGGGGGACTCCGCGTCGGCCTTCCTCGAGGTCGAGCCACGCCCGGGTGACGTCTCGGCCGGCCTCCCATGCGGTTCGTTGCCGGACGCCGGGCCAGACCTTGGCTGGTCGCACGGGGCGGTCGGTTCCGGGGCGTCGCCTGACGACAGGCGGGACGACGCTCAGGTGGGTGGCGCTGATCGGGTTGCGCGGCGTCATCGGGCGACCGTCGAGGCGACCGCCCAGCCCCCGAGATGGCGGCGCAGCCAGACGTCCTGGTGGTCGAGGACGGCCTCCCCGGCTCTGGCCGAGACGGTCGCGACGACGGGCCAGCCGTCGGTCTCGTGGATGGCGTGGACGACGAGGTCGGCGAAGCCGGCGTCCTCCAACGTCCGGGCGATCTCGACGTGGTCGTCCTCGTCGACGGGGCGAACCATCCGCGGCGGGAGCGGGCTGAGGTCGACGTCGTCGACCGGCAGGGGCCAGGGGTCGCCGGCGATCCGGGGGGCGGGGCCGTCGAGACGCACGGGCACCGCGACGCGGAGCGGGGGCGCGGTCATCCATCCGTCGCCGTCGTGCGCGACGGTCAAGACGAGCACACGGACGACCAGGTGATCCGGTGCGGGGTGATCGATGGCCTCGATGACGAGGTGGTCCGCCCACCGCGGCGCGTCGTCGTCGAAGGAGCGCTCGCTGACCCAGGCACGCGCCGCCAGGATGGCGAGCGCGGTGGGCGCGTCGAGCGCGGCGGCGGTGGTGGGACCGGCAGGCGCTGACGACAGGGCCTCGAGGGAGTCAGGTCCGGAGAGGCGCGGAGAAGCAGCAGCCGGGGCGGTGGCGATCACCTCGGTCTCCTCCGTCGACGGGGCGGGGGCCGGCGCCGTCGCGACGCCGCGGAGGGCCAGTACGCCGACGACGCCCCACGGCGCCGCGACCGCGAGCCAGAACCCGGGACCGCGGCGGGACGTGCCGGCCCTCCGCGGGCTGTCCTCCTCCTCGAAGGCGAAGCTCTCGGGGGGCAGGGGGTTGTCGTGCCCGCGGGCGGGGGCGGACTGTGCCGCGGGCACGACAGGTTGCGAGGTCTCGTAGATGATTGTTACATCCTGTCAAGCAGTGTTCTTTAAACTCTGACAGTGTTGCACACACCCGCGGAGTCTGCGATCCGGCGACCCTGACGCTGTGGACAACCTGCGCTGCGTGGACGCATCAGGGATCGGCCTGACGGAGGTGGCCGGTAGGCTCGCCCGACGTGTTGTCGTTGGCGACGCGAACCAATGACGGGGTGGTCGTGGCACAGGGATCTGGCACCTCGCCGGCCGTCGCGCTGAGCGAAGACGAGCGCCCCGAGATCATCGACGGCGTCCAGGCGGACGGCTCGATCCAGCGGCAGGAGCTGTCCGACACCGACCGCAACCGGCTGTTCGGGGAGCAGGTCCTTCCGGAGATCGACCGGCTGTACTCGGCAGCGCTTCGGTACACGCGCAACCCGGCCGACGCCGAGGACCTTGTGCAGGAGGCCGTCGCGAAGGCTTTCGACAAGTTCCACCAGTACCAGCAGGGCACGAACCTGAAGGCGTGGCTCTACCGGATCCTCCACAACACCTACATCAACCAGTACCGCAAGAAGCAGCGGCGTCCGCAGGAGTCGCTCCAAGAGCAGATCGACGACTTCTCGTTCTACGACGCCGCGAGCCGGGGGCAGTCGAGCGCCGGTAAGTCGGCCGAGTTCGAGGTCCTCAACGCGATCACCGCGGATGAGGTCAAGCAGGCGATGGCCGACCTCCCGGAGACCTTCCGCATGGCCGTCTACCTGGCTGATGTCGAGGGCTTCGCCTACAAGGAGATCGCCGAGATCATGGGGACCCCGATCGGCACCGTGATGTCGCGGCTGCACCGGGGAAGGAAAGCGCTCCAGCTCGCGTTGGCTGGGTATGCCCGCGAACGCGGGCTCATCTCGGACGACGAGGACAAGCGATGAGCGGGGACTGCGCGGAGCCCGGGGACTGCCAAGAGGCGCTCGACAAGCTCCAGGAGTACCTCGACGGCGAAGTCCCAGAGACCCGTCTCGGCGAGATCCGCGATCATCTCTCGGCGTGCTACCCCTGCGGCGACCGGGCCTCCTTCGAGGAGCAGCTCCGGGCGATCGTCCGCAGGGAGTGTGCCGACCGAGCCCCTGAGGCCCTGATCGAGCGCATCCGGATCCGTCTCGCTGACGGTGCTGCCACCGCAAGCTGACCGGGGACCTGACGTAGGCTCGGGCCACGTTGACGCGCTGCGCGTCATCGAAGCCAACGAGGTCCGTCGTGTCGTCCAACAGCACCGTGCTCGTGACCGGTGGAGCCGGGTTCATCGGGTCCAACCTCGTTGACCGACTGCTCGACGACGATCACCGCGTCGTGGCTGTCGACGACCTGTCGACGGGACGCCTCAAGAACCTGGCAGCTGCCCGCGATCGGGGCGGAGCCTTCGACTTCCATCGCCTCGACCTGACCGGCGGCGGCTTCGGCCGGGTCGTCGAGAAGGCCAGACCCGAGGTGATCGTCCACCTGGCGGCCCGCGTCGACGTGCGCCGCTCGGTCATCGACCCGGTCACCGACGCGATGACCAACGTGATCGGCACGATCGAGGTCCTGGAGGCTGCGCGGGCTCATGGCGTCCGCAAGGTCGTCTACGCGACGTCTGGGCCGGGCGTCGACGACGCTCACGCCGAGGACCTCCCGCTCGAGGAGGGCTACCCGGCTCCGTCACGGTCCCCGAACGCCGCCGCGAAGCGTAGCGGTGAGGAGTACCTCCGAACCTACGCGAGCCTCCACGGGATCGCGTGGACCTCGCTGGCTCTGGCCAACGTCTACGGGCCGCGCCAGCAGGCCAGCGACGGGTTCGGTGTGGTGACGAACTTCATCGACCGGATGCTGGTCGGTCGGCCGTGCAAGATCCACGGCGACGGGGAGCAGACGCGCGACTTCGTCTACGTCGACGACGTGGTCCACGCGTTCTCGCTGGCCCTGCACCGTGGTGACGGGATGACCTGCCACATCGGGACGTCCGAGCGAACCTCGATCGCGACCCTCTACCGGGCGCTCGCGGCGGGGACCGGCTACGTCCACGCACCCGTCCACGACGACGAGCGCGAGGGTGATGTCCGCCACTCCTGCCTCGATGCCCGGCTCGCGGGGCGAGAGCTGGGGTGGAAGCCGTGGACGACGTTGCAGGAGGGCCTCGCGGCCACGCTGCGTTGGGCCGCGGAGCAGCAGTGACCGCCGAGGCGAGGTGAACCGCCCCGATCCCGTGCGTTGAGTGCCCGAAGTAACGCTGTGATGTCGGGTGGACGCGGATAGCGTCCGCCCAACGTCACGTTCCGTTACCATGGCCGTCGCTGTCCGGACAACAGCGTGAACCGCGGAGGGCTGACGTGACGTACTCGGAAGAGGTCGGCGCACGCCTCCGTCGCATCCGTGTCCAGCAAGGGCTCTCCCTCCAGGACGTCGAGCGCACCTCGGACGGGCTCTGGAAGGCCGCCGTCGTCGGCTCGTACGAGCGTGGTGACCGCAACATCACCGCGTCGCGGCTGTGCGAGCTCGCCGAGTTCTACGGCATCGCCCCCGGCGATGTCCTCCCGGCCGACGACAGCCCCCGTCCGCTCGAGCGCAGCGCCGGCATCGTGATCGACCTCACCAAGCTGCCGATCCACGACGAGCGGCTCGACGGACTCCGGCGGTACTGCGAGGCCATCCAGCTGCAGCGCGGCGACTACAACCGCCAGCTGCTGTCGATCCGTGGGGAGGACCTGCGGGCGCTCGCGATCATCATGAACTCGAACCCGCAGCACCTCATCGAGGACCTGCGGGTCTCAGGGATCCTCGTCGAGGAGTGATCCGGACAGGTCACCGGGCGGTGTGGATCATGCGGTTCACGGCGTCGAGGACCGAGCGGGCGATCGAGTCGAGCTCGTCGCCTCGGACCATCGCGCTGCCGCAGACGGTGGTGTCACCGCTGCTCGAGTTCACGTGCACGAACGACATCGCGACCATGTGCCCGCGGACCTCGAGGACGTCGATGCCCTCGATCTCGGCGACGCGGTCGTCGCCGAGGAGCGGCAGGACGGCCTTCAGCGTGGCGCGGGCGGCGGCGCGACGCCGCCCCTGCATGCTTGCCGGGCCGTCGTCCTCGCCCTGGAAGATGTCGTCGCCGTCGACGATCGCAACCTTGACGGCGCAGCGCAGCGCTTCCTGCTCGGTGCTGACCGTGCCGATGCGCACGCGGCGTTCCCCGATGCCGGCGTCGTCCTCGTTGAGGCGCACGACGCTGATCACCCGGTGATCCAGCGAGACCGAGTAGCGCGCCATCATCATGGACACGACGTCGCGCACGGTCTGCTTGGGGCCCTTCTCCATCGTCGTGAGGACGTGGAGCTCGTCGACGGGCCGCTCGAACCCCGGGACGATGCGTGCCGCGATGACCCCCGGGATCGCCTTGAGCGCGTGCTCGACCGTCAGCCGCTGTGCGGGGTGGTGCAGGTCGACGTCCTTGGGCGGAACGAGCACGTCCACGCCGCTGGCGGGTTCGTCGACGCTCTCGGCGGACTTGGCGGTCATGTGGGCTCCTGCCCTGCGGGGTCAGCTCGGCTCGGGCGACGACGCGTCACGCCTCCGGCCCGTGCCTGCCATGGTGTCTGGTCCCCGCTCCGCTGTCTCGAGATCGGCAGGTTGTGGCGAGAAGGGCCGGAGGGGCGGCTGAGGCTACGCTCCGGCCCATGAACACCTCGAAGCCCTCCGACGGCCGCCGCGACCAGCGTGTGGGCGCGCCGCGTTCTGGCAAGGGCGGCACGTCGGGTGGCCAGCAGTCACGCGGCAAGCCCGGTGGCGGCAAGCAGGGCGGTCAGCGTCGGGGCGAGCCGCTGAACGAGGTCGAGACGCTCGCGGGTCCGCTCGCGAAGGTCCTGGCTCGCCTGCCGGCGACCCAGCGGAAGGTGCTCGAGTTCCGGATGGGCCTGGTCGACGGGCATCCGCACAACCTGACCGACACCGCGCGTGAGCTCGGGCTCTCCATGCACGAGGCCAAGCAGGTCGAGCAGCGGGCGTTCGAGCACATCCGCGAGGCCATCCCGGTCCAGCATCTGAAGAAGCTGCTGGAGCGGATGTCGTGAGCTCCCTCGAGGAGCTGGTCGCGGATCTGGGCCTCGTCGGCCCGGCGGGCGCCGAGCATCTCCAGGCCGTCGTGTCGGACTGGCAGATCCTCGCTGACCTCTCCTTCGCTGACCTGCTGTTGACCTGCCGAACGGCTGACGGCGATGTCGTCGTCGTCGCGCAGATGCGCCCCTACACCGCGCAGACCCTCTACCACGAGGACCTTGTCGGGACGCGCTTCACGCCCGCCGAGCGCCCGGTCGTCGCCCGCGCGTTCCGCGAGGGTCGGATCATCCGTGACGGTGACCCGGACTGGTCGACCGGGGTCCCGGTCCGTGAGGAGGCCATCCCCGTCCGCTTCAACGACGAGGTCGTCGGCGTGGTCTCGCGCGAGGCGAACCTCGCGGTGGTCCGTGCCCCGTCCCAGCTGGAGCTGGCCTACCTCAAGTCGGCGAACGAGCTCGCCGCGATGCTCGCCGAAGGCAGCTTCCCGGTGCCGGGGGAGGAGCCGGAGCGCGAGCTCGCGCCGCGCGTCGGAGACGGCCTGATGCGCGTCGAGCCGGACGGTCGCGTGGCCTACGCCTCGCCGAACGCGATCAGCGCGTACCGACGGCTCGGCGTCGTCGACAACATCATCGGCAACAACCTCCACGACTTCGACCTCGACGACGTCGCGGTCGGCGAGGCCCTGGCCGACGGGGAGCCGCTCGAGAGCGAGGTCGAGGCGCGTGGGGCCGTCGTCCTGCGCCGCATGATCCCGCTGACGCGTGGCCACGAGGTCCTCGGCGCGCTGATGCTCGTCCGTGAGGTCACCGAGCTGCGACGTCACGAGCGTCTGCTGCTCTACAAGGACGCGACGATCCGCGAGATCCACCACCGCGTCAAGAACAACCTGCAGACGGTGGCGTCGCTGCTGCGGCTGCAGTCCCGTCGGCTCCAGGGTGATGAGGCGCGCTCCGCCCTGGCGGAGTCCGTTCGACGGATCTCGTCGATTGCGCTCGTCCACGAGACGCTGTCACAGGACTCCGGGCAGCGCGTCTCGTTCGACAAGGTCGCACAGCGGCTCGTCGAGATGCTGGCGACCGGCCTCACGGACCCGTCCACCCCGGTGCACATGTCGCTGGTCGGCACGGCCGGCGAGCTGCCCGCCGAGGTCGCAACGCCGCTCGCGCTCGTGCTGAGCGAGCTCGTGCAGAACGGCGTCGAGCACGCGTTCCCGAGCGGACACCCGGGTGGCACCATCGAGGTTCGGCTGACGCGCCACGCGGCGTCGCTCGAGCTCGAGGTCGGCGATGACGGCGTCGGTGTGCCGGAGGGATGGGACGCGGGACGCGACGCGAACCTCGGGCTGCAGATCGCGGCGACCCTCGTGGCCAGCGAGCTCAACGGAGAGCTGACGGTCCAGCGCGTCGAGGGCGGACCCGGGACCGTTGGACGCGCCGTGGTTCCGCTGCCGCGCTGACGGTCGGGCTGCTCAGGCGTCGTTCGCTGCCGGGTCGACCTGATCGAGGTCGACCTGATCGAGGTCGACCGACGGGTCGAAGGACGAGTTGATGTTGGCGAGCCTCCAGCCGCCCACGGTCACGATGACGATGAGCAGGATCAAGCTGAGCACGATCCAGAGCCGGCGGCGCGGCGATGCCAGCCGTGGCTCGCGTGGCAGCCGGATCCCGGGCGTCCAGACCTCCGCCTGACGCGCAGCGTCGAGGGCACCGGGGCGCCCCGTCAGGCGGGTCTTGGGCTCGGTCAGACCGGAGCGGGCCATGATGTCTCGTCCGACGTCGCGGGATCAGGGATGCCCGCGATCGGCAGCAGTCAGGAAGCGATCCGACGGCGACGCTGACGGGCACGACGCAGCGTACGCCGCTCGTCCTCGGTCATCCCGCCCCACACGCCAGCGTCCTGGTTGCTGGTGAGGGCGAAGTCGAGGCACTCTTCCCGGACGACACATCGGCCGCACACGACCTTGGCCGCGTTCATCTGGTCCACGGCAGGGCCGGTGGTCCCGATGGGGAAGAAGAGCTCGGGGTCTTCGTCCTTGCAGGCAGAGCGACTACGCCAGTCCATCATGGAAGTCTCGATCGTTCGAGGGGGAGCGGTGGTGCCGTCGGGCACTCAGATACACGGAGGGGCGGTACCTGACCGCTTGTGAACGCTTTCTCAAGCGCCGTGGACAACGTAACCGCGATGGCGGATGCTGACAAGCGTTGCTTGCAGAATCTCGCAGAAATTCTGCGTGAGCGCCTGTCAGCGCCTACCTGATCGGTGAAGGAATCTCCAAACCGGGCATTTCGCGGCGTATCGCGAACAACTGCGAGCGTTGCGCGAGCAGCGGCCGGCCGTTCGGACGCGCCCTCTGGTGCGCGTCACATCATGTCGCGCGATGTGAGCGCGTCGGTGACGATGCGTGGCCGTGCGCTCGCGGATCGTCGACGGGCGGCCAGCGTGGGGTCTCAGGCGCTCAGCGCGCGATCGAGGTCCGCCTGCAGATCGGTGAGGTCTTCGATGCCCACGGACAGCCGGACGAGGTCGTCCGGGACCTCCAAGGCGGTTCCTGCGACCGACGCGTGCGTCATGATTCCGGGGTGCTCGATCAGGCTCTCGACCCCACCGAGCGACTCGGCCAGGAAGAAGTGCTTGGTGCGCTGGAGCATCCGCTCCGCCGCCTCACGGCCACCGGCGACCCGGATCGAGATCATCCCGCCGAAGCCGGACATCTGTCGGGCAGCGAGGTCGTGGCCGGGATGGCTCGACAGCCCCGGGTACATGACCTCCACGACCTGCTCATGCCCCTCGAGCCACGTGGCGAGCGCGTGAGCGTTCTCGCAGTGCCGGTCCATCCGCACGTGCAGGGTCTTCACCCCGCGGAGCGTCAGCCAGGCGTCCCACGGGCCCGGGACGGCGCCGACGGCGTTCTGCAGCCAGCGGAGCTGCTCGGCGGTCTCTTCGTCAGTGCAGACGGCGCCGCCGACGACGTCGGAGTGCCCGCCGATGTACTTGGTCGTGGAGTGCACGACGAGGTCCGCGCCCAGGGAGAGCGGCTGCTGGAGGTACGGGGTCGCGAAGGTGTTGTCCGCGACCAGGCGGGCGTTCGCGTTGTGGGCGATGTCGGCCAGCGCCGTGAGGTCGGTGATCTTGAGCAGCGGGTTCGAGGGTGTCTCGACCCAGAGGAATCCGCCCTCGCCGCCGGGTGCCGAGATGGCGGCGTCGACGGCGTCGAGGTCGGTCATGTCGACGGCGACCACGTCCATCCCCATCGGGGCGTGGACCTTGTCGAGCAGCCGCCAGGTCCCGCCGTACACGTCGTTGGCGATCACCACGCGTGATCGCGGGGGCAGCAGCCGCAGCACGGCGTCCTCGGCGCTCAGCCCGGATGCGAAGCAGACGCCAGCGTCGGCACCCTCGAGGCTCGCGAGGCAGGTCTGGAGCGCGTCACGCGTCGGGTTGCCGGTCCGGGCGTACTCATAGCCGGAGTGCTTGCCCGGAGCTTCCTGCACGTAGGTGGAGGTCTGGAAGACGGGCACCGCAACGGCGCCGGTGCGGGGCTCGGGGTCCTGGCCGGCGTGGATCGCGCGGGTGCCGAAGCCGTCGGTTGATGTGGACACGATGGTGCTCCTGAGGGGAGGGGGAGGTGCGGTCAGCGCCGCGTGGTGAGGAAGGTGAGGAGGTCCGCGCGGGTCAGCACGCCCATCGGGCGGCCGTCCTGGACGACGATGACGGCGGGATTTCCGGCTGCGAGAACGTTGAAGACCCCGTCGATCGACTCGGTGATCCCGGCGACGGGGAGCGGGGGCTGCATGACCTCGGCGACGCGCTTCTGCATCGACGACGGGTCCTTGAGCGCGACGTCGAGGAGGCTGTTCTCCCTGATCGAGCCCATGATCGCCCCGATCGCGGGGGCGTCGCCCTTGGCCACCACCGGCATCTGCGAGACCCCGTACTCGCGGAGGAGCTCGATCGCGGAGGCGACGGTCTCGTCGGGGTGGCAGTGGACGACGTTGGGCAGATCGCCACGCTTGAGCCCGAGGACGTCACCGACGGTGGACTTCCCGCCGGGGCGCTCGGCCATGCCGTGCTCGATCATCCAGTTGTCGTCGAGGAACTTCGACAGGTAGCCACGCCCGGAGTCGGGCAGCAGCACGACGATCGTGGCGTCGGGGTCGTCGAAGTCCGCGGCGGTCCGCATCGCTGCGACGATCGCTGAACCGCACGAGCCGCCGACGAGGATCCCTTCCTCGCGGCCGCAGCGACGAGCCATGTCGAAGGACTCACGGTCAGACACCCGCTCCCAGCGGTCAACGATCGTGGGGTCGAAGGTCGGCGGCCAGAAGTCCTCACCGATGCCCTCGACGAGGTACGGCCGGACGGTGTCACCGGAGTAGAGGCTGCCCTCCGGGTCCGCACCGACGATCTGGACCTGCGGCTTGCGCTCCTTGAGGTAGCGGCCGAC
>CBDTYW010000133.1:0-10145 GCA_965364735.1 uncultured Nitriliruptoria bacterium
CTCCCCATCCCAGCCGCCGAACACGCTGGCAGCGACCGCATCGACGTCGACGCCGGTCAGGTCACCGGCCAGGTACAGCGTTGATGCTCCCGGCGTGAAGCGCGCTGCGTGGAAGGCTCGGACGTCGGCCGGCGTGGTCGCTTCGACGGACTCGATCGTCCCGGCCGCGGTCGTCCGGAATCGACCGGACGTGTGCAGATCCTCGCGGGCAGCCCGCTCGGCGCGGGCGTCGGGCGACGTCGCGTCCTGCTTGCGTGCGTCGCGACGCTCCGCGAGGACCTTCGCGATGTCGCCGTCGTCAAGCGTGGGCTCGCGGGCGACGCCCGCAAGGAGCTCAGCGGCCTGCGGGACGAACGCGGTCGGAACGGAGAGGCTGAGGCGCAACGCCTCCCACTCCACCCCGGACGACCAGACGCCGCCGAGGAGCTCGGTCGCGAACGCGAACTCCGAGGCGGTCCGTCCCTGCGCCCCGCGCGCCATCGCGCTGAGCAGCGCACCGGCCGTGCCCTCACGGCCCTCGTCCTCGTCGGCCGGGCCCGCCTCGACGAGGAGGTCGACGCGGACCATCGGTCGGCCGGGGAGGTCGCACACGACCAGGTTGCCGCCGTGTGCGGCGGACCTCGAGAAGTCTGGGAAGCTGAACGGACGAAGCGGGCCGGCGACGGGGCGTTCGGTGACGAGCCCCGAGCGACGTGCGGACGGGTCGGTCATGCCGTCACCTCGGAGGTCGTCGGGGCGTCGCCTGCGAGCTCGTCCGCGAGCCGGACCGCTTCCGGCTCGCCGGGCAGGAACGTCAGCGTGAGCCGGTTCGGGGTGTCGAGCCAGCGCGCGGTCGCCTCGCGGACCTCCTCGGCGGTCACGGCCAGCGCCCGGGGCAGTTCTTCCAGCGCGGCATGTGCGTCACCGAGCTGGGTGGCGGCGCGCGAGAACATGTCAGCACGCGTGGTCACGTCCGAGAGCTGCGCGAGCTCGTACGCGGCGGTGAGCGCTCGGGCTCGGGCGAGATCCTCGGCGCTCGGCCCGTCCGTCGCGAGCCGGTGGATCGTGGACATGACCTGCGCCTCGACGTCCACGGGGTCGATCCCGTCTCGGACCTGGAGCTCCGCGGTCACGGTCGCGATCTCCACGACCAGGGGCGACACGCCGATGTAGCTCATGGAGGGCTGGGCGAGCTGTCGGTCGACGACCAGGTCGCGGTAGAGCAAGGAACCGCGCCCGTACCCGAGGATGGTGGTGGCCATCCCGAGCGCGTCCATGTCCGTCGTGCCGGCTGGCGGGACGCGCCAGCCGAGCAGGACCCTGGGTGCCGAGACGCGGTCGTGGACTTCGCGACGGGCCGGCGCCTCCATCTGCATCGGGATCGTCGTGCGTTCGGGTCGGGGTGGCTCGCCCACCGAGGCGATGCCGCCGAAGAAGTGCTCCACGCGGGCGAGCGCGTCAGCGGGGTCGACGTCGCCGACGATCGAGATGACGGCGTTGTCCGGCCCGTACCAGCGGGCGTGGAACTCGAGGGCGTCGCTCAGCGACGCCGCATCGAGATCCGCCATCGAGCCGATCGCCGTGTGGTGGTAGTGGTGGCCCTTCGGGAACATGAGGCGCTGACGGATCAGCCATCGCGTCCCGGCAGGTGGGTTGTCGTAGCGCTGACGCTTCTCTTCCTTGACGACGTCGCGCTGGTTGTCGAGGACCTCCTGGGTCAGCGCGAGCTCCGCCATCCGGTCGGCCTCGAGCCAGAGGGCGAGGTCGAGCTGGTGGCTGGGAACCGTCTCGTAGTAGTTCGTCCGATCGAACGACGTCGTGGCGTTGAGCGTCGCTCCGGTGCTCTGGAGGAGCGAGAAGTGCTCACCGGCCTTCACGTTGGTCGAGCCCTCGAACATGAGGTGCTCGAACAGGTGCGCGAACCCGGTCTGGCCCTCCTGCTCGTCGCGACATCCGACGTCGTACCAGAGGTTCACCGCAACGATCGGCGTCGTCGTGTCCTGGTTGATGACGACGCGAAGCCCGTTGTCGAGCGTGTGCGTGCGCAGGTCGTAGTCGGGAAGGGCGATCGTCGTCACGGTGTCTCGATGCGGGGGAGGATCGATGCGGCGAACCTATCCGCGCGACCGTGATCAGAGGCCGCTGGCGCTGGTCCAGCCCGGATGCGTTCGCAGCGTGGCGAGGTCCGGGTCCTCTCGCAGGCTCTGGAGGTCCGAGAACCCGAGCCGACGTGCGTGGGTGAGTGCTTCGAGCGCGTCCGCGTCGCGGCCGACGCGCGCCAACGAGCATGCGGTGTTGTACGAGAGGACCGGTGCCACCCGGACCGAAGCCGGGGTGGGCGCGCGACCGCCGAGCGCCTGCAGCGCCTTGACGCCGAACCTCGCCGCGAGCTCGTGATCACCGTCGGCGTGGATCGCGACCTGCGTCGCCTCGAGGATCTCGGGTGAGAGCTGGACCTGCTCAGCCAGCGCGAGCGCGTCCGCGTGACGGTTCGAGAAGGCCAGCAGCAGGGCGAGCACCGACGCACCGTCCCCGTCGTCGTCCCAGCGCCCCTGCCAGGTCCGGAGGACGCCGGGGGAGACGGACCGTCGCGCGGGGACATGGGTGATGGCCTGATGGGCAGCCCAGGCGATGTGCTCGGGAGGAAGCGGGTCGGTCCGACGCGGGTCGATGACGAACAGCCACGCTTCCTCGTGACGGCCCTCTCGCGCCAGCGTGCCGAGGGTCGCCGAGGCGCCGGAGACGGGGGCCACGGGTCCGTCCGCAGGGGCGACGGTGCTCCCGGCAACGGCGGCTGGCTGCCTGCGGGTCTGCTGGAAGATCGTGAAGTTCGTGTAGGCGAAGTAGCCGGAGAGAAGCGCGAGGTAGGTCTGGTTGTTGACCAACGCCCACGCGGCCCCGAGACCCGCGACCGCGACGCCGATGATCGCCGCGCGCTGGTAGCGCTCGACCGGGCTGCCGGGCAGCAGCTCACGCAGGGCCTGCCCACCGTCCAGCGGCATGATCGGCATCAGGTTGAGCACGCCCCATGCGAAGCACGCGAAGACCCACACGCTGAGCGCGAACTCGAAGAGGGTCCCGGAGGTGCTCACCCAGCAGCATGTGGTGTCGGTCATGAGCAGGACGAGGAAGCCGCCGACGAACCCGAAGCCGGGGCCGGCGAGCGAGATCGCGATGCTCCATCCCCGGCCCCGTGCGCGGTCCGCATGGTCGTGGCGGTCCCACGAGGTCAACCCGCCCATCCCGGCGAGGTCGATACGAGGTGTCAACCCGGCGCGCCGCCCGACGATCGCGTGACCGAACTCGTGCAGCATCACGGCCGCGGTGGCGATGGCGATCCAGACCACGATCCGGGCGGGACCGCCCAGATCGAGCCCGAACAGGCCGATGATCAGCAAGAAGGTCCAGTGGATGGTCACCGGAACGCCGAGGAGCTGGAACTGGAGTCCGCCGGTCCTGCCGGCTGCGATGGGGGCGGTCACGAAGTCTGGTCCTGGCCTGTCGAAGGGGATGCGATGGTCAGTGTGCAGCAGGCGGGCGGCTACCGTCCGGAGCCTCCCCCGAACGAAGAAGTGTCAGTGGCAACCCGAGACGACCTGCGCAACATCGGCGTGATCGCCCACGTCGACCATGGCAAGACCACCCTGGTCGACGCCATGTTGTGGCAGTCCGGCGCGTTCCGCGCCAACCAGGACGTCAACGACCGGGTGATGGACTCCGGTGACCTCGAGCGTGAGAAGGGGATCACGATCCTCGCGAAGAACACCGCGGTCCTTCGTGAGGGTCAGGTGATCAACGTCGTCGACACCCCCGGGCACGCCGACTTCGGTGGTGAGGTCGAGCGCGCGCTCTCCATGGTCGACGGTGTGCTGCTCCTCGTCGACTCCTCCGAGGGTCCGCTGCCCCAGACGCGCTTCGTGCTGCGCAAGTCCCTCGCCCAGGGACTCCCCGTCATCCTCGTGGTCAACAAGATCGACCGTCCGGACGCACGCATCGCCGAGGTCGTCGACGAGGTCTTCGACCTCTTCATCGACCTCGACGCGACCGACGCCCAGATCGACATCCCGATCGTCTACACCAACGCCAAGGCTGGCACGGCGACGATGGACCTCGACGTGGAGGGTGAGAACCTCGACCCCCTGTTCGATGTGATCCAGACGCACGTCCCCGCGCCGTCCTACGAGGAGGGCCACCCCCTCCAGGCGCTCGTCACCAACCTCGACTCCTCGCCGTACCTCGGCCGCCTCGCGCTCTGCCGCATCCAGAACGGCACGATGAAGAAGGGTCAGAACGTCGCCTGGTGCAAGTCCGACGGGACGATCGTGCAGGCCAAGATCGGCGAGCTGCTGATCACGAAGAACCTCGACCGCGTCGCGGTGGACGAGGCTGGCCCCGGCGATCTCGTCGCGATCTCCGGCATCCCGGAGGTCACGATCGGCGAGACCCTCGCGGACCCCGAGAAGCCGATCGCCCTGCCGGTCATCACCGTCGACGAGCCGTCGCTCGGCATGACCATCGGGATCAACTCGTCCCCGCTCGCCGGCAAGGAGGGCAAGCTCCTCACCGCTCGACAGGTCGAGGCGCGGCTCCAGGCCGAGCTCGTCGGCAACGTGTCGCTGCGCGTCCTGCCGACCGAGCGCCCCGACACCTGGGAGGTCCAGGGTCGCGGTGAGCTGCAGCTCGCCATCCTCGTCGAGACCATGCGTCGCGAAGGCTTCGAGCTGACCGTCGGCAAGCCGCGCGTCGTCACCAAGGAGATCGACGGCAAGCTCCACGAGCCCTTTGAGCGTCTCTCCATCGACGTCCCCGACGACTACGTCGGCGTCGTCACCCAGCTGCTGGGCCTGCGCAAGGGCCAGATGCAGCAGATGGTCAACCACGGCACCGGCTGGGTCCGCATGGAGTTCCGCGTCCCAGCGCGTGGCCTGATCGGCTTCCGCACCGAGTTCCTGACCGAGACCCGCGGCACCGGGATCATCCACCACGTCTTCGACGGCTACGAGGTGTGGCAGGGTGAGCTCCGGACCCGTCCGAACGGCTCGCTCGTCGCGGACCGCAGCGGTCAGACGACGCAGTTCGCGCTGACGACGCTGCAGGACCGTGGACAGCTCTTCCTCGGACCTGGCGTCGAGGTCTACGAGGGCATGATCATCGGCGAGAACGCTCGCTCCGAGGACATGGACGTCAACCCCGCCAAGCCGAAGAAGCTGACGAACATGCGCGCGTCGTCCTCGGACGACACCGTCCGCCTCGCGCCGCCGCGCCAGATCTCGCTGGAGCAGGCGCTCGAGTTCATCCGTGAGGACGAGTGCGCCGAGATCACGCCGGGAACCGTCCGCCTCCGCAAGGTGCACCTCGACGCCGCGACCCGTCGTCGCTCGGCGAAGAAGACCAAGACCGACGAGGCGTCCTCCTGACCGGCTGAGCCTCACCGAAGTCGAAGCGGGCCCCACCATCTGGTGAGGCCCGCTTCGTGTGTCAGCCGTGCTCCGTCACTGCCAGCGCGCCGCAGCCTCGGCCGTGCAGCCGTCCGTGGAGATCCAGCCCGCGAAGAGCGCCGCGTGCTCGGACAGCGTCGACGGGAGCACGGTGACCTGCACGGTGCGGTCGTCGGTGGCGTAGGCCGAGGTGACCTGTCCGACCGGCGGGGTCGCCATGGCGACGGACGTCCACGTCGCGCCCGTGGGGTCCGGGGCGACGTCGGTGACGACATCCCAGAGCGTGGTGAGCCCGAGCCGCTCGACGTACGGGGCCAGCTCGTCGGGGCTGAACGTCTCGCCGATCAGGCAGGGCAACCCGCCGAGCACCTCACCGTCGTCGAACACCTCATTGCGGGTGACGTAGGCCTCGCCGGGGGCAGCGGCGACCCCGACGTCGAGCCGGAGCGGCCCACGGAACACCGCGGGGTCGATGCTGAGGGTGAACACGCCGGGAGCGCTGTCGCCGACGTCGTAGCTGACGCCCGGGTGCGTGCCTGCGTCCCCGGAACCGGTCGACTGGCTGACGACGGTGCCGACGAGCGACGGAGAGACGGGCTGCGTCGCAATGCGGACGTCGATGCCGTACTGGCGGAGGTCCGCGGCGAGCGCATCGCCGTCGCGGAAGTCCGAGAACACGTCGATGACGACGACACCGCCCTCGAGCGGCCGGACCGCGAAGGCACGGCTGCCGGTCGTCGCGGTGCCGGGAAGGATCGCCAACGCGGCGCCGAGGGCGGCGGTGGCACCGACGAGGCCGCCCGTCCGGACCCAGGTCCGTCGGTGGCGCGGTCGGGTGACCTCCGAGAGCCGTCGTGGGGCGGCGGTCGTGGGCTGGGTGGGGATCGGGCGGGTGAGCGTGGGCATGGCGATGATCTCCTCGAGCTGCTGCGCCGCAACGGCGCTGCGGTCCCAGGCAGCCATGACGGCGTCGCCGTCGATCGGGTCGGCGGCGGCCAGCGCGCGCAGATCCGGGTCGCGTCGGTCAGTCATCGTGGTGCTCCTGGTGGCGTCCGGTCGGCGCCGTTGCTCGTACATGTCCGACGCCGGCCGGGCCGTTACCGGTGAGGTCCGCCGCTGAAGCCGACAGCTCGGCGGTGAGGCGCCTGCGGGCACGGTGCAGGCGCACCCGCAGCGTCGCGCGGCTCACCCCGAAGGCGTTGGCGAGCTCCGCGCGCTCGAGGCCGTCCCACGCGAGCAGCGTGAGGAGCTCGCGATCGTCGTCGTCGAGCCGGGCCAGGGCGGCCGTCACGTCATCGACGGCGTCGTCGGGGCCGCCTTCCGGGACCGCACGCGACAGCTCGGATCCGAGTCGTCGATCGAGGGCACGGCGGCGACGTTCGCCGCGGTGCTGGTTGCGCAGGACGTTGCGCGCCACGCCGAACAGCCAAGGGGCGGCTTCGTCGCCGGCCGGCACGTCATCGATGCGACGCCATGCCACGACGAACGTTTCGGCGACGACGTCAGCAGCGTCAGCCACGTTCTGGGTGCGACGTGCCGCGTAGGCGAAGATCCGCGCCGAGTGGTCGTGATGCAACGTGCGGAGCCGCTGCTCCGAGGTGAGATCCACAGGCGTTCCAGATCCGGGCATCATGATCGACGCCTCGTGGACATCATGTCCGCGTCTGGCCGGATCGTTACCGCGGTGACGGGATCGTGTGGCTCGTCAGCTGTCCGCGCAGCCGAGCGCTTCCCGGAGATCGGCCACCCGCTCCGCGTTCTTGCCGAGGTCGCCGGAGCCGAGGCGCGACGCCGACCGGACGTGGATGACGCCTGCCTCGGGGTCGGTCCGGAGCTCGATGTCGTCGATGAAGCCGAACACGAGCGACTTCGACTCGGCGTGGACGTACGTCTCGGTCGCGGTCACGATGCCGGTGCGCGGCAGGGCGGACAGGCCTGCGATCATCCGGGCTGCGACGTTGGCGGGCGAGCCCGCGCAGTTGAACGGTGGGACGCGGTTCTCCTCGTCCGCGCTGAGGCTCGAGACGCAGCTCGTGACCGACGCGCACGGGGCGAGGTCGCCCACACCAACCTCAGCTGGCTGGTCCGCAGAGACCGCCCAGATCCGGATCCCGGCCATGATCAGCACGATCGCGGCGAGCGGGATCGAGACTCCGGGAAGCAGGCGATCGAACATGACGTGACCTCGGAGGGCGTGGTGACGGCTTCCGCGAAGGCTAGGCGCTGGAGTCCCGCCGTGACGGTCAGCGCGCTGCGCGGGCGAGAATCGCGTCGACGGTCGCGTCGGTCACCGCAGCTCGTCCGCCGACGATGACGATCCGCCCGCCGGTGCGGTCGAGCATCGCGGCGGTGGCGTCCGGGAGGCGACGCGGGTGGGTGAGGACCAGGAAGCCGTCGAGCGCGACGGCTGCCGGTGATGCGGCCAGCGCGTCGGGGAATCCCGACCCGGACGCGACCATGACGGTGCTCTCGAAGGTGCCGAGGTCGAGGACGGCGTCCGCGACAGCTGCGGCGGTGGCGTACCGGTCAGCTCCGTGGATGCGTTGTGTGGAGAAGCCCTCGTCGACGAGCTGCTCGTCGACGGTCCGGCCGATGGCTGCCTCCCCGCCGACGATGATGACCTCGTCGACACCGAACGCCTGGAGTCCGGCGAGCGTCGATGCCGGGACGGTGTCGCGTTCGACCAGCAGGAGGGGGACGTCGAGGACGGCGGCGAGCTGTCCGGCGGCGAGCGCGTCAGGGAAGTTGCGGGCGAGCGCGACGACGGCCGTGCTGACGCTGCTCCGGCTCGCCGCTGCGAGGAGCTCGTCCCCGACGGCGACCGCGGTCTCGTGCCGGCCTGCTCCCTGGATCCGGTCCACGACGACACCCGGCACGGCTGACCGGATCGCGTCGACCACGTCCTCGGACATCGCCGCTGGTCCTCCGAGGACGACGACGCGCGTGGGAGCGAGGTCGGCCAGCGCGGCGGCCACGTCCGCGTGGAGCCGGTCCCGTCGCGTGAGGAGAACCGGCGCCTCGAGGGCCCGAGCGAGCGGTGCCGCGGAGAGCGCGTCGGGGAAGTCGTGTGATCGCGCGACGATCACCGTGTCGGCACCGTTGGGATGACTGAGATCCGCGAGCGCGACCGCGGTCGCTTCTCGTGACGGGCCAGCGATCCGAGGGCGACCGTCGACGAGGACCGGGGCCGGGGCATACCTGCGGGTCGTGCCGAGGCCGTCGTCAACGGACATGTACACGTGCCACAGGCCCGTCGGGACCCCGGTCGTGTCCCACAGATGGGTGTTCTCGCCGGCCGTCTGCACGAGGTCGGTCACGATCGGGATCCCGTCGAAGCCGGCCGCATCGGTGTCGCGGAACCACGAGACGGTCGTGCCTGACGAGTGGTTGTCGTCGCGCCAGGTGAGCGGGAAGGCGCCTTGCGCCTCGTGGTCGGCGCGGAGCCAGATCCCGTCCAGGTGCCAGCGTCGCGTGCACGGGTCCTCGGTCGGGTCGAAGCGCAGGTCCGTGGCCGGCGAACCCTCCCAGCCGGTGGCCGAGGGGTAGTCGTCCGGGTCGTTGACGAAGCCCGGGGGGTCAGTCGTGAGGTCGATCGTGAACCGCTGGGGCCCGGTGTAGGTGACGATCTCCCGGCTCACGTGGCGACCGTCGTCGCGCCACCACAGGAACCGGCTGTGCATGCCGCCGCCACAGTCGAACGACAGCGAGAAGTCCCCGTCGTAGCGATAGGAGACCGTGAGCCGGTGGTAGCGCGAGGTGTCGACGGGGACGGGCCCCATCGGCAGATGCAGGTAGGAGTCGAAGCGGCGTGATCCGTCCGTGGTGGCGTGCAGCTCGCCGTCGAAGGAGACGTCGGTGACGTTGGTGAGCAGCCGCGCGTCGGTGGGCTCGTCGAAGTCCCACGCGTCACCCCGGACCGCGGTCGCGTAGTCCTCTCCGCCCTCGATGTCGGGGGAGAGGATCTTCGGGTGCGGGCGGTCGACGACGGTCAGCGTCGTCGACGGCGAGCGTGCGTCGCCCTCCGAGACGCGCAGCTGATGGGTGCCGGGCAGCAGACCCGCCGTGGGCACCGCGGTGGTCGTGGCGGTCGACGTGGTGGCGAGCTCACGCCAGCCGTCCCCGGCACGCACCTCGAGCCGGGCGAGGGCTCCGTTGACGGTCGGACCCCACGAGACGTCGATGGTGGCGTCGTCGTTGACGAACCTGGCCTCGTGGACCGTCACCGGGGCGCTGCGCGAGGAGGACTCCCACGTCAGCCAGACCGCCTCGACCTGATCTCGCCACCCCGAGCTGGATGCGACGTCGACGACGTAGGTGTGCCGGCCCGGGTGCATGGTGAACCCGGCGATGTCCTCGCAGGGATTGCGGTCCGTGGCGCAGCGGTGCCAGAGCACGCCGCCCGCGCGTTGGATCGTCGTCGTGACGTCGATCACGAAGACGCCGTGACGGGCTGCATCGATCGGACGGAGCTGTCCGTTGCGACCCCACGGGATCGCCCCGCCGAAGCCGCCCCACAGCAGAGGGATGATCGGCGACTGGTCGGAACGCACCTCGAGGGCGTCGCCGACGCGGATCGCCGTGGCGGTCTCGGGCAGGACGGGCCCAGGGTCGAGCAGCACGTCAGCGGCCTGCCGGAAGTCCCACGGGTCGCCGTACTCCTCCGTCGCGAAGTCGATGGCTGCGGTCACGACGTCCGTGGCGAGCTGCGGTGCGGCAGGCCGACCGGCT
>CBDTYW010000134.1:0-9978 GCA_965364735.1 uncultured Nitriliruptoria bacterium
GAGCCGGTACTTCATCCGGTACGCGCCGTAGCGCCGGAACCCGATGCCCACCGCGCGCAGGACGGACACGATCATGACCGCGGCGATGGCCGCCCAGAGCCCCGCTGCCGTCCACTGCCCGTCCCGGTAGGCAGGCAGGATCAGGTCGTCGGTGATGCGGCCGACGACTTCGGCGGACGCGATCGTGGTCACCGCGAACAGCGTGGAACCGGCCGTACCGAGCGCGAACTCCCACGGGGCACGACGGATGGCGCGACCGATGACCGCCCACCCAGCCCGTGAGAACGGGGTGTCGGTGGACGTCGGCGATGTCGCAGGAGCGGAGATGGCAGGGCTCTCTGGAGCGGGCCGGGAAGGCTATCCACCGATCGGTCCGTCACGAGGTCCACCTGAAGACAGGTGGCGTACCGTCGAGGACGTGACCTTTTCCCCTGCGCTGCCACACCGCCACCTCAAGCCGGCGTGGCTCACGCCTGCCGTCTGGGCGCTCGCGTGGCTCTCGTTCGCCTCCGGCGTCGCCCAGTTCGGCGTCGTCACGGTCGTCGGCGACGTGGCTGCCGCCTTCGGCAACGTCACCTCCGGTGACGACATGGCCGCGCAGATCGGACTGACGGCGACGACCTTGTCCCTCGGCCTCGCCTTCATCCGCGGCTCGTCGATCCTGGCCCTGCCCGCGACGGCGTTCGCGGACCGCTTCGGGCGCCGGCGGACGCTGCTCGTGTGCACGGTCGTCGGGCTCGTCGCGACGGTCGCCACGTCGATCAGCTGGGACTTCTGGGTGTTCGTCTTGCTCGCGGGCCTGGCGCGCCCGTTCCTCACGACGGTCAACTCGGTCACCGCGGTCGCCGCAGCGGAGGAGACGGGCACGGTCGGGCGAAGTGCAGCGATCGCCTTCGTCGGGGCGTCCTACGGGTTCGGTGCCGGCGTCGTCTCGGTGACGCGGGGCCTGCTCCCGGGAGGCTTCCGGGGCGTCATGCTGATCAGCCTCGTCCCGCTGCTGACCATCCCGGTGATGCAGCGTTGGGTGCGCGACCCCTACGTGTTCGGGGCCTCCCAACAACGTCGCCGGCCGCTGCGGTTCATCCCTGGCGCCGTGCCGACGGAGTACCGAACCCGGCTGGTCCTGCTGTCGCTCATCGCCGGTGCGGTCGCCGTGCTCTCAGGGCCCGGCTTCACGTACCTCTTCGTGTTCGGGGAGCGGATGGTCGGGGCGAGCGAGAGCCAGATGTCGCTGCTCATCCTGGCAGCGGGACCGGTCGGACTGCTCGGCCTCGTCGTCGGACGTTGGGTGTCCGACCACCTCGGACGTCGCACCGCTGCGGGCTTCACGATGGGCGCGGCTGCGGTGTTCACGGCGCTCACCTATCGCGGCTCGTTCACCTTCCTCATCGCCGGCTACCTGTTCGCCATCCTCGCGTCCTCCGCGTTCGGACCCGCGCTCGCCTCGTTGGTCGCCGAGTCGTTCCCGACGCGCGTCCGGTCGACGGCGACGGGATGGACGGCCGCGGCGGGCACGGTCGGCGCAGTGGGCGGGCTCGCGCTGTTCGGCGTCCTCGCGGATCAGCTCGGCGGCTTCGAACCGGCGATGATCGCCCTGGCCGCACCGGTCGCGCTGACCAGCCTGCTGTTCCTGCTGGTCCCCGAGACGCTCGGAACCGACCTCGACGCCGTCACCGCGGAGCCGGCACCCTGACCAGACACCGCGAGCGATGGATGTCCGGGCCTGGTGCCCGAAGATCCATCGCTCGGCGATCTGGTGGGGTCGGATCAGTGGAGCTGGTCGTCGTGGATCTTGTAGCCGCGACCCTGGCAGGTGTCGCACTTGGAGCTGAACGCCTCGACGAGGCCCTGGCTGACGTTCTTGCGGGTCATCTGGACGAGGCCGAGACGTGAGACGTCGGAGACGCGCGTCTTGGTGCGGTCGCGGAGCAGCTCACGCTTGAGCTTGCGGACGACCTGGTCCTGGTTCGCCCTGAGCAGCATGTCGATGAAGTCGATGACGATGATGCCGCCCATGTCGCGCAGCCGGAGCTGACGGACGATCTCCTGGGCGGCCTCGAGGTTCGTCTTCAGCACGACCTGCTCGAGGTTGGACCCCTTCGAGCCGGTGAACTTGCCGGTGTTGACGTCGATGACCTTCATGGCCTCGGTCGTCTCGATGATCAGGTAGCCGCCGGACGGCAGGTTGACCTTGCGGTCCATGGCCTTCCGGAGCTGGTCGCTGACGTGGTAGGCGTCGAACAAGGACTCCGTGACCTGCCCCTCGACGGGCTCCGGCGGCGTGTAGAGGTGGACCTTCTCGAGCAGCTCCGGGGCAACCTCGTCGAGGTACTCCGTGATCTGGCCGTGCAGCTCCTTCTCGTCGACGATGCACGTCAGGTACTCCGGCCCGAACGTGTCGCGGATGACCTTGACGACGAGCGGCGGCTCCTCGTAGACGGAGTCGAGCGGCTTGGCGCCCTCGAGCGCAGCCTCGACCTTCTCCCACTTGCCGAGCAGGCGACGCAGGTCGCGCTCGAGCGCCTCGTCGGTCGCCTCGGACGCGGCGGTCCGCACGATGATCCCGTGGTGGTCCGGCTTGATCGACTTCACGAGGTTGCGGAGGCGGTCGCGCTCCTTGTCCGTCAGCTTGCGGGAGATCCCGAAGACGTCGGAGTTCGGTGCGAGGACCATGTAGCGACCGGCCAGCGACAGCAGCATCGTCAGGCGCGGCCCCTTGGTGCCCATCGGGTCCTTCGTGACCTGCACGAGGACCGTCTGGCCCTGCTTGAGCGCATCCTCGATGCGCGGGTTCTCACCCTCTTCGAGGTCGAGCTCGTCGTAGAGGACCTCGCCGGCGTACAGGACACCGTTGCGGCCCTTGCCGATGTCGACGAACGCGGCCTCCATGCCGGGCAGCACGTTCTGGACCCGACCGATGTAGATGTTGCCGACGAACGTGACGTCCTTCTTCCGCGTCACGTAGTGCTCGACGGCGTAGCGGTCCTCGAGCACGGCGATCGACGTGCGGTCGGCGCTGGACGAGACGAGCATCGTCTTGGGCGGACCATCGAGGATCGCGCGACGCTCCTCCTCGCTGACGCCGGTCGGACGCTGAGCGCCGCGACCTCGGCCACGGCCGCCACCGCCGCCGTCGCGTCCACGCTTCGCGGCCATCCGGGTGCCGCCGGACGCGATCGCGTCAGCGACCTTGTCGTCGCCCTTCGGGCCCTTGCCCGAACCGGACTTCGCGTTGCGGGAACGTCCGTCGCGGGAACGCCCCGACGAGGACTTCTTCGTGGCGTCGTCCTTCTGGTCGTCGGAGGGCTCCTCGGCGTTGTCGCCAGCACCATCGGAGCCGTCAGCGTCGTCGGACTTCGACGTCGCCTTCTTGGCCGTCTTCTTGGTGGCCGGCTTCTTGGTGGCCGTCTTCGCAGGCTCCTCGGCAGCCACCTCGGGCTCCGCGGCGTCCTGTTCTGCTGCGGGCTCGACCGCGGCGTCGGGAGCCGCCTGAGCAGCGGAGTCCTCGCCTGCCTCGCCGTCCGAACCCTCGGCACCACCACGGCCCCGACGGCCGCGACGTCCACGGCGACGGCGTCGCTTCGGCTTGTCGCCGTCCTGGTCGGCGGTGTCCTCGGCGGTGTCCTCGGCGGTGTTCTCGGCCTCGGCCTCCTCGGGGACGGCTTCAGCCTTCGCCTTCGTCGCAGCCTTCTTCTTCGGCTTCGCCGGCGCAGCCTCGGGCTCCGTCTCGGCCGGCACGTCGGCAGCCCCGGCCGTCTCGCCGGACTCGGCTGCAGGCTTCGCCGTCGCACGCTTGGTGGTGCGCTTGCGCGTGGTCGTACGCGTCGCGGCAGCTGCCTTCTCGGCAGGTGCTGCGTCGGTCGTTGTTGCTTCGGGGTCGGCCGGGGTCGGCTCGTTGGTGTCTTCGGTGGCCTGATCGCTCACGTGGTGTGGCTTTCGTTCAGGCGGCCTCGGTGGTCAGGTCCGGTTCCAGTGCGAACACCTCGTTGCCGAGCGCTTCCTTCAACCCGCCCTCCACCAGATCGCCTTGGGCGATGCGGGTGTGGAGGCGGGGTGCCGGGAGCTCATCGTCCGCGAAGCCTTGCAGCGCGGCGAAGATGTCGGTGGGTCGCACGGCCGGTCCATCGTTGTCGAGGACCGCGCGCAGGATGATCCGAGCACGCGAGATGCGTGCATCGTGCTGAGCGTGGTGCGTGACGTCGGTCATGACCGACACGCGGGCGGTGCGCAGCGGAGGACGGACGTCGAAGGTGACGTCCTTCTCCTTGCGGCGACGGATGACCTCAGCGGTCCCCGACGCCATCAGACGCTCCAGTGGTGGGACGAGCTGATCCGTGGACACCTGGTCAGGCATCCACGAGAGCTCCCACAGCGTGGCCCGGAGCATCCGGGCCAGCTTCGGTGCCCCTGCGGGCACCTCCCAGTAGCTGGTGATGTCCATCCCCGTCGGAAGCGTCGCTGACAGCGCAGCGAGATCGCGCTCCGGCTTGATGGGAACGGCAAAGGTGAGCTCGGCGTACTCCCCCGTGGAGGCGTAGCCGACAGGCAGGGCGTCCGGGAAGGACACCTTCGGGTGGGGCGAGAAGCCCTCCGAGTAGGCGATGGGCAGGTCAGCGCGGCGAAGCGCGCGCTCCCACACGGAGGTCAGGTCACGGGCCGACACGTAGCGAACGCGGTCGACCTTGGCGTAACGGATCCGGATGCGCTGCATCAGGCGTCGGCCCGGTCGCTCAGGGGCCTGTCCGTGATGCGCGCTGGGGCGTTGGGCAGGGCGATGCCGGCCTTCGGCTCCTCGTCGGGTGTGGTCAGGACGATCGGCAGAGCACGACGGCCGCCGGTGTCCAGGCCCGGGGTGTCGTAGCCGGTGTCGTGGTTGATCGACAGGCCGGGGCAGACGCCACAGTCGTAGCAGGGAGTCCAGCGGCAGTCGTCGAGCTGCTTGTCGGACAGCGAGTCCTGCCAGTCCTCCCAGAGCCAGGACTTCTCGAGCCCCGAGTCGAGGTGGTCCCACGGCAGGACCTCGTGCTCGTCACGAACCCGGCCGTTCTCGGCATCGAGGTTCATGCCGTTGCTCTCGGCAGCGGCCTTCCACTGGTCCAGCGTGTGGCACTCGTGCCAGCCGTCGAACTTCGCGCCGTTGCGCCATGCCTGCTCGACGACGACGGCAGCGCGGCGGTCGGAGCGTGCGAGGAAGCCCTCGATCACGCCTTCTTCGGGAGCGTTGGTCCTCAGGTTCAGATCGTGGTGGTCCTTGATGGCCATCCGGATCATCTTGAGCTTGCGGTGGATTTCCTCCGGCGTGTCCTGCGCGCACCACTGGAACGGCGTGTGCGGCTTCGGGACGAACCCACCGACCGACACCGTGACCTTGTTGCGCTTGCCGTGCTTGCGCGCGATCTCGTAGACCTTGATCCCCATGTCGGCGATCGCGAGGACGTCCTCGTCGGTCTCGGTGGGCAGGCCCACCATGAAGTAGAGCTTGATCGTCCGCCAGCCGTTGGCGAACGCCGCCTCGGCGGTGCGCAGCATGTCCTCTTCGCTGACCATCTTGTTGATGACCGCGCGCATGCGCTCGGAGCCGGCCTCGGGCGCGAAGGTGAGCCCGGTACGGCGGCCGTTCCTGGCCAGCTCGTTGCCGAGGGTCACGTTGAAGGCGTCGACGCGGGTGGAGGGCAGCGACAGCGACGTGGTGGTGCCGCTGTAGGTGTCGGCGAGGTTCTTGGCGATCTCGGCGATCCCGGAGTGGTCGGCGGAGGACAGCGAGAGCAGGCCGACCTCTTCGAATCCGGTGTTCTTGACGCCCGCCTCGACGAGCTTCTCGACCGTCTCGGGACGACGCTCACGAACGGGGCGCGTGATCATCCCGGCCTGGCAGAACCGGCAGCCGCGTGTGCAGCCACGGAAGATCTCGACCGAGAAGCGCTCGTGGACGACCTCGGTCATCGGCACGATCTGCTTCTGCGGGTACGGCCACTCCTCGAGGTCCTGGATCGTGCACTTCGGCACGATCGCCGGAATCCCCGCAACAAGCGGCTTCGTACGCGTCAGCCGCCCGGCATCGTCGTACTCGGGTTCGTAGAGCGCCGGGCAGTACACGCCGGTGACGTCGGCCATCGCGCGGATGAGGTCGGCGCGGGTCAGCGACGCATCGTCGGCGGCGCGCTGCTTGAACGCGCGCATCGCCTGGTCGATCTCGAGCACGACGGCCTCGCCGTCGCCCATGACGACACAGTCGATGAACGGCGCGAGCGGCTCCGGGTTGTACGCGGCGTGGCCGCCGATCAGCACGATCGGGTCGTCGAGCGTGCGGTCGGCCGAGTGGATCGGTACGCCGCCGAGGTCGAGGAGGTTCAGCAGGTTCGTGTGGCCGAGCTCATGCGGCAGGGTGACCGCGAAGATGTCGAAGGCCCACACCGGGTGATGGTGTTCCAGCGAGAAGGCCGGGATCCCGTCGGCGCGCATGCGCTCCTCGAGGTCGAGCCACGGCGAGTACGCCCGCTCGGCAAGCGTCGTGGAGCGCTCGTTGAGGACTTCGTAGAGGATCTGGATGCCCTGGTTGGGCTGGCCGACCTCGTAGGCGTCCGGGTAGCAGAGCAGCCAGCGGGTGTCGCACGAGCCCCAGTCCTTTGGCGACTCGTTGAACTCGTTGCCGACGTACTGCGCCGGCTTGCGGACGTGCACGAGGTGCTGCTCGACGGCGTCCCACCAGGATGGCGGGGTCGGCGCCCCGCGGAGGCCGCGGATCACGGCACGGTCGGCTCGAGCGACGTCAGGAGGATTGAGGAGCGAGGAGGACACGGCGGGGACCTAGCTGCGGCGACGTGGTGCTGCAGGGCTCGCGGGGCGGCGAGCTGCGCACGGGCACGGCGTCGGGCAGGTGGGAGGCTGCGGCACGTGTGGCCGCGAGGACGCCACCATCCTACTCACGGCGGGCCACGAGTCGCGGCTCGGGGAAGAACCTGCGCGACCCGCGCGTTCGACCGCTGACCACTTCACTCCCGGAGCCTCCCCGTGACCACTCCCGACCTCGAGTTCTTCTTCGACCCCGCCTGCCCGTTCTGCTGGATCACGAGCAAGTGGGTGCGGGTCGTCGAGCAGGAGGCAGGGATCCGGGTCCGCTGGTCCTACATCTCCCTCGTCACCCTGAACGAACCGTACGAGGAGGCCGACGGCATGCGGGCCGCGCACATGGCCGGCCGTCGCTCCCAGCGCGTCATCGCTGCTGCAGCCGCAGCCCACGGCGACGACGTCGTCGGTCCGCTCTACGAGGCCATCGGCAACGCGACCTGGGAGCAGGACGGCCCCGAGGGTGGCTGGCCGGCGGTCATGGCGATGATGTCCGAGGGCCCGGACTTCGCTGCGCTCCTCACCGCGCTCGACCTCCCGGCCGAGCTGGCCGCTGCCATCGACGACGCATCCCTCGACCACCTCTTCGAGGCCGGTACCAAGGAGGCGCTGTCCCGCACCGGCGAGGACGTCGGCACCCCGATCATCACGTTCGACCCCGACGGCGACGCCGCGTCCTCGTTCTTCGGCCCCGTGATCTCCGAGGTCCCCTCCCCTGCGGACTCCGTGACCTTCTACCGCGCCATCGAGGCAGCGGCGAAGATCCCGAGCTTCTCCGAGCTGAAGCGCACCAAGCGCGACTCGCCCAACCTCCCGATCCTGGCCGGCTGAGCTCCCAACGCTGGGGCTCGGCACTGCACACGCGGCGCTGGACGCCGAAGCGCGCGCCGCATCAGGCGGTGAAACGGCGCATGTGGATGTTCTCGAGCAGGCCGACCATCGCGAACATCACGATCAGGGCGTTGGTGCCGTAGCTCAGGAACGGCAGCGGCATGCCCGTGACCGGCATGATCCCAACCGTCATGCCGATGTTGACGAACACCTGGATCACGAGGATCGCGACGAAGCCCGCCGCGACGACACGTCCGAAGGTGTCGCGGGCGAGCATCGCGATGCGGATGCCTCGGAAGATCAGGATCGCGAACAGGGCCAGGACGACGACCGATCCGAAGAAGCCGAACTCCTCGGCGATCACGGTGAAGATGAAGTCGGTGTGGTTTTCCGGGACGTAGGCGAGCTTGGTCTGCGTGCCCTCGAACAGCCCCTTGCCGAACACCTGCCCGGACCCGATCGCGATCTGGGACTGGAGCGTGTGGAAGAGCGTCGTCTGCGCGAGCTCCGGGGTCTCCGGCTCGAGGAAGCTCAGGATCCGCTGGAGCTGGTACGGCTCGATGATCCCGGTCCGGAACGCCCCGAACATCCCCGCGCCACCGATGACCCCGAGCCCGACGATCCACCGGATGGCCACGCCGCCGATGAGGAGCAGCACGACGGACAACCAGGTGAAGACCAGCGCAGTCCCGAGGTCGGGCTCCAGGAAGATCAGGACCATCGGCACCGCGATCAACGCCACCGCCACGGCGACCGTGAGCAGATCGTGCTCCTCCTCGCGCTCATGCAGCAGCGCCGCGACGACCAGGATGACCGCGAGCTTGGCGAGCTCCGATGGCTGGATCTGGAACGAGCCGACGACGATCCACCGCTGGGCGCCGTTCACCGTCACCCCGAGCGGGGTGAGCACGAGGATCAGGAGCAGCACCGCGCCGCCGTAGAGCACCCACGACATCGACCGGATCCGACGGTCGTCCACCGCGGCGAACGCGACCATGCCGATCAGCGCAAGGGCGAGGCTGAGCCCCTGCCGGGCGGCGTACAGCGTCGGCGGTTGCCCGGCGAGCGTCAGGCGTGACTGCGTGGCGGAGAAGATCGCGATGATCCCGATCGCCGAGAGCGCGAGCGCCGTGATGATGAGGACCGGGTCGAGATGGCGCGTCGGGGCGTTCGTCGCCGTCCAGCGCGCCTGGACCTGCTCGCGCGCCATCCGGCCCGAGCGGTCCACAGCTTCGTTGCGTGCCACGATCAGTCCACGTCGTCAGGGCCGGCGACGAACGCGGTGTCGCGTCCCACGATGGCGTCGTAGATGTTGCGCACGATCGGCGCGGCCGTCTGCGAGCCGCCACCGCCCTCCTCGACGGCGACGACCACGACGTAGCGCGGTGCGTCGACGGGTGCGTAGCTCGCGAACCAGGCGAACGGCACGTTGGCACCGGCCTCGGCGGTGCCGGTCTTGCCCGCCACGGGGAACTCGTCCAGCGGGAAGCCACTGAACGCGCCACGGGCCGTGCCGCGGCTGCCCATGACGACCATCTCGAGGCCCAGCTGGATCTCGCGGATCTCCGCGGCGTCCAACGGCAGCTTCGCGAGCTCCACCGGCAGGACCTCCCGGACCAGCGCCCCGCTCGCGTCGCGCAGCTCCTGCCCGATCTGGGGCTGGAAGAGCGTGCCGCCGTTGGCGACCGCGGCGTAGGCCGTCGCGATCTGCAGCGGTGAGGTCAGCACGTCCCCCTGCCCGATCGAGGAGTTGACGGCGTCGCCGGGGCGCCAGCGTCCACCGTCGACGCAGAGCTCGGCCAGCAACGTCTTGTAGTAGCCGGGCTCCTGCTCCTCCGCCTGCGCGCAGGTCACCGCTCGCGTGGACTCCCAGTACTCGGTCCGCCAGGCTCGTGACGGGATCTGGCCGGCCGTCTCGACCGGCAGGTCGATGCCGACCTTGCGACCGACGCCGAAGGCCGCAGCCACGCGGGGCATGACCTCGTCCACGCTGCCCGTGCTGCTGAACTCTCGCTGCTCACGAACCCACTGGGTGTAGGCGAGGTCGTAGAAGAAGGTGTCGCAGGAGCGCATGAGCGCGGTCGAGAGGTCCATGAACCCCTCACCGGAGGTGTTCCAGTTCTTGAACGTCGCGGTGCCGACCCGGTAGCTCGACGGGCAGTTCAGCCGCGTCGTCGGCGTGAGGATCCCGGCCTCCATCATCGCCGCGCCCGTGATGATCTTGAACACCGAGCCGGGCGGGTACGACGACTGCACGGCGCGGTTGATGAGCGGGTACTCGCTCTCCGGTGACTGAAGCGC
>CBDTYW010000135.1:0-9945 GCA_965364735.1 uncultured Nitriliruptoria bacterium
CCCGAGGCCGCTCCCGGCGACCGGTGGCGGCGCCGCCCTGCTCGGCCTCGGCGCCATCGCGACGGGCCTGCTGTCCATCCGCCGGCGCCGTTGATGAACGACACGAGCGTGCTCGAGACCACGACGACCGCGCGCGCCCGCCCCAGCGTCCTGCCGTGGGTGCTCCTGGTCATCGCGGTCGCCTTCGCAGGCGTCACGACGGCCGCGTGGCAGAGAGCGGAGGGTGAACGCTCGGAGCTGGCAGCCGTCCAGTCTGACCGCGACCAGGTCGTGCTGCGTGCTCAGGCGTTCCTCGTCGAGCTCGTCAACTGGGAGGGCCGGACGCTCGACCAGACGATCTCGACGCTCGAGAGCATGGGCACCGACAACCTGCGCGAGTCGGCGGCCAGCGTGCTCGGGCTCAACATCGACCAGCAGCTGCGCGACCTCAACGTGCGCAGCGTCGGGCAGATCCAGGACGTCTTCATCCAGCAGCTCGAGAACGGGCGCGCCGGCGTCTTCGCGATCGTGCGCCAGGAGGTGGAGAGCGACGCGCTGGAGCAGCCGACAGTCGCCTTCAACTACTTCGACATGCGGGTGATCCGCCTCGACGGCGAGTGGCTGATCGACGAGGTCGTGCTGATCGACCCCTCGCTCGGTCCCCCGCCGCTCCTGACGCAGGACCCGAGCTGACGGCCCCGGCCGAGACGACGACAACGAGGTGATCATGGCGCAGACCACGAACGACGCGGTGTACTCGCGCGTGCTGGTCGGCACGGACGGCAGCCCGACGGCGACGAACGCCGTCAGCGCGGCCGGGCTCATCGCCCGCGAGCTCGGCGCCACGCTGACCATCGCAACCGCGTGGTATCACGTCGAGCCGGACCCCGAACCGCTCGCCGTCCAGGTCAAGAGCGGCCGGACGAACGCGGGCGCGTCCGCCCAGAGCTGGGCGAGCCACGTCGTCTCCGAGGCCGCGGCGAAGGTCCGCGCAGCCGGTGTCGAGGACATCCGGGTGGCGACGCCGGTCGGCAACCCGGCCGACGCCCTCGTGACCATCGCCGCGGACTTCCCGAACACGCTCACGGTCGTCGGCACCGTGGGCCTCGACTCCACGACCGACCGGCTCGTCGGCAACGTCCCCCACAGCCTCACGCATCACTGCCCCGGCGACCTGTTCCTCCTGCGGTCCGACCGCGGCGAGCGGAACGGCTGGCCCCGGATCGCGCTGGCGACCGACGGCTCCCCCACTGCTGCGCGCGCCGTCCGCCGGGGCCTGGAGCTCGCCCGTGCCCTGGGCGCGACGCCCGTGCTGCTCACGGTCGCCCGCGACGAGGACAACGGCCAGGCCGTCATCGACCGCGTCCGCACGTCCCTCGCGCTCGGCGACATCGAGGCGCACGTCGTGGTCTCCAGGGACGCGTCCGCCGGTCTCGTGACCGCCGGCGACGACTTCGATCTGCTCGTCGTCGGCAACAAGGGCATGAGCGGGCCGTCTCGCCTGCTCGGCTCCGTGTCCAACCGCGTGACACACGCAGTCCCCACTGACATCCTGCTCGTCAACACCACGAGGTGACACCATGCCAGTTGGCTACGTCCAGAACTTCGAGCCGGTCGGTGCCGGCATCGGCTTCGGGGGCAACCACCTCCACGCCCCGCCGGCCGGGTACGACAAGTTCACCGACCCCGTCTACCCGGGCAACACGCCGATCCACGACCCCGCCATCTCGGTGCGCGGGCTGACGAAGTCGTTCGGCAAGAACACGGTGCTCGAGGACATCTCGATCGACTTCCCGCGTGGGAAGATCACGACGGTGATCGGGCCGTCCGGCACGGGCAAGTCGGTGTTCCTGCGCAACCTGATCGGTCTCCTGACGCCCGACCGTGGCGACATCATGATCGGCAACCAGAACATCCCGAAGCTCAAGCGCAAGGACCTGCTGGAGATCCGCAAGGGCTTCGGCGTGCTGTTCCAGGACGGGGCGCTGTTCGGCTCGATGTCGATCTACGACAACACCGCGTTCCCGCTTCGCGAGCACACGAACAAGACGGAGAAGGAGATCCGTGGGATCGTCATGGAGAAGCTCGAGCTCGTCGGGCTCGAGGGCGCGACCGACAAGCTCCCCGACGAGATCTCGGGCGGGATGCGCAAGCGTGCGGGCCTCGCCCGCGCGCTGGTCATGTCCCCCGAGATCCTGCTCTTCGACGAGCCGGACTCCGGCCTCGACCCCGTCCGCACGGCATACCTGAACGACCTCGCGCGCGACATCGTCCGCGAGCTCGGCTCGACGATCATCATCGTGACCCACCACATCCCGTCCGCCCAGCAGGTCGCGGACTACGTCGGGATGCTCTTCCGCCGCAACCTCGTGGCGTTCGGCACCGTCGACGACATGTTCAACTCGTGGTACGCGCCGTGCCAGCAGTTCCTCCACGGCATCACCGAGGGTCCCATCGGGATGTCCGAGGAGCGCGACCGCCCGGACCTGCTGTGACCCAGCGTCAGCAGTCAACCTCAGTCTGACAGGGGCAAGGCTCGACGTCGGGGTGACCCGCGCGGCTACAGTCCCCTGCCCCCGCACCATCTTCTCCCCGGAGCAAACGTGGACATCGAGCAGCTCGCCAGCGGCTCCCAGAAGGCCTTCAACAAGCTCTTCGAGCAGCGGACGCTGTTCCTCAAGGGCCCGCTGGAGGACGACAACGCCCACATGCTCGTCGCGCAGATGCTCGCGCTCGCCGGCCAGTCCGACGACGACATCACGCTCGTCATCAACTCCCCCGGCGGCATCATCACGGGCATGTTCGCCATCTACGACACGATGCACACCATCGACGCCAAGGTGAACACCAAGTGCATCGGCCTCGCCGCCTCGGCCGGCGCCTTCCTGCTGTCGCAGGGCACCGGTACGCGCTCGGCCACCGAGAACGCTCGCATCATGATCCACCAGCCGCTCGGCGGGGTCCGCGGCACCGCCAAGGACATCGAGATCCAGGCGAAGAACATGGTCTGGATGCGCGTGCGCATCAACGAGCTCATCGCCAACCGCGCCGGCAAGACCACCGACGAGGTGGCCTTCGACACGGACCGCGACTACTGGATGACCGCCGCTGAGGCCAAGGAGTACGGATCCAAGGGACTCATCGACGAGGCCATCCCGGCCAAGCACGTCTTCTGACTCTCAGCTCCACGTCCGGCCGCCCCGTCCTCGGGGCGGCCGTCGTCGTCCCCGGCCACGAAGCCCCACTTCCTGACTGACGGTCAGTTAGTGTGAGCGTCATGGACATCACCCACCGCAACCGTGTTCCCGCCACGCTCTCACCGAGCGAGCACCCCTATCTGCGCGGTCCGTGGACGCCGCAGCACGAGGAGATCGACGCGACCGACCTCGAGGTCATCGGAGAGATCCCGACCGACCTCGACGGCATCTACGTCCGCAACACCGAGAACCCGGTGCACGACGCCATCGGCACCTACCACCCGTTCGACGGCGACGGCATGGTCCACACCATGTCGTTCCGCGACGGCACGGCCACCTACCGCAACCGGTTCGTCCGGACGCAGGGCTTCCTCGAGGAGGCCATCGCCGGCCGCTCGCTCTGGACCGGGATCACGGGCAACCCGGCGAAGTCCGACCGCGAGGGATGGGGTGCGCGCGGTCGGATGAAGGACGGAGCCTCCACGGACGTCGTCGTCCACTGCGGCGAGATCCTGGCGACGCACTACATGTGCGGCGAGGGCCACCGGCTCGATCCGGACACGCTCGAGACCCTCGGCACCGCGACCTGGGCTCCCCCGTCCGGCGTGTCGGCCCACCCGAAGGTCGATCTCGCCACGGGCGAGCTGATGTTCTTCAACTACGGCAAGGAGCCGCCGTACATGGAATACGGCGTCGTCGGCCGCGACGGGAAGCTGAAGCACCTGATCCCGGTCGAGCTCCCGGGAGCCCGGCTCCCCCACGACATGGCCTTCACCGAGCACTTCTCCATCCTCATCGACCTGCCCTTCTTCTGGCGTGCCGACCTCCTCGCCGCCGGCTTCCACGTGCCCGCGTTCCACGAGGACGTCCCGACCCGGTTCGCGATCGTGCCGCGGCACGGCTCGCCGAACGAGATCCGCTGGTTCGAGGCAGCCCCGACGTATGTCCTGCACTGGATGAACGCCTGGGAGGAGGGCGACGAGATCGTGCTCGACGGCTACTTCCAGGAGAACCCCGACCCTGACCCCCTCGACCTGCCCGGCATCGACCCGAAGCTCGGCAAGCTCATGGCGACGATCGACGAGCACTCGTTCCGCCCGAAGCTGCACCGCTGGCGGTTCAACCTGCGCACCGGCAAGACCACGGAGGAGCGGCTCGACGACCGGATCCTCGAGTTCGGCTCGTTCAACCAGCGTCTCGCCGGGAAGCGCTCCCGCTACCTCTACTCGACGACCACCGAGCCGGGCTGGTTCCTGTTCAACGGGATCGTCAAGCACGACCTCGAGACCGGTGACTCGACGTCGCTGTACTTCGGCGACGGCCGCTACGGCAGCGAGGCGCCCATGGCACCGCGGTTGGGCGCAACGAGCGAGGACGACGGCTACCTCGTCTCCTTCATCACCGACGTGAACGTCGGTCGCTCCGAGTGCGTCGTCATCGACGCCCGCGACGTCGCTGCGGGGCCCGTCTGCCGGATCCTCCTGCCCCACCAGATCTCCAGCGGTACACATGCCACCTGGGCCGCGCACGACGAGATCGCGGCAGGGCGAGGAGCACGGCGATGAGCGACCCCGTCTACGTCCTCGGCGGAGCGCAGACCGACTTCGCCGTGAGCTGGACGCGCGAGGGGCTCGGCATCGACGCGCTCTTCGCGGCGTCCGTCGACGGCGCGCTCGCGGCCGCCGACGTCGAGCCGTCGGACATCGAGGTCGGCCACGTCGGCAACTTCGTCGCGGAGCTGTTCACCGGTCAGGGGATGCTCGGCGGGTTCCACGGCCACGTCCACCCGGACTTCGCCGGAATGCCCGCTTCACGCCACGAGGGCGCCTGTGCGTCCGGCTCGCTGGCGATCCTCGCGGCCATGGCCGATCTCGAGAGCGGCCGCTACGGCACGGCGGTCGTGACGGGCATCGAGCTGATGCGCAACGTCGACGGAACCACGGCGTCGGACCACCTCGCCGCGGCCGTGTACGTCGGCCAGGAGGCGCTCGGCCGGACCTACGTCTGGCCCGCGATGTTCTCGGACCTCGCCGACGAGTACGACCGTCGCTACGGGCTCGATCACGCGCACCTCATGGCGATCGCGGAGAACAACTTCGCCAACGCCCGTCGCAACCCGAACGCGCAGACCCGTAGCTGGCGGTTCGGGCCGGAGAGCTTCACCGCCGATGACCACGCCAACCCGGTCATCGACGGGTGGATGCGCCGTCAGGACTGCAGCCAGATCTCCGACGGCGCCGCCACCGTCATCCTCGCGTCCGCCACACGGGCAGCCGAGTACGCCACCGCCCGCGGGCTGAGCCTCGACGCGATCCCGCGCATCCAGGGCTGGGGCCACACGACCGCTCCGATGCGGATGTCGACCAAGCTCGAGGACTCCGCCGACGCCGAGTACGTCTTCCCGTGGGTCCGAAGGGCAATCACCGACGCCTACGCCCGCGCAGGGATCTCCGGCCCCGACGACCTCGACGCGATCGAGACCCACGACTGCTTCACGATCAACGAGTACATGGCGATCGAGCACTTCGGCATCACCGCACCGGGCGAGGCGTGGAAGGCCATCGAGCAGGGCCGCATCGCCATGGACGGCGACATCCCCGTGAACCCCTCGGGTGGGCTGATCGGGCTGGGGCACCCCGTCGGGGCGACCGGCGTGCGGATGCTGCTCGACGCGTCCAAGCAGGTGGCGGGTACCGCCGGCGACTCCCAGGTCGACGGCGCACGACGGGTCGCGACCTACAACGTCGGCGGCTCCGCGACGACCAACTGCTCGTTCGTGGTCGGCGTCGGCTGAGGCGGAACGCCGAAGTCCGATGCCCGCCAGCATCCGCGTCCACCGTGGGCAAGAATGGCGGACATCCCGACCGCGTCCGCCTGCACGCTGTCGCGGACGAAAGACCGATCCATGGCCGCTCCCACGCTTGCACCGCCGGTGCTCGACGCGTCCCCGGCGACGCCGACGCCGAGCGCGTTCACGCCGTCCGACTGGCTGCTGATGGCGTCGGTGGCGGTGATCTGGGGGTCGTCGTTCCTGTTCATCTCGGTCGGGCTCGACGAAGGCCTCGCCCCGGGCATGATCACCTGGGGCAGGATCCTGCTCGGCGCGCTGGCGCTCGTCGCGGTGCCGCGTGCCCGCCGGTCGGTGGACCGCACCGACCGCATCCGCATGTGGGCGCTCGGCGTCCTCTGGGTCGGCGTCCCCTTCACGCTGTTCCCGCTCGCCCAGCAGCACGTCGACTCAGCCGTCGCCGGGATGATCAACGGCGCGGTCCCGCTCTCGACCGCGCTGTTCGCCGCGTTGATCACCCGCGTGGCACCCCGGGGAAAGCTCGCCTTCGGGCTCGCGCTCGGCTTCATCGGCGTGGTCGCGATCGCGATCCCGCGCGTCCAGGAGGGCAGCGGCAGCGCCCTCGGCATCGGGATGCTCCTCGCGGCGATCGCGATGTACGGGCTCTCGCTGAACCTGGCGGTCCCGCTCCAGCAGCGCTGGGGTTCCGAGGCGACGATGCTCAACGCGCTCGCCGCGTCGGTCGTGGTCACCGCCCCGTTCGGCCTCGCGAGCCTCTCGCAGACGACGTTCACGCCTGCCGGGGTCGCGTCGCTGCTGCCGCTCGGCCTCCTCGGCACCGGTCTCGCGCTGACGCTGTTCACGACCCTCGTCAGCCGCGTCGGCCCCAGCCGCGGGTCCATCGCGATCTACTTCACCCCGGTCGTCGCGACCCTGCTCGGGGTGCTCGTCCTCGGTGACCAGATCGGGCCCCCGGCGCTCGTCGGCACCGCGTTCGTCATCGCCGGCGCTGCGGTGACGAGCCGGTCCCGCTGACGTCAGCCGATCCGCCCGCCGGTTCGCAGCGCCGCGACGAACCCTGGGATGTCCGCCTCGTCCGCGAGCCCGAACGCCAGCTGACGAGCGAGCTGGACGACGGCGGCCGCGATCACCTCGACCGACCCGATGACGGCCGCGCCCGCCAACCGGCGGCACAGGTAGGCGTAGGGGTCGACCGGCGCGAGCTCCCCTGACCGGGCGAGCTCATCGCCGATCATGAACAGGATCGCGCCGACGGGGGCGGACTGGGCGACGAGCAGGGCCTCGATGTACGCCACCGCGTCCGCGTCCGGGTCGGTCCCAGCGATGCGTGCTTCCATCGTCCGGAAGATCGACGTCGCGACGGCCGCGAGCAGCCCGGCCCGGTTGACGAAGTGGTAGTGGATCGTGCCCTTGGTGACGCCGGCTGCGTCAGCGATCGGCTCGAGCGCGACGTCCGGTGAGCCCGCCGCAACGAACTCGGCACGCGCCGCGTCGACGATGGCGGACCGCGTGGCGTCGCGACGCTCGATCTGGGTCGGCAAGGTCAGGGCGCTCCACGTGAGGACGCCCTGAACCTAACGCGTCGAGGACGATCCGACCTCAGACCCAGGGGGACGGGATCAGGTCGTCGACTTCCCAGCTCACCTCGTCGGCGCTCACGTCGAGGACACCGTCAATGGCTCGGAGCATCCGACCGAGGTGGCCGATGCTGCTGCGCGCGGTGACCCGCCCTCCCAGCCCGACCATGCCGTCCGCGACCGTCACCTCGACGTCCGGGTAGCGGTTCTCGGCCAGGGCATGTTCGCAGGCGGCCTGGAGCTCCTCGTCGGTCCGCAGGAACATCCGGAGGACGTCGCTGCGCGTGACGATCCCGACGACGCGGGCGCCGTCCATGACGACGAGGCGTCCGACACCGCGGGAGCCCATCACGTCGGCAGCAGCGCTGACGCGTGCATCCGCCTCCGTGGTGGCCGCGGGGCGCGAGCACGCCTGACCGACCGTGAGCGCCGCGTGGCGACGGGCGACGTCCGGAGCGCTGCCGGCGCCCCAGGACGGCGACGGCGTCATCTTGTCCAGGAGATCACGCTCGCTCAGGACCCCGATCACTGCGCCGTACTGGTCCACGACCGGCGCACCGGAGACCCCAGCCCCGAGCATCGTCCGCGCGGCGGACCGGAGGCTGTCGCTCTCTGCGAACGTCAGGACGTCGGCGGTCATGATGGCCCGGACGTGGGCCTCCGTGAGGTCGCCTGACGGTTGCGGAGCAACGCCCGCGCCATGCAGGGCTTCGGCCAGCGCGCCGACGAGCCGGTCGACCACCGAAGCAGCGACGCGGTGAGGAGCACGGTCGAAGACGAGGTCTCCTGCAGCCCCGAGGATGCCCAGGGGTGGGCGGTACCGGCCGAAGACCGCGATCTCGCAGCGCACCGAGTCGAGCTGCTCGAACTCGATCGCCCCGTCGAACGACGGGAAGAGCGGCGCAGCTGGGTCTGCCTCCCACCTGATCGGAACGCGGGTCCAGTGCCCGTGCTCGGTCGCCTCGCCGAGATGCACACGCACGTGCTTGGTCAGCTGGATCCCGAGCCCACGGTCGTGCAGGGTCATCAGGAACGAGCCGTCGCCGTCCGGCGTCGACACCTCGTCGCCTGACGACGTCTGGAGCAGCTCAGGGAGCCGATCGATCAGGACATCGCGGACGACCTTGGGCTCGCCGGTGATCTGGCGACGGACGTGGACGGTGCGGTGCATGGCAGCTCCTGGGTGACGTGCTGTTCAACGACTGTCCCACGACTCGTCTCGTGCCGAAAGGCCCGAGGGTCCCGACGCGGAGGGCCGTTCGTCACACGGCCCCTGCTCGGCGTCAGCTGACGCCGAGCGCCTTCTTCTGCTCTGCGGTCAGGTCCTCGTCGGCGACGTAGAGGTAGTGCTCCTTGTCGTCCTCTTCCCAGTCCATCTTGACGACGCCCTTGCTCTCTGCCGCCTTGCAGAACTGGAGGAACCCGCCGTAGCCGTAGTCCTTCTCGGAGAACTCCGGGTCGGTCTTGCGCAGCTGGTCCTTGAGCCCGCTCAGCGGCGGATCGCCACCGGCCTCGACCATCAGCGCGACGACGGTGGACTTCAGCAGCTCGAACGCGCTGTCGATGTGGCGATCGTTCTTCGCGATGTCGACCTCGGGGTCGCCGGGCGCCGAGCCGTCGGTCAGCGTGAGCTGGCCCTCGTCGGAGAGATGACGCAGGAACTCGCGGAACCCGCGGAACCCGTAGTCGGTCTCGGAGAACGTGGGGTCCTTGCGGAGCAGCGCACGCTTGAGGTTCGAGGCCAGGATCGGGCCGCTGGCGGAGCCCTGCAGGCCGGACAGCGTCTTCGTGATGAGGCGCGTGATCTGCTTGAGGTCCTGCTGCTGCGAGGACTTCGGTGCCTGCTTCTCGCTCGAGCCGTTGCTCGGCGAGCTGCTGGAGCCGCCACCGCGACGCGAGGACTTCGCCGCGCTCTTCGAGCGCGACTGCGACTTCTGGCGCAGCGGCGCGGAGTCGAGCCGGTCGTAGAAGATGAACTCGTCACAGGCGGGCGGGAGCATCTTGGACGTGGAGCCCTTGAGGCCGACGCCGATCACCCGTTTGTTCAGCTCGCGGAGCTTGGAGACCAGGGGCGTGAAGTCGGAGTCGCCGGAGACGATGACGAAGGTCGAGATGTAGTCGCTGGTCAGCGCCAGCTCCATCGCGTCGACGGCCATCTTGATGTCGGCAGCGTTCTTGCGGACCGAGTCGTTGCGCTGCGGGATCTCGATGAGCTCCATGTTGCCGTCGACCATGTTGCGGCGGTCGTCGCGGAAGAGGTTCCAGTCCGCGTAGCTGCGACGGACCAGAAGACGGCCGCGCTCAGCGAGCGCGTCCAGGAGCGGTCCGATCTGGAAGTGGTAGCCGATGTCACGCGCGCCGATGGCGACGTTCTCGTGATCGA
>CBDTYW010000136.1:0-9851 GCA_965364735.1 uncultured Nitriliruptoria bacterium
ACCCGGCTGATCTGGTTGGACAGCCTGACCCGGGCCGACGCCGCGGGCGACTTCTACGCGCCGCCGAGCCCGCTGCTGACCCCGCCGGAGCCGGACGGCCGGGCCGACGAGGGCGCCTCACCGATCGGTGGCAGGTCCATCTCCGGTGGCGCGAGGTCCGCCGGTGACGCACCACGACCCCCGTCGTCGGACGGGGGTGGTGGTGTGGGCGGAAGCGGGGCGGACGTGGGAAGGGCCCCTGCTCCCGACGGTCGCTCGGTATCGGCCACCGTCTGTTCCTTCCAGGGCGTCAGCCCTCCGTGACGGCGTCCTCGTCGGCGACCTCGGTGGTCTCCGAGTCGGTCACCTCGATGGCGCCGGCGTCGCCGAGAGCGACGTCCGTGCCGTCGGCGGACTCGCCGTCAGCGGCCTCGCCGTCAACAGCCTCGCCGTCGACAGCCTCGCCGTCAGCAGCCTCGGCCGGAGCCGCGGGGGTGCGACGAAGGTCCTCGGGGACCTCGGCGTCGAGCGCACCGGCCAGAGCCATCTGCTCGAGCGCCTCGATCTCACGTGCACGCTGAATGGCGCGCGCCTGGATCGACTGCATCTCCTCGGTGACGACCTTGGTGCCGTCGTGCTTGACCTTGCCCTCGGCGTCCTCGATGACCACCGTGACGTTCGCGGTGACCTGCGGGTGGAGCTGCACGGGAACCGTGATGGTCCCGATGGACTTGACCGAGCCCTTGAGGTCGATGCGCTTGCGCTCGACCTTGACGCCGCGCTCCTTGAGGAGCTTGTGGACGTCGACCGAGGTGACGGAGCCGTAGAGGTTGCCGCCGTCGTCGACGCGGACGGCGAGCTTCAGCTCGCGCGACTCCAGCGCCTTCGCCAGTTCGCGGGCGCCCTCGACGGTGTCGGCCTCACGGGCCATGCGCTTCTTGGTCAGCAGCTGCGCTTCCTTGACCGCACCCTTGGTGGCGCGGATCGCGAGCCCCTTGGGGATCAGGTAGTTGCGGCCGTAGCCGTCCGCGACATCGACGATGTCGCCTGCGAGACCGACGTTGTCGACCTCATCTTTGAGAATGAGCTTCATGTTGTTCCGCCTCCTCAGCGCGACGAGTACGGCATGAGAGCCATCTCACGCGCGTTCTTGATCGCGGTGGAAACCTGCGTCTGGCACTTCGAGCAGTTGCCGGACGTGCGACGGGCCTTGATCTTCCCGCGCTCGTTCATGAACTGCTTGAGCAGCGACAGGTCCTTGTAGTCCACGTACTGGATGCCCATCCGACAGATCGGGCAGGGCTTCTCCTTGCGTGGCTTGCGCTTCTTTCCCTTTGCGGCCGGGGGTGCCATGGTGATTCCTTCTCGCGTGGTCAGCGTGTGTCACGCCGCCATCGGTGCTGTGGGTGCGGACGCCGCCGGTGTTGGCGGGCGCCGCGGGATGGGCGAGGTGTCTGGTCGTGGGTCGACTCGGCTGGGTTGCCCCAGGTCCGGGTCGGCTCAGAACGGAACGTCGTCGTCGGAGGGGGGCGGCGGGGTGTTCGAGGTCGTCGTGGGACGGCCTCCACCGCCACCACCAGACTTCGAGACGGAGACCTTGGCCCAGCGGAGGCTGGGCGCGATCTCGTCGGCCTCGATCTCGGTGACCCACTTGGTGACGCCCTCGCGGTCGTCGTAGGACCGGACGCGGAGGCGTCCGATGACGATGATGCGGTCGCCCTTGTGGACGGACTCGGCAGCGTTCTCCGCCAGGTCGCGCCAGGCGTTGATGTTCATGAACGTCGTCTCTTCCTGCTGCTCGCCGTCCTTGCCGGTGTACCGGCGGTTGGAGGCGATGCGCAGGCTGCAGACGGCCGCACCACTGCCCGTGAACCGAAGCTCCGGGTCGGCGGTGAGGTTGCCGATCATCGTGACGTAGTTGCTCTCGAACGCCATGGGCGCTCCTTCCTCATCGTGTCGTGGACTGCCCCGCGGGTCCGCACCTCACGGCCGGATCGGACGTGGGCGGCAGGTCGTCGTCGGACGAACAGGCCGCTGGTGATGCGCCGGGGAAGCGCCAAGCAGGATTGGGTTGGCTCAGGAGAACTGACGCACACGGATGTGCGGACGGACGGTCTTGAACCGCACGATGTTGTCCGAGAGCTTCATCTGACGCTCGACCTCGGTCCGACCTTCGTCGGTGATGTTGAGGTCAAGGACGGAGTAGAAGCCGTACGAGCGCTTGTTGATCTCGTAGGCCAGCTCTCGCTTGCCCCACCAGGCCTCGTCGACGACGGTGCCACCCTGTGCGACCACGACCGCCTTCACGCGCTCGAAGCTGGCAAGGGCATCTTCTTCTTCGATGGTGTCCGTGAGGATCACCATGATCTCATAGCGGCGCATGAGCACCTCCCATGGGCGTTGCGGCTCCCACGAACTGCGACACGCACCGCGCGTGGGCATCGTTGGGAGCAGGGGTGCCGTTCCCTACTGGGTCGCACCATCGCTGATCCCGGCTGGGATCTGACAGCGCGACGCCCACCTGGAGGTGGGCGGAACCCCGGGAACGGTACCGACGTCCTGTTCGTCCGACAACCCTGACGCTACGCGGGGGGTGTGACGTGCGTCAGCACCACATCGCGATCTGTGGACAACCCCGCGGTCAGGCGAGGTCGTCGGACCAGCCGACGTAGCGGCCGACGACCAGCGCGCTCATCGCGAGCAGCGCCATCGCGGCCGCGAGGAGGCGGTCGCGACCCGCCGGCGGGTTGATCACGCTCACGGCGACGGCGTCCGGCTCGCTGGCGGACGCGCTCGGGCTGGGCGAGGCCGTCGGCTCGGGTGCCTCCGGAAACTCCTCGAGCTCGAGGTCCTCGGCGATGATCGGATCGGGCCCGGCGTCAACCGGCGCGGAGGTCGACCCGAAGGTCGGGGCGTTCGCGGTCACCGGCGGTCCGGGCGTGAACGTCTCGGTGGGACCGGACGACGGCGACGCGGACGGGACCGGCGACACGCTCTGGGTCGGCGTGGGCGACGGCGACGCGGTCTGCGTCGGCGACGGCGTGGGCGACGGAGACGGAGACGGAGACGCGGTCTCGGTCGGCTCCGGCTCTGGCTCCGGCTCGGGTGCGGGCTCCCGGACCGTCACGCTGCCGAGCAGCGCGAACTCGGTGGCACGGTCGCCGTACTCGAACGTGCCGATCGCCGCGCCGAACGTGTGCGTGTACGGCGAGGAGCCGGGCTGCATGCAGAACGCCAGCGCGAGGCCGGGCCCGCAGTTCGGGTTCGAGTCGAAGGACCGATTCGCCGCCGTCGCGGAGTGCGGCTGCTCGCCGACGTTGACCCACTGCACCTTGTCGCCCGGCCGAACCGTGATCCGGACGGGCTCGTAGCCGCTGTCGGAGATGAACACCGTCAGGGTCTGGCTCTCCGCGAAGGCCGGGGTCGCGAACGTCCCGAGCCCCATGCCGAGCACGATCAGCACGAGGGCGGCCAGCGTCGCGAGCGCGGCGCGGCCACGCCGTGCGGGGCGCGGGTTTCCGGAGATCATGATCATGCGCCGAACGTATGCCCCACGTCGCCGAACAGCCCACCGGCCGTTCGGTCGCCGCGCTCCGCAGATCCCGGCAGGTCCCGGCAGGTCAGCTGAGCGCGACGCCTCGGGGCGACATCGACGACCAGGCCCGTCCGAGGACCGACCGGACGGTGGTGGCGAGGATCGACATGTCCAGGCTCAGCGACCAGTTCTCGACGTAGTAGAGGTCGAGACGGCGGTAGGCGTCGAAGGACGCGGATTCGCGGGCCTCGACCTGCCAGAGCCCCGTGATGCCGGGCGTGACCGACATGCGGGCGAGCAGGTCCTGGTCGAAGGTCGCGGCTTCGGACTCCAGCGCGGGGCGTGGCCCGACCAGGCTCATCTCACCGCGCAGGACGTTGATCAGCTGCGGCAGCTCGTCGATGGACGTCGCGCGCAGGATGCGGCCCACCCGCGTGATCCGGGGGTCGTTCTCGAGCTTGAACAGCGGCCCCTCACGATGGTTTAGCTCCTGGAGCTCCGCGAGCCGGGACTCGGCGTCATGCTCCATCGTGCGCAGCTTCAGCAGCGTGAACGGCACACCGTCCTGACCGACGCGCTGCTGCCTGAACACGGGGCCCCCACCGTCCTCGCGGCGGATCGCGAACGCGGCGACGGCGAGCACGGGTGCGGCGAGGAGCAGCGCGACCGAGGCCAGCACGAGGTCGAAGGCCCGCTTCGAGAACTGCGCGACCGGGCGTCGCTTCGGCGGCGAGATGTGCAGCAGCGGCTCGTAGCCGAACGGATGGACCTTGACCCGCTGGACCGAGAGGGTCCGCAGCCCGTTGTGGAACAGCACGTCGACCCCGTGCTGGAGCAGCGAGCGCACGATGTGGTCCGCACCGGCATCCCGCAGCCCCACGGAGGTGACGATGACGGTGTCTGCCTGCATCCGCCGGATCACCTGGATGACGTCGTCGCTGACGTCGCCGACGACGAGCGAGCGCACGCCGTGCTCGATGGCGTTCTCGGCCGAGCCGACCACGCCGACGATGTCGAGGCCGAGGCCCTGGTTGTCCGCGACGACCTGCTCGATCGTGCGGGCGTCCATGCCCGTCCCGACGATCACGGTGCGGCTGCGCAGCAGGCCCGCGGAGTGGGCACGTCCGAGGGCGATCCGGAAGACGACGCGCACGGTGGTGAGACCGCCGACGACCATCACGAGGTCGACCAGCGCCGGGTCCAGCGGCAGCTCGAAGCTCAGGATCCCCGCCACGAGCAGCCACGACAGCAACGTCAGGCCGCTGGCGCGCAGGATCGCCTGGAGGGTCAGCGCGCGGACGGGCGGCAGCAGCGCGTGACGCTGGCCCGGGGAGTAGAGCGCTCCCAGGGTTGCGACGGTGAGCACCACGATGATGGAGAACTTGCCGCCACGAGAGATCTCGATGGCGTCGTTGGGCAAGTACAGGAGCACGGCGACCGAGTGGGCGAGGATGACGATCGCGGCGTCAGCCACGGCGCGGGTCCGCTGGACCAGCGTGCGGCGAGGCACCCGCGACGGGGCGATGACTCGCCCGCTGTGGGCAACGTCCACGTCTTCGATCATCATCGCTGGTTCGGCGTACGGCATGTCGTGCCTGCTCATGTCCAGCCCCCCTTGCCGCCCGGGTCCTGAACGTTCCCGAGGCGCTTGCCGGGACCAACATGGCCGGAGGTGTCCCGCGGCGCAAGCGTCGGTCTGCAGTTTCTGCTCGGCCCCGAACCGAACATGACGCTCAGTGACATTTCGGCAGCACAGCGACAGCGAAGTGATCCCACATCACTCTCCGTATCGCCCGATACGCGCGTCCTTCGCGCGCAGCGGGCCACACGGTGGTTGTGCTTTCTCACGAATACCTCAAGGGCGCGCGCCAATCAGGGCGAATCCCGCGAGATACGGCCATATTGCCGCGACTGACTCCTCCGAACAGACCATGTTTGGGAGTTGCACCGTCAGGCGCCTGCGACACGTTGGCTACAGTGCCCCACATGGACGACAGGACTGCGATGACGCCCGCACGCTGGTACCGGATCGACCACGGAGAGCAAGTCGGCCCCGTCGACCTCGTCCACATGCGCACCCTCGTTCGCGACGACGTCCTCGGCCCTGACGGCTGGGTCTGGGCGGATGGCATGCCCGAGTGGCGCAAGGTCCGCGACGTCCCCGCCCTGGTCCCGCCGGCCGACGTCGTCGAGTCGATGACGTCGTCGCGCTGGTGAGCGCCCGGTAGCGTCCGGGCAGCCCGGCCCTCCCCGACGCAGGGAACGACAATGCAGGCCCAGCAGCACCCCATCGACGTCCTGCGCGAGCGCGGATTCATCGCGAACATCTCCGACGAGGACGGGCTGCGCGAGCTGCTCTCCGGCGAGCGCGTCACCTTCTACGTCGGCTTCGACCCCACGGCCGAGTCCCTGCACATCGGCAACCTCGTCGGGATCATGGCGATGTCCTGGCTCCAGCGGGCCGGTCACCGCGCGATCGCCCTCGCCGGTGGTGCCACGGGGCGCATCGGCGACCCGTCGGGGCGCGACAGCGAACGCGAGCTGCTCGACACCACGACCATCGACCGCAACCTCGCCGCGTTCCGTCGGCAGCTCTCCCAGCTGCTCGACCTCGACGACCCCGACCAGGGGATCCTCGTCGACAACTACGACTGGACCGCGCCGCTGAGCTTCCTCGACGTGCTCCGCGACGTCGGCAAGCACTTCTCCGTCAACCAGATGATCGCGCGCGAATCCGTCAAGCGGCGCCTTGAGTCACGCGAGCAGGGCATCTCGTTCACGGAGTTCGCCTACCAGATCCTGCAGTCCCACGACTTCGCCCACCTCTACGCCACCGAGGGCTGTCGCCTCCAAGGTGGCGGGAGCGACCAGTGGGGCAACATCACCGCCGGGATCGACCTGACCCGTCGGATGCATGGCGGCGAGGTCTACGGCATCACGTGGCCCCTCGTCGAGGACTCCGGCGGCCGCAAGTTCTCGAAGTCCTCCGGCGACCCCATCTGGCTCGATGCGGTCATGACCTCGCCGTACAAGTACTTCCAGTGGTGGATGAACAGCCACGACCACGACATCGAGCGCTGGCTCAAGCTGTTCACGTACCTCCCCGTCGACGAGATCACCCGCATCGTCGCCGAGCACGAGGTGGCCCCACACCAGCGCATCGGCCAGCTCGCGGTCGCTCGTGAGGCGACCCGGGTGCTGCACGGTGATGCCGCCGTCGCGGCTGCCGAGCGCGCCACCGCCGTCCTCTTCGGCAAGGAGCCGTTCGCGGACCTCGACGACGCCACGCTGGCCGACGCCTTCGCGGCAGCGCCCAGCGTCGACCTCTCCCGCGACGAGCTGTCGGCCGGCCTGGGCCTGGTCGACGTGCTGGTGGCGACCGGCGCAGCGAAGTCCAAGGGCGAGGCCCGTCGGCACATCGAGGGCGGGGCCGTGCGCGTCAACAACGTGCAGCGCACCGACGTCGCCACCGTCCTCGGCCCCGACGACCTCGTCGGGGCGACCACGACGGTGATCCGCGTCGGGAAGAAGAACTACTTCTTGGTGCGCTTCATCTGAGCCGGCTGCTGGCTGCTGGCCGGATCAACGGCGCCCGGGGCGCTTGACCGCGTGCAGCACGGAGCCGATGAGCTTCGCGTTGACGGTGTCGAACTGCACCTGGAGCTCCTCGAGGTGCGGTCGCTCGGTGTGGCGCTCACGGGCGACGATGAGCACGCCGTCGACCTCACGCTGCAGCGACAGGGCGTCTGCGGCGTCGAGCACGGCAGGGCCGTCGATGATGACCACGTCGTAGATGCTGCGGCTGCGGGCGATGATCGGCTGGATCGAGTGGTCCTCGAGCAGCGTCGGGGGGCCGTCGCCGAGCTTGCCGGCAGGCAGGATGGAGAGGCCGTCGACGTCCGGGGCGCGGAAGACGCAGTCCTCGAACGCGAGCCGGTTGGTCACGACGTCGACGAGACCGGCGATGTTGCCGATGCCGACGAGGTCGTGCAGGCCGGGCTTGCGGATGTTCGCGTCGATGACGAGGACCGACGCGCCCATGCGGGCCAGGGCCTCGGCGAGCCGCACGGTGGTCTCGCGACGCTCCGGCAGATCCGTGGCCGAGGCGACGAGGAGGACGTCGCGGGTGGTCGTGGCGGAGCGCAGGACCAGCGCCAGACGGCGGTAGGCGTCGCGCTGCGGGCCGGTGCCGCCACCACGACGCTCCGGCGGGACGACGGTCAGCACGGCGGTTCCGGTGAGCTGCTCGACCTCGGACGGCCGGGTGATGCGCGGGTCGATGCCATCGACGAGGAACGCGAGCGCCAGCCCGAGCAGCGCCCCGACGAGCAGACCCGCCATGAGGTTGCGCGAGTGGTTCGGCGAGGCCGGCTTCTTGGGGATGCGGCCGAGGTCGATGACCTCGCCGGCGCGGACCTCGAAGCCCTGCTTCTCGGCGAGCTCGTTGGCCGCGGTCGAGATCTGTGAGCTGAGGGTGCTGGCGCGGGCGTTCGCGGCGGCGCGCTCACCTTCGGTGGCGCCGGGGCGCCCGAAGTCGGCGAGGACCGCGTCGAGGTCGGTCTGCAGCGTCGTGAGGCGCAGCGTCAGCGCCCCGATCTGATCGTTCAGCAGGTCCTGGGCCTTGTTGGTCCGGAACTGCAGGTAGGCCTCGGCGAAGGCGCGGGCTGCCAGGGCGGCGTCGGTGGGGTTCTCGTCGGAGTAGACGATCTGGAGCACCTGCGTGCCACGCGGGAACCCGACGTCGAGGTTCTTGAGGAGGTCGGTCGGGTCCTTGGTGGTGCCGAGGTCGTTGGCGGCGAGCGCAGCCACGAGGCCGGAGCGCACGATCAGGACCTCGGTCTCCATGACGACCTGCTGGTCGACGCGAGCGCCGGTCGCGAACGGGTCAGCGAGGATCGGCTGGACCACGACCTCCGCGGTGCCCTCGTACAAGGGGCTGCGGGTCAGCGAGTAGCCCATCGCGAGCACGGTGATCACGAGCGTGACCACCGCGATCAGCGGCACGCGACGGCGGATGAGCGCGACGTAGTCGCTGAGCTCCGGCCCGCGGGCCTGCGAGGAGAGGTCGATGGGGGTCATGAGCGCTCACTGATCCGGGACACAGGCCGCGTGTTCCTCGCGGACGTTCTCAGGTTTGAGGTCGGCGGTGACGACAAGGAAGTAACACCCACACGCCCCCAAGCACCCGATGGTAGTCCGCCATGATGGCACAGCCAGCCCCCACTCACGGGTCGAACTCACGAAGCGTGACGGCCTTGTCACTCTCCGTCGTCGTCCTGATGGCGCTGGTTCTGCAGGTTCTGTGGGCGCCCACCGCGCAGGCTGTCACGTCTGAGCGGTTCGACGGCCCGCTGGTTCCGGCCGAGGGTGCGCTGTTCGGGGCGTTCGTCAAGCCGCGAGCTGACTGGACCCGCGAGACGCAGCAGAACGAGATCGTGCGGCACGAGAACCAGATGGGTCGCGGCTTCGACATCCTCCACTGGTTCTACCCGTTCGGCAAGCAGTTCCCGACCTGGCGCGAAGACTTCTACGACGCCCGCGGCTCCATCCCGATGATCACGCTGGGCCCCGCCCCGAGCGCCGAGGTCATCACCGGACAGCACGACGACTACTACCGCCGCGGCGCCGAGGCGCTCGCCGCCAAGCCCTACGACATCTTCGTGCGCTTCCACCACGAGATGGACGGCAACTGGACCCGCGCCGTCACGGGCGCCCCGGAAGACTTCGTCGCCTCCTGGCAGCGTGTGCACGGCATCTTCGAGGCAGCTGGCGCCGACAACGTCGTCATGGTGTGGTGCCCGACCGTCTGGGGCTTCGACGTCAACCGCGTCAACCAGTACTGGCCCGGCGGCGAGTACGTCGACTGGGTCTGCGCCGACGGCTACAACTGGGCGCCGAGCGTCTCGCACGCCACGTGGGAGGACGTCGACACCATCTTCGACAACTTCTACGCGTGGGGCCTCGAGAAGGGCAAGCCGATGATGGTCGGCGAGTGGGGCGTGCAGGAGCGCGGTCCCGGCGAGAAGTCCGCCTGGCTGCGCGACTCCGCGCCGATGTTCGCCGAGCACTTCCCCGCCATCGCCGCGCTCGTCTACTTCGACTCCGACCGCGACGCCACCTGGTGGCTCGACAGCACCCAAGAGGCCTACGACGGCTTCCGCGACATGGCGAACCACCCCTACCTGACCCACCCGAACACGCCTGCGGGCAACGGCGCCGCCCCGGACCCCGTCGACGACCCGTGGGAGTACGACACGGAGCCCAGCCCGTCCCCGAGCGCCTCCCCGTCGCCGTCGCCGTCCCCCGACGAGGAGCGCATCGAGGTCCCGGCCGAGCC
>CBDTYW010000137.1:0-9826 GCA_965364735.1 uncultured Nitriliruptoria bacterium
GCGACCCTAGCCGCGCGCCCCGCCTGTCCCGTGCACGCCTGCGCCCGTCAGGCGCGGTGCACGGTGCGGGCGTCGGCCTGGTCGCGCGGCAGGATCAGCACGTGGTCGATGTTCACGTGGCTGGGGCGCTGGATGCACCAGACGATCGTCTCTGCGACGTCGTCGGCGGTGAGCGGCGTCATGCCGGTGTAGACGGCGTCGGCCTTGTCGGCGTCGCCGTCGAAGCGGACGTTGGAGAACTCGGTCTCGACGAGCCCCGGGGCGATCTCGGTGACGCGGACGGGCTGGCCGACGAGCTCCTTGCGCAGGACCTGTCGCACGGCGTTGATGCCGAACTTCGCGGCGTTGTAGCCCGCGCCGCCGGGGTAGGCCTCGACGCCGGCGATCGAGCCGACCAGCACGACGTGGCCATCACCGGACGCGATCATCTTCGGCAGCAGCGCCTTCGTCATCCGCGCCACGCCGAGGACGTTGACGTCGTACATCCACTGCCAGCGGTCAAGGTCCGCGGTGGCGACCGGGTCCACGCCCGACGCTCCCCCGGCGTTGTTGACCAACACGTCGCAGCGCTCGACGGTCGCGCAGAACGCATCCACGCTGTCCTGGTCGGTGACGTCGAGCGGGGCGAAGCTCGCCCCGATCTCCGCGGCCAGCGCCGCCAGGCGGTCGACACGTCGCGCGCCGATGACGACGTGGAACCCGGCCGCGGCGAGCTGTCGCGCCGTGGCCTCACCGATGCCGGACGATGCGCCGGTGACCACGGCGGTCCGCTCATGCGTCGAGGTGTTCATGCCGGCTCCGTCTTCAGGCGATGCCCCATCCTGACCGATGCGTCGTCCCGCTGCCGCATCGCTTTCGGCACACTGGGCCCCGACGACGAAAGCGCCGCCGCGTTGACCACGACCTCGCACGAACCGGACCTGGTCCCGCGCTGCGTCGCGCACCCGTCGGTCGAGACGCGGCTCACCTGCTCGCGCTGCGGCGACGCGATCTGCCCGACCTGCATGATCGAGGCGGCGACGGGCTACATCTGCCCGCGCTGCGCCGGCAAGGACCGCGCGTCGATCCCCGTCGCCGCTGGCCACCGCGCAACGCGTCCGCTGGGTGTCGCGCTCCTCGCCGCACCAAGCCTCGTCCTCGCGATCGTGATGGTCCTGCAAGGCGGTGCTGCTGGTGGCTCGACCGAGATCGCGCGACAGCTCGCGCTCTTCGGGCCGGCGGTCGCGTTCGGCGAGTGGTGGCGCCTCATCACCTCGAACTTCCTGCACTACGGCCTGGTCCACCTCGCGCTGAACATGTACGGGCTGTTCATCCTCGGAGGCGGCCTCGAGCACCGGCTCGGCACGGTCCGCCTCCTGCTGCTCGCGTTCGTCGCCATGGCGTTCGACGGGCTCGCCGTGATCCTCTTCCAGCCGGACGCCCTGACCGCCGGATTCTCGGGCGTCGTGTTCGGGCTGATCGCCGCAGCGGTGCTGCTGGAGCGCCGTCGCGGCACGACGTCGTTGATGGGCTCGTTTCCCGGACGTTGGCTCCTGCTCGGGATCTTCACGTCCTTCATCCCGGGCGTCTCGATCGCCGGCCACCTCGGTGGCGCGATCGGCGGCGCCGCCGCCGCGTGGATCCTGTTCGCGACCGACCGTCACGACCGTCGCCGCAACGGGAACATCGCGGCCACCGCTCTCGGCCTCGCCGCGTTCGGCCTTGCGCTGGTGTTCGCGTGAACCGTCGCGCATGAGCGATCCGGCGACGACGATCCGCAGCGTGACCCGACCGTCGACGGCCGAGCTCGATCGGGTCAAGGGCTCGCGGTTCGTCGCTGACATCTCCCCCGCTGCGAGCGAGGTCGCCGCGCTGGCGTTCGTCGCGCAGATCCGCGAGCGCGAGCCAGATGCGTCCCACCACTGCTGGGCGTTCCTGCTCGCCGACGACCGGGCGCGGGCGAGCGACGACGGCGAGCCCCGCGACACCGCGGGTGCCCCGATTCTGCGTCACATCCGAGGCGCTGGCCTCGCCGATCTCGTCATCGTGGTCACCCGCTGGTTCGGCGGCACCAAGCTGGGACGCGGCGGCCTCGTCCGCGCCTACGGCGATGCTGCTGCGCTGGTGCTGTCGACGGCCCAGGTCGTCGAGCGTGAGCTCACCACGGCGTTGCGGTTGCGCCACCCGTATGCCCTCACCGCAGCCGTGCAGACCGTGATGTCCGCGCACCGAGCAGAGCTCATCGACGCAGAGCACGGCGCCGCCGTGCAGCTCACGGTCAGGGTCCCACGCAGCGAGGCGCAGGCGTTCGCCACGGCCCTCGTCGACGCCACCGGTGGCCGCGTCCGCGCCTCGGGTCAGTAGATGTCGAGATCCGGACGCTCGTCGAAGCGCCGCATCGCCGCAGCCGCCTCGTCGCGCAGCACGCGCGTGATCGGCAGGTGACCTGCCCCGCGGGCTGCGGCGGCAGCATGGAAGCGGGCGTCGTCGAACCCGATCGCGGCGGCGTCCTCGTCGGTCGCGGCCACCACGAGCCGGTCCACCCGCGCCCACAGCGCCGCGCCCAGACACATCGGGCACGGGTCGCATGATGCGTACAGCACGCAGCCCGACAGATCGTGGGTGCCCAGCGCGGTCGACGCGCGGCGGATCGCGACGATCTCGGCGTGCGCCGTCGGATCGCGGTCGACCAGGACCTTGTTGTGACCCTCGGCCACGAGCTTCCCGTCGCGGGTGACCACGGCGCCGAACGGTCCGCCAGCGCCCGCGTCGACGCCGGCAACGGCGAGCGCGATGGCCCGTCGCATCCAGCGCTCGTCGTCGGGGTGTGCCGTCACGCCGATGCCGCGATGAGCTTCTCGCGGAACAGGGCGAGCACGCGTTCGCGGGCCTCGTACGTGGGCTCGCCGGGCTCGTCGATGAGGTCGGTCGTGACGACCGAGTGCGGTGGGACGGGGCGGTTGCCCGGATGGGCGGCGGAGTCCGGGATGACGATGCCGACGAAGTTGTCACCGAGCTCGCGCTGGAGCCGGTCGAAGCGGGCCTGCGGGGCAAGGAAGTCGCCGGCGAAGCGCAGGCCGAGCACGCACAGGTCCTCGGTGTCACAGCGATGCTTGACCGCTGCGAGGTCCTCGTCGGAGATCGCGAGCGACGATGCGTTCCACGGGCCGGTCGGCATCGACGGCTGGCTGAGCACGGGAGCGAGGAGGTGCGCATCGACGCTCATCGCGAGCGCGAAGCCACCCGTCATGCACATCCCGATCGCGCCGATCCCGGGACCGCCGGCGCGCTCGTGGAGCGTCCGCCCGAGGGCACGCAGCCAGTCGATGACCGGGCCGTTGGTGTGCCTCGAGAACATCCGGAAGTCACGGCTGATGCAGATCGAGGCGGTGGTCTTCGCGTAGTCCGCCGGGACAGCCGACTTCCCCGCCGTGCCGAACAGGTCGGGCATCGCGACCGTGAAGCCTGCGTCGACGACCTTGCGCGCGAAGCCTGCGACGAACGGTGTGATCTGCGGGATCTCGGTCATGACGAGCACGCCGGGACCGGTGCCCTTCCAGAAGACGCGGCGCGTCACGCCGTCGTCGCCGGTGAAGTCCTCAGTCGTGAAGTCACTGAGGTCATCGTGTGGGGCGGTGCGGACCATGCGTTCTCCAGGCGTCTCGCAGACACCCGGAACGGTAGTCACTCCGAGGCGCGCAGGACCTTCTGGATCGAGGTCACGATGCCGTCGGAGTCGAGGCCGAGCTCCGCGAGGATCCGGTCCGGCTTCGCGTGCTGGATGTATCCGTCGGGGACGCCGAGACGCAGCACGGGCGGAGCCTGGAGCACCCCCGTGCGCTCGACGAGACGATCGGCGACGTAGGCACCCGCGCCACCCGAGACGTAGCCGTTCTCGACGGTGACGACGAGCGGGGCGTCCGCGATGGCGTCGAGCAGCTTCGGGTCCAGCGGGCGGATGCAGCGCACGTCCCAGACCTGGGCCTGGATGCCATCGGCAGCGAGACGCTCGGCCGCAGCAAGGCTCGCCGAGAGGCGGTCACCGACCGAGACGATCGCGACGTCCGTGCCCTCGCGATGACGCAGCGCCTGCGTCCCGGATCCCGTCACGTCACGCGAGATCGAGCCGCCCTTGGGGAAGCGCAGCGAGACGGGGCCGTCAAGCGCGACGGCGTCGTGGAGCATGAGGCGCAGCTCCTCCTCGCTCGAGGGGGCGAAGACGGTCATCGTCGGGATGCGCAGGCACAGGACCATGTCGAGGACGCCGTGATGCGAGGCGCCGTCGTCTCCGGTGATGCCGGCCCGGTCGAAGCTGAAGACGACGTGCTCGTCGTGGAGGCCGACGTCGAGGTTGGCCTGGTCGAACGCGCGGGTGAAGAACGTCGAGTAGACGGCGAACAACGGGATCTTCCCGGCGTGAGCCAGCCCGGCGGCGAACGTGACCGCGTGCTGCTCGGCGATGCCGACGTCGACGACGCGGGCCGGGTGCTTGAGGCTCAGCGGGAGCAGGCCCGTCGAGCCCGGCATGGCCGCGGTGATCGCGATCAGGTCCGGGTTGGCGTCGGCGACCTCGAGGGCGGCCTCGCTGAAGGCCTGCGTCCACGAGCGGGTCTTGACCTTCTTGGAGCGGCCGGTCGCGACGTCGAAGGCGGACGTGTCGTGGAGGCGCTTCTCCGGGTCGGTCTCGGCCGGCTCGTAGCCCTTGCCCTTGCGGGTGATGACGTGGACGAGCGTCGGGCCCGCCTGCTCAGCAGCCGACGTGAACGCGGCCTCCATGCGGGCGACGTCGTGGCCGTCGACCGGGCCGGAGTAGCGGACGCCGAGCGCCTCGACGAAGGACTGGAGGTTCGGGGCGTCCGACATCAGGGTCTTCAGGCCCTCGAAGCCCGCGTTGCGGATGCGTTCGCCGAACGGGATGGACGAGGTCAGCTCGTCGAAGCGCTGGCGGATGTCGCGGTAGCGCGGGTCGAGGCGGAGCTTCGAGACGTTCTCGCTGAGACGCGAGATCGTCTCGGCGTAGGATCGGCCGTTGTCGTTCAGGACGATCACGACCGGGATCTCGGAGTGCCCGATGTTGTTGATGGCCTCATAGGCCATTCCTCCGGTCAGGGCTCCGTCGCCCATCACCGCGACGACGTGGCGACGCTCCGCGGCCGGGACGTCCGCCTGGGCTGCCGCGATGCCAGCCGCCCAGCTCAGCGCCGTCGACGCGTGGGAGTTCTCGATGACGTCGTGTGCGGACTCGCTGCGCGAGGGGTAACCGGACAGCCCTCCGGCCTGACGCAGGCTCGCGAACCCGTTCCTGCGTCCCGTCAGGAGCTTGTGGACGTAGGACTGATGACCGGTGTCCCACAGGAGGATGTCTCGCGGGGAGTCGAAGGCACGATGCAGCGCGAGCGTCAGCTCGACGGCCCCGAGGTTGGAGCCCAGGTGGCCGCCGGTACGGGCGACCGCCTCGATGATGAAGTCCCGGAGCTCCGAGGCGAGCCGGGCGAGGTCCGGCGCGTCGAGGGCTCGGACGTCCGCCGGCGAAGAGATGCGGTCCAGCAGCACGAGGGGTCCCTTCTCGACCAGACGGCGCGATCTTGACCCCGGACACGGGGCGGACCACCACGCACGCGATCCCGATGCCGCGCGCGAGCAGTGGCCTGACAGCACCGATGCTACCGATCACGTCCTGCGTGGCCCGTGGTCACCCGTCGGGGCGGGTACGGGGCGCGCGTTCGGGAGCGCTGCATCACTGCGGTGGTGTCGTGGTTGGTTCGTACGTGTCGGGGTCTCCGGCCTGCCGTCGGCCCGAACGAGAGCGAGCGCGCACGCCCACCGCACACCTGCGCGCTTGTCGCACACCAACGACGGTGCGCGACCAATCGTGACGATGTGCATCGTCCCTGCCCCGTACGCGACAGCCGACTCATCCCAGCGAAGCCCATCGAGGAACCCCACATGACCAACGCCGCCCCCTCCATACGCCGCGCACCGCGACGGGCCCTCCAGATCCTCGGCGCCACGACGGCGACCGCGCTCATCATCGCCTTCGGCCCCACCGGCTCGGCCAGCGCAGCGGAGGCCCTTCCCGAGGGCACGTACGAGGTCGACGCAGATGGCGTCGGCGCAGTCGCCTTCTCGGTCGACGAGGCCGGTCAGATCCAGATCATCTCGGCTCCCGACGGGACGGTCTTCGACTTCACCTACGACAACGAGGGCCGCGTCCTCGACGCCTTCATCGTCCGCAACGACGTCGTCGCCCTCGAGGTCGACATCGTCCCGGACGCAGATGCCGGCACCTACGAGGTCGAGATCGAGCCGGTCCAGGATCAGCCCGCCGAGACCGACTCGACCAACGACGTCGACCCGATCGACGACGCTGACGCCGGGTCCGCTGAGGACGCTGAGTCCGGTGACGCTGAGTCCGCTGACGCTGAGTCCGCTGGCGACGCGGACTCCGACGACGACGGCGACTCGGTCGATGACGCGGACTCCGACGACGACGCGGACTCCGACGACGACGCGGACTCCGACGACGACGGCAACCGGGGCAACAGCGAAGCGGCCCGTGCGAACAACCCATCAACCAGCGACGACGAGGCCGCCGCCCGGAACGCCGAGCGCAAGGCTGAGCGCGACGCCGCTCGCGACGCCGAGGTCGAGGCCTCGTCGCTCGACGCCGACGAGGACACGGACGACACCGAGGATTCGGCGGAGGACGACACCGACTCCGTGGACTCGGTCGATTCCGATGACTCCGAAGACGACTCCGATGACTCCGTGGAAGACGACACCGACTCCGTGGACTCCGCCTTCGACGACGAGGACGACTCACCGGACGAGGGCGGCGACGACGCCGACGACTCCGACGACAAGAAGGACAAGAGCGACAGGAAGGGGCCCCCGACCGACGCCCCCTCCGCCGACGCTGCTCGCGCCTGACGATCCCCAGATCTCCCGCCGCAGCAACACGTGCGGCACGCTGACCGGCCCGGGCTCTCGCTCGGGCCGGCGCTGCGTCGCCACGAGATGACATGACGACCGACCGCGTACTCGCTGCTCTGGACCTCGTGGTCGAGGGCATCCGGATGCGCGACGAGGCCTCGATCGTGGAGGCACACGGGCTGCTCCAGCCGATGCTCCGCCGGCTCGCGCTCGGGCTGGTGCGTCGTCCCGAGGTCGCCGACGACGTCGTACAGGACGCGTTCGTCGCGCTCGTCACCACCCCCGATCTCCGTATCGAGGATGGTCGGTCCCTCCGCGCGTGGATGGCGAGGACGGTCCGCAACCGTGCGATCGATCACCTCAGGTCCGCCGAGGCCAGCCGGACATCTGCAGTTGCCGAGGTCAGGGATCCGGTCAGCGCGCCATCGGCCGAGGACGTCGCCTCCACCGACCCGTTGCTGGTGACCGACCCGATCCTTGCCGCTGCGCTCGACCAGGTCGGCGACGACCAACGTGCGGCTCTCCTGCTGTTCCACGTCGTCGGGCTCTCTGGAGCCGAGGTCGCGGGTGCCCTCGACCGCAGCCGCGCCGCGACCTACGCCCTGTTGCGCCGCGCAGAGCGCGCGCTGCGCGCGGAGCTCGAGCCATGAGGGCCACCGCGTCCAATCGACGCCTCGCCGCACGTCTCTTTCACGTCTCCCCAGTCCCGGCCCAGCCCCCTCAGGAACTTCGCTCATGAACGACCGCCACGACGACCTCGGCGAGCGCCTTCGCGCCTCGCTCGACGCCGCCGTGCCGCTGATCGAGCAGGACGTCGCTGACCGCAGCATGCGAATCATCCTGGCGGCAGCAGCGAACCCGGTGCAGGCTCCGCCAGTCCCCGCCCCACGTGTTGGTCGACGTCGTGCGATCGCCGCCGTCGTCACGGCGGCCGTGATCGGTGTGCCCTCGGCCGCCGCAGCACGGAGCGCCGTGCCCGGCGACGCCCTCTACCGCGTGAAGCAGATCACCGAGCGGATCCAGACGATCTACGACCGCGACGCCGCGGCGCGTCACCGCATCGACGAGCTGGCAGCCCTGGCTCGGCGCCAGGCCACCGAGGAGCAGCTCGGCGAGGCCCTTGACCGCGCCATCGAGGCCGTCGATGTTCAGGACGCCCCGGAGCTGTCCGCGCGTCTCGCCACGGTCCTCGAGACCACGCCGACGCTTCCGGCTCGTGACCGCGCGTCCGACAACGCCCCGTCCTCGCCCCCGTCCGCCACTCCGTCGGGACGCCCCACGCCTTCCCGGAGCCCGACGACCGGCGCATCCGAGCGCGAGGACGACGAGCGTGACGAGGACGACGAGCGTGACGAGGACGACGAGCGTGACGAGGACGAGCGTCCGAACGATCGCGCGACCTCGAACCCCGGCCGCGGTCAGGCGTCCGGGCGCCCGAGCGCCACGCCGTCGGAGCGCGACCAGGCTGATGAGCCCGAGGACGAGCCGTCCGACGACGAGACCGACGAACCCGACGACGAACCGTCCGAAGACGAGGCCGACGACGAGACCGACGAACCCGACGACGAACCGTCCGACGACGAGACCGACGAACCCGACGACGAACCGTCCGAAGACGAGACCGACGAACCATCCGAAGACGAACCATCCGAAGACGAACCGTCCGAAGACGAACCGTCCGAAGACGAGACCGACGAACCCGACGACGCTGGTGCTCGCGGGAACGGCAACGGCCGCCCCGAGGCGGCCGATGACGACGAGGACTGACCTCGGTCAGTCCGGCATCCGGTAGCTGCCCGACAGCGCCGTGACGGTCTTGACCATGCGGTCGTGCCGGTCGGTGTCGTGGGCGGGACGACGGATCAACGTGAGCGCGCCATCGGCCTGCGCCTGCGTCGCGCCACCGCGGCCGTGCAGGTCCGTCGCGTAGCCCGACAGGTCGCGCACGAGGATGTCGAAGATCGCGTCGACCAGGTCCACGTCCGCGTCGGTCTGCTCGGCGTGCTCGAGGATGAGCGTCGCGTACGGGATGAGCGAGAAGATCTGCCCGACGGTCAGCAGCATGTCGAGGTCCTTCGACTGCTCCGCGGTCGGCGGGGCCGCCATCAGCAGCGCCGCGAACGCCTCGACCTGCCCGGTGAAGACCGCGACGTTCGGCACCGACGCGTGACGCGCAAGCACCGGGCGGAAGTCCGGGAACTGGATCTTCGAGAGGCCACGCGTCGAGCCCTGCGCGAACAGGAAGTCGTCGTTGCGGATCGTGTCCGTGTCACGGACGATCTCGGGCAGCGTGTTGTCCGGGTTGAAGAGGTACTGCGGCAGGAACTTCAGGGCCAGCGCGATGTTGACGTGGACGGTGCCCTCGAGCTTCGGCAGCGCGCGGATGTCGCGGACCGCCATCTCGAAGAACATGTCCTTCTCGAAGCCCTTCGCGGCGATGACGTCCCAGAGGTCGTTCATGACCTGCTCGCCGTCGAGCGTCACCTGCATCTTCACCAGCGGGTTGTAGAGGAGGTAACGGCGGTCCTCGAGCGAGGCGGCGCGGAAGTGGTCCTCGGCGCGGGTCGCGAACATCTTCATGGCGTGCAGGCGCGCGTACGCGTCGACGAGCAGGCGCTGGACGTGGGTGAACTCGGTGACCTTGTTGCCGAACAGCACGCGGTTGTGGGCGTGGGTGATCGCTTCGTGGATCGCGTGGCCGCAGATCCCGATCGACGCCCACCCGAGGTTGTACTTGCCGACGTTGATCGTGTTGAGCGCGGCGTTCCACGCCTCGTCGCCGCGGTGCAGGACGTCGTCGCCGGCGACCTGGTGGTCGTGCAGGGTGTAGTTGGCGACGAACGACTGCGAGTTGACGACGTTCTTGACGACCTCATAGGTGTCGGCCTGCGAGTCCGCCGCGAAGAAGATGTAC
>CBDTYW010000138.1:0-9787 GCA_965364735.1 uncultured Nitriliruptoria bacterium
GACTTCGGCCGCGCCCGCGCCAAGAGGTCCACCGCCGGGACGTCCGCCGAGACCGACGGGAGCGACGCCGCGCCGACGAAGATCGGCACCGTGACGGCGCTTCCCGGCGTGACCCGCAACACTGCACCGAAGCGCCCGGCCCGTCCCCGCCCCGACAGCCCGGACGACGACGGCCCCCCACGTCCCGATCTCACCAGCGTCTGACCGCCGAGCGGTCCTCAGGAGCCGCGAAGTGCAGTGTCCCCGCTGTGGTGACGAGTACGTCGACGGCGTCCTTCGCTGCCCCGACTGCGACCGCGAGCTCGTCGCCGACGGCACTGTCCCTGCCCAGCTGCCCGACGTCGCGCTCGGGACCTTCCACCCGCAGGTGGCCGCGCTGGTCTCGCAGCTGCTCGCCCGCCAGGGGATCGCTCACCACCACGAGGTCATCGACCCGGACCCGAACGGGGCGGTCCTGCTGCTCGTCGACGAACGCAACCGCGACGCGGTCCGGGGTGAGCTCGTCGCGAAGTGGGCGTCGGTCATCGGCGCGATCCACGGCGATGTGCTCTTCGAGATCCTCAAGTCGTCCGGGTCGGGCGGGCTCCCGGGCTGGCGCGACGCCCCCTCCAGCGTCTGGGTGGACCGCGACGGGAAGTTCAACGTCGAGGACGCGGAGCAGGCGAGCTTCGACGACGCCACGCGCGTCGTCGGCCCTTCGCTGGCCGCTCTGGGCGGGATCATGCTGGTGTTCGGCTGGTACGCGAACACCGGCGCGGGCGTTCTGGTCATCGCGGCGCTGGCGATCGTGGTCGGGCTGTTCCTCCCGATCTGACGGACGCCAGCCCCCGCGAACCTCAACGCGACCCCAATCATGAACGCTGTGCGCGCCTGATCGCAACTCTGGGTGGTCAACGCCGACGGGTCTGCCGATGACCGGTGCAGAGGCCGGTGCTGTCGCCGTGGCTTGCGCGCATCGCGCACGAGGGTCACGCTGCGCAGGCGACGAATCACGCAACACCGCAGTTCCGGTGCACATCTTCCGGCGCTGCGCCACGACGCTCACAGGATCTGGTCCACGTGTCTTCTCCCGAACCGGCCACGCCGGCACCCCTGACGCCGACGTCTGCTGCCGTCGTCGCGAACCACGATGAGCTCACCGACCCCTGGCCGCGCAAGGCCCTGATGGTCTGCTCGACCGGCGGCCATCTCGCCCAGATGCTGCGGCTCGAGCCGTGGTACCGCCACCGTGACGTCCACTGGGTGACCTTCGACAAGCCCGACGGCCGCTCGCTGTTGGCAGGCCAGGAGATCACTTGGGCCCACCACCCGACCACGCGCAACATCCCGAACCTGCTGCGCAACCTCTGGCTGGCGCTGAAGGTCATGCGCCGCGAGCGCCCCGACGTGATCGTCACCTCAGGCGCCGGCGTCGCCGTCCCGTTCTTCTTCCTCGCCAAGATCTTCGGCGCCAAGACCGTCTTCATCGAGGTCTACGACCGGCTCGACTCGGTGACGATGTCCGGCCGGCTCTGCCGCCCGTTCACCGACAGCTTCCTCGTCCAGTGGGACGAGCAGGCCGATCTCTACCCCGACACGACCGTGATCGGACGTCTGCTGTGACCGTCTCCAACCACGCCCCGACCGGCCCGATGGTCTTCACGACCGTCGGCACCGACCACCACCCGTTCGACCGCCTCGTCGGCTGGGCAGCCGCTTGGCACGCCCGCAACCCGCAGGTCGAGGCCCGGGTCCAGTACGGAACCTCCCAGCGCCCCGACCTCGACGGCGCCGAGGAGTACCTGACCTACGAGCGCATGGCGGCGAGCTTCGGCCACGCCACCGCGGTCGTCTGCCACGGCGGACCCGCGACCATCATGGACGCGCGCTACGCCGGCCGGATCCCGCTGGTCATCCCGCGCCGCAGCGCGCACGGCGAGCACGTCGACGACCACCAGGTCCGGTTCACCAACCGCCTCGCCGAGCTCGACCAGATCATCCTGATCACCACCGAGGACGAGCTCCACGCAGCGCTGGACCGCGCGGTCGCTGACCCGGACGTCTACGCGCTCGACCCCGAAGCCGACGACACCCTCGACGCCGTCCGCGCGTTCGCACGCAACGTCCGCGCCCTCGGGCCGACCTGACCTCCACGCTCCATCACCATCCGCAGCACCGCACCGCCCTCCACACACCGAGCAGCCCCACGTGACCACGATCCCGCCCGACGCCCCGAAGACCCCCGAGGAGCCGATGACGTCCGCTTCGTCATGGCCGGACCTCGCGTCGGCCGGCGCCGACCCGATGTCGCCCAAGCGGGTCCTCCTGATCGGCGGGATGGGCCGCTCCGGCTCGACGCTGATTGAGTCGATCCTCGGCCAGGTCCCCGGCTGCGTGAACATCGGCGAGCTCGTCCATCTCTGGATCCGCGGGCTCTCCGAGGACGAGCTGACCGGCGACGGCACCCCGTTCCGCGAGTCCGAGGTCTGGAACCGCATCGCCGACCGCGCGTTCGGCGGCTGGGACCAGCTCGACCTCGACGACGTCCGGGCGCTCCAGCTCGCCGTTGACCGGCAGCGCTACGTCCCGTTCATGCTCAACCCGTCGCTCAAGCCCGGCTTCGAGGCCGACATGCGCCGCTACGTCGACCTGCTCGCACGCCTGTACACCGCCATCCGCGAGGTCCACGGCGCGAAGGTCATCGTCGACGCCTCGAAGCACTCGAGCCACGCGTTCCTGCTGCGCCACACCCCCGGGATCGAGCTGCGGATCGTGCATCTGGTCCGGGACCCGCGCGGCGTCGCCTACTCGTGGACGAAGAAGGTCAAGAAGCCCGAGGTCGTCGGCGAGGACGCCTTCATGCACACCTATCACCCGGGCCGCATGGCCGGCCGCTGGATGACCACCAACGCCCAGTTCCACGCCCTGAAGCGCCTTGGCGTACCGACCCTCGGGCTCCGCTACGAGGACTTCGTCGCCGACCCCCGTGGCGAGATCGAGACGATCCTGGACTTCGCCGGTCACCACCCGAAGGAGCTGCCGTTCGTCGGTGAGCGCGAGGTCATGCTCGCCCCGACGCCGACCATCGCGGGCAACCCGATGCGGTTCAAGGACGCTGCTGGTCCGACGACGATCCGTGCCGACGTTGCATGGATGGAGAGGTTCCCCGAGAAGGACCGACGTCTCGTCGGCGCGCTGACCTGGCCGCAGCGGGTCCGCTACGGCTACCCGACCGACCCGTCCGGCGGTCTCCGTCCCCGCAAGGACACGCGATGAGCCACGCACCCGGCACCGAGCACGTGACGGTCGTCATCCCGACTCACCACCGTCCGGAGCTCGTCCGACGTGCCATCGACGCCGTCGTGGCGCAGGACCACCCGGGCCAGATCGACGTGCTCGTCGTCCACGACCGCTCCGAGCCCGACACCACGCTGGACCTCGTCACCGACAACCGCACCGTGCGCGCGATCCCGAACGCCCAGGACCCGGGCCTCGCCGGCGGGCGCAACACCGGCATCGACGCCGCCCAGGGCGACTTCCTCGCCCAGTGCGACGACGACGATGCATGGCTGCGCACCAAGCTCACCGCCCAGCTCGACGCGTTCCGGCGCCAGCCCGACGCCGCGATCGCCGTCACCGGCGTGATCGTGGAGTACGGCGAGCACCACACGCCGCGCGAGCCACCGGCCACGATCGAGCTCGCGGACCTGTTCCGCGACCGCATCTTCGCCGCGCACCCGTCGAGCTACCTGATGCCGCTGGACCTCGTCCGCGACCAGGTCGGCCACATCGACGCGAAGCTGCCCGGTGGTTACGGCGAGGACTGGGACTGGATCATCCGCTGCGCGCGCGTCGGGTCGGTCGCGGTCGTCACGAGCCCGCTCGTCCGGCTCACCTGGGGTGCGACGTCGTTCTTCCAGGATCGCTGGGAGATGATCATCGAGGCGCTCGAACATCTCGAGGACAAGCACCCCGAGTTCCGGCAGGACCGCCGCGCACGCGGTTACCTCGGAGCGCGCAAGGCCTTCGCCCGCGCTGCCATGGGGGACAAGGCCGGCGCCCGCGAGACCGCCGTCGCCGCGATCCGCGACGACTGGCGCCAGAAGCAGGCCTACGCAGCCCTCGCCGTCGGCAGCGGCGCCCTCACCGCCGAGCGCGCCATGGCCCTCGCGCACCGCGCCGGACGCGGGATCTAGGACCGACGATGACCGCCACGACCGCCCCGGCCCCCGCGCCGGACAGCCCCGAGGAGCCACACGCTCCGGGGCAGCGGCGTGGCTCGATCGTCATCGCCGAGCCCCGACGGACCCGGTTCCGGCTGCCACCGGGCTGGCCGATCACGTTCGCGCTGGCCGGCTTCCCGATCTGGTGGGTCCTCGGGCTGGCCGGCTTCATCCTCCAGCTCTCCGCCATCCCGCTGCTCGCAGGGATGATCGTCCAGCGTCGTCGGCTGGTCCTGCCGAGCCCGCTGCCGCTGTGGTTCGGGTTCATGGGCTTCGCGCTCGCCTCGTCGCTGATGCTGGAAGGCTCCGGCCGAGGCCTCGCGTTCGGGTGGCGCTACACCTCCTACACCGGGGCGCTGATCTGGTTCCTCTGGATCTACAACTCCGACCTGACCGACCTCACCCGGCGCATCGTCAACGCGATCGCGATCTTCTGGGTCGGGGTGATCCTGCTCGGCTTCGCGTCGCTGGTGATCCCCGCGTTCGAGATCACGACCCCGATCGAGAAGATCGTGCCGGCCGGGATCATCCAGAACCCGTTCGTCAACGACCTCGTCCATCCGCGCCTCGCGCAGACCCACGACTTCCTCGGCTTCGACCTCTACCGCCCCGCCGCCCCGTTCCCGTACACCAACAACTGGGGCTCGGCCGCGACGATCTGCTTCCCGATCTACCTGCTGGCGCTGCAGTGGGCCAAGCCGCGCGTGAAGCTGGTCGGTGGGCTCCTCGGCGTCGCCTGGATCGTCCCGCTGCTCTACAGCGCGAACCGCACCGCCTGGGCAACCGTCGTCGTCGGGCTGCTGTTCGCCGGCTACCGCCTCGCGCGACGCGGTCGGACCCGGCTGTTCATCGTGCTGGTCGGCGGGCTGCTCATCGGCGCGGCGATCATCGTCTCGACACCGCTGATGGACCTCGTCGTCGAGCGCGTCGCCAATCCGCACTCCAACGAGGGCCGCTTCTACACCTACGAGCAGACCCTCAACAAGCTCAAGGAGTCGCCGGTCCTCGGCTTCGGTGGCCCGCGGCCCAACGCGAACCCGCTGCACCCCCCGCTCGGCACCCAGGGCATGTTCTGGCTCGTGATGTTCAGCCACGGCATCCCGGCAGTCATCACGTTCCTCGCCTTCTGGTTCCGGGCCACGTACCGCGGGATGTCCGCGCGTGACGACTTCGGCGTCTGGGCCACCACGGCCGTTCTCGTGGCGGTCGCCCAGATCGGGTTCTACGACCTGCTCCCGTCGATGGTCTTCGTCGTGATGACGTTGTTCGCGCTGCTTCTGCGCCAGGTCGACCGGGGCTACGGCGCGGACGGCTGGAACTCCCCGGGCGCCTTCCAGCACCGCTTCAGCCAAGGTGGCGGACGATGAGCGAGCTCCTCGACCTCAGCGACGGCGGTCCCAGCAACCGCACCTCGATCGCCGACCCGGCCATCGATGGCGACCTCGCATGGCTCATGAGCCTCGTCGCACGTCCGACCGGTGGCAGCGGCGCCTCCCGGGTCCGCGGAGGCAAGGCCCCCGACCACGAGCCGACCTACGTCGTGCTGCCCTCCACCTCCGCACCTCGGCTGCTGTTCTCCGAGGGCCTGCCGACGTCGGCCGTCCGCGGCCACGCCGACCCGACCAACACCCGCGCGATCCTCAGACGTCGGGCGATGCAGGCCGCGGCGAGCCAGGTCGGACGTCGCGTCCTCGGCACCCGCGTGCACGTCACCGGACGTCCCGCACGCCTCGACGAGCACCTCGCCGAGGTCATCGGCGTGGACGGCGCCGGCATCCTCGTGCGTCCCGGGGAGCCCGGCCGCGCGAACCGCAAGCCGATCGTGCAGGTCGTGGATCGCCGGACCGGAGCGACGCTCGCCTGGGTCAAGGTCGGATGGAACGACCTCACCACCCGCCTCGTCCGCGCCGAGGGACTGGCCCTGAACGGCTTCGACGACCCGCACGGCCAGATGATCACGCCGACCATCGTCGACGCGGGGCGCTGGCACGGTCTGGACCTGCTCGTCACCGACCCGCTGCCCGAGCCCGGCCCGGCCGTGCCGCTCACCGAGATCCGCCATGCGGCGCTCCTGCTCGAGGTCGCCCGTCGCGGGCTGGGGACCACCCGGATGACCCTGCGCGACGGTCCGTGGCGCACGTCGTGGACCTCACGGGTCGCCGAGATCGCGTCGCCGCGTCGCGGTCAGCTGCTGAGCCTGCTCGTGGGGCTGCTCGACGAACGCGGCCAGGACCAGCTGCTCATCGGCAGCTGGCACGGCGACTGGACCCCGTGGAACATGCACGTCGGCGCCAACGAGGTGCAGGTCTGGGACTGGGAGCGCAGCTGCGGCGGCGTCCCCGTCGGGCTCGACGCCTTCCACCACACCTTCCAGCAGGAGCTGCTGACCGACGGCAAGCCGGTCACGGAGGCCATCGCGGCGACCCGAGCGGCCACGCTGCCGATCCTCGCGATGTTCGAAACCGGTGGCGACGACCTCGTCGAGATCGTCTACTTCATGGAGCTCGCGGCACGCTGGGGCGCGGACGTCGCCGAGCCGAGCGGCGCGTGGCTCGCCCCGCACCTCGACGCCCTGATCGCCCACCTGCACCGCGAGATCGCCCCATGACCTCCGTGGAAGTCGCCGACGTCACCGCCGCCCCGGACCCGGTCGAGGCGACCTCGGACTGGTCCGGTGCATCCGCGAAACGGCTGCTCTGGGAGGGCGCGTCGAAGGCCAGCCGCGCCGTGGCACGTCCGACCGACCGCCTTCGGGTGCTCCCCGACACGCTGCTCATCGGCACCCAGCGGGGCGGCACGACGTCGCTCTACCGCACGCTGCGCCAGCACGAGGGCGTCCGGTTCCCCCGCCTGACCAAGGGCGTGCACTGGTGGGACCGTCACCCGGACCGCTCGATCGGCTGGTACCGCTCGCACTTCCCGATGCGCGCCGTCGTCGAGCGCGACACCCACCGCCTCGGCTACCGCCCCGTCGTCGCCGAGGCGTCGCCGTACTACCTGTTCCACCCGACCGCGCCCGCGCGGATCGCCGAGGACTGCCCGGGCGTGCGCGTCATCGCGGTGCTGCGCGAGCCGGTCAGCCGGACGTGGTCGCACTACCACCACGAGGTCGCCCGCGGCTTCGAGACCCGCTCCTTCCGCGATGCGATCGCCGAGGAGGACGCGGTGATGGAGCGCGAGACCGCGCGCCTGCTCGCCGATCCCACCGCGACCTCCTACGCCCACCGTCACCACGCCTACCGCTGGCGTGGCCGCTACGCGGAGCAGCTCGAGCGCTGGTTCGACGCGATCGGCCGCGACCGGGTGCTGGTGCTGTTCAGCGACGACTTCCGTCGTGACGCGCTCGGCGTCGCCCGGCAGGCCTGCGACTTCCTGCAGCTGCCCCCGCTCGACGCGATCGAGGAACAGACCGCCAACCAGCGCTCCAACCCGAAGATGCCGGCAGACGTCCGCGAGGAGCTTCTCGCCGAGTTCGCCCCGTGGGACGCCCGTCTGACCGCCCTGCTGGCCGATCAGCTCGATGGTGGGCCGTTGCCATGGGCCCGCGGATGACGTCGTCGGGGGGGTCCGTCGAGGCTGCTGCGGTGGCCGAGCCGCACGGGGAGTCCCACGACGCGGACATGGCGGGCTTCGCCAAGGGCGGGCTGATCAACCTCGCGGGCTCGCTCGTGCAGGGCCTGTCGTCGCTGGTGATCTCCACCGCGATCACCCGCGGCGTCGGCAGCGAAGCCCTCGCGGGAGCGTTCTTCCAGGCCGTCGCGCTCTTCAACATCCTCGCCGCGACCTCGAAGCTGGGCGCCGACACGGGGCTGGTCCGCCAGATCCCGCACTGGCGTCAGCTCGGCCGCTCCGGTGACGTCCGCCAGCTCCTGCGCCTCTCCGTCGGCCCCGTCCTCGCGCTCGGCATGCTCGCCGGGGCGCTGCTCTGGGCCTTCGCGGAGCCGCTCGCACGGGTGCTCGGCGAGGGCGAAGGCGGTGCCGCCGTCGCCGACTACGCCCGGATCCTGGCCTTCATCGTCCCGGCCGGGGCGCTGCAGATGACGCTCGTCTCCGCCAGCCGCGGCTTCGGCGACATGGTCCCGTCCAACGTCTCCGACCGCCTTGTCCGCCCGATCCTGCAGATCGTGCTCATCGCGATCGCCCTCGTGCTCGACACCGGCGCGGTCGGGATCGCCCTCGGCTGGGGCATCCCCTTCCTCGTCAGCGGCGTGCAGATCCTTCGCTGGGTCCAGCGCGACGTCGCGGCGCTGCCCGAGGTCAACGAGAACGGCTCGACGGCGTCGATGAAGACCCTCGCGGTCGAGTTCTGGTCCTTCACGGCCCCGCGCGCCCTCGCCGGCTTCTTCCAGGTCGGGATCCTGTGGCTCGACGTCGTGCTCGTCGGCGTGCTCGCAACCCAGGCCGACGCGGGGCGCTACGGCGCCGCGACCCGTCTGCTGATCATCGGCTCGTTCGTCCAGCTCGCCGTCATCCACGCGATCCAGCCCCGCGTCACCACCGCGCTGGCCCGCGACGACCTCGACCGCGCCCGGACGCTGTTCCGAACCGGCACCTCGTGGGTCGTCACCGCCGTGTGGCCGATCTACATCGGCATGGCGGTCTTCGCCCCGTTCCTGCTCGGCCTCTTCGGCCCGGAGTACGTCCAGGCCGCCGACGCCCTGCGGATCCTCTGCATCGCCTGGCTCGTCAGCACCGCCTGCGGCCCCGTCGACACCGTCCTGAACATGTCCGGTCGCTCCGGCTGGTCGATGATCGACCTGTTCATCGCGCTCGTGGTCAACGTCGTCGGCAACATCGTGCTGGTCCCGTCGATGGGCATCGAGGGCGCGGCCCTGGCGTGGGGCGCGAGCATGCTCGTGCACAACCTGCTGCCGCTGCTCCAGGTGCAGATGTTCCTCGGGATCAACCCCTTCGGCCGAGCCTGGATCACGGCGATCCCGATCGCGACCGTCATCGTCGGTGGCGGGGCGTTGGCCGCGGTCGCCGTCGCCGGCCAGACCTTCGTCGGCCTGCTCCTCGGAGCCCTCCCCGGCCTCGCCTACCTCGGCATCATCTGGACCCGCCGCAACGTCCTCGGCCTCGACGCCCTCCGCCGCTGACCAGTCCCCCCGACTACCCGCGCCCCGCAACCGGTTTCCCCGACAACCCTCACGCCCCGCAACCGGTTTCCCCGACAACCCTCACGCCCCGCGGTTGTCGGCCAACCCGGTTCACGCCCGCGTTGTCGTCGAGACGGTGTCATGCGTGGTTTCCACGACAACTGCGCCCGGTGACAAGGTTCGTCGACGATCCTTGCGCCCCGCGGTTTGTCGGCCAACCCGGTTCACGCCCGCGTTGTCGTCGAGACGGTGTCATGCGTGGTTTCCACGACAACTGCGCCCGGTGACAAGGTTCGTCGACGATCCTTGCGCCCCGCGGTTTGTCGGGCAACCCAGTTCACGCCCCGCGTTGTCGTCGAGACGGTGTCATGTGCGGTTTCCGCGACAACTGCGTCCGGTGGCAGGGTTCGTCGACAACGTCCGGGGGTTGATGCGCCCCGCGGTTGTCGGGTTTCCCGGCTGCGGGGCGTTGGTCTGCGGGGCGTT
>CBDTYW010000139.1:0-9755 GCA_965364735.1 uncultured Nitriliruptoria bacterium
GCGTCGAAGTCGGCGATCGCGGCCTTGATGTCCTTGGCCTTGACCGTCATGTGGACGCGGTCGGTGTGCTCGATGTTGGTCAGCTGCTGCTCGCGGCCACCGGTGATCACGAAGACCTTGTCGCCCTCGGGCACGAACCACGCGGGCCGGGTGAGGTCGGTGCCGTCCTTCTGCGGGATGTTCAGCCAGAGGACGGAGCTCTTCTTGAACGAGGTCGCGACGGCGTCAGCGATGACGCCCGCGGTGCGCACGGACTCGGCGGCGTCGATGAAGACCGGGATGCGTCCTGCCTCCTCGCCGTCGACGAGGAAGACCATCTGGTGCTCGCCCGCGCCGGCGATCTCGATGTCGTCCTGGATCTCCTGGCGAAACAGGTCCTCGAACATCTCGCCGCGCAGCTCGATGAAGCGGTACGCGGACTGCCAGATGACGACGTTGTCGGGGTCGAGCAGGAGGAGCGACTCCTCGTAGCGGCCCTGCGGGCCCTTGTAGACCCGGTTGACGTTGAACGGCTGCGAGGTGGCCGGCAGCTCGCCGAGCAGCCGGATCACGGGGTCGCCCATGCGGGTGGCCTCGTAGGTCGCGCGGTCGTAGGCCATCGCGGACATGAGCTTGACGCGTGCCATGCGGAGCTGCCGCCTTGTCTGGGGAAACGTCGTCGTGAGAACGCCGTCAGCGTAGCGGCGGGAGACGCGAAGCCCGCGGCCGCCGTACACGGACCTCGCCGCGCGTTATCGTCCGCGACGAGGATCGCCGTCGAGCTGAGGATCGTCTGACATGGCTGCTGCCGCCCCCGCGTCATCCGAGGAGCTGGCTGCTCTGCGCGCCACCGCTCGCCGGTTCTGCGACGAGCACGTCCGCCCGACGGCGCGCCAACGCGATCGCGACGAGTCCTACGACGCCGGCCTCGTCGCCGCGCTCGCCGAGGTCGGCTTCCTCGGTGCGGCGCTGCCGACCGAGTTCGACGGCATGGGCCTCGACCCGCACGGCTACCAGATCGTCATCGAGGAGCTGGGCGCTGCCGATGGCTCGATCCGCTCGCTCGTGTCGGTCAACGTCGGCCTCGTGGGGCTGTCCATCGTGGCGTGGGGCACGCCAGAGCAGCAGGCTGAGTGGCTCCCGCGCCTGTCCGGAGGCGAGCTCGGAGCGTTCGGGCTGACCGAGCCCGAAGCCGGCTCGAACCCGTCGCAGATGCGTACCCGGGCCCGTCGCGACGGCGGCGACTGGGTGATCGACGGGTCCAAGATCTTCATCACGAACGGCTCCGAAGGCGCCGTGACGATGGTGTTCGCCCGAGCGTCCGACGGCGACGTCGACCACGGCATCACCTGCTTCCTCGTCCCGCAGGACGCTCCCGGCTACTCCGGCTCCAAGATCCACGGCAAGCTCGGCCTGCGGTCCGGAGACACCGCGGAGATCGCGCTCGAGGGCGTCCGTGTCCCGGACAGCTCGGTGCTCGGCACCCTCGGTGGCGGGATGAAGGTCGCGCTCTCTGCGCTGGACAACGGCCGCTTCTCGCTTGCGTCGGGCTGCCTGGGGCTCGCCCGTGAGGCCTACGAGGTCGCGCTGGCCTACGCGTCCGAGCGCGAGCAGTTCGGCAGGAAGATCGCGGGCTTCCAGCTCGTCCAGGAGCTGTTGGCCGCGAGCCATGTCGACGTGCAGGCCGCCACGGGCCTGCTGGCGATCGTCGCGGCGAAGAAGGCCGCGGGGGAGCGCTGCACGCTGGAGGTGTCCACGGCCAAGCTGTTCTGCACCGAGGCTGCGGTTCGCTGTGCTGACCGCGCCGTCCAGATCCACGGCGGGTACGGATACATCGACGAGTACCCGGCGCAGCGGATGCTGCGCGACGCGCGGGTGACGACCCTCTACGAGGGCACGAGCCAGATCCAGCACCTCATCATCGGCCGGATGATCACGGGCCACAACGCGTTCAGCTGACCGTCCGGCGGGAGCGCGCGGCTCAAGTCGGCCGCGAAACGTCCGATCTCACCAGTAGGGCCGCGGCCTGTCCCGAGCCATTGCTCGGGCGTCCGGTGGTTCCCGGAACTCGGAACGGACATGGTCAAGACCATCGGCAACACCGCGCTTCTCGCGCTGGTCGTCGTCGGCATCTGCTACTCGTTCATCGCGCTCGCGGTGTTCGGCGGGATCGTCGATGCCGAGAGCGTGCCGTTCTGGCCCACGACGCCGGTGCTCTGCGCCAACGAGCCCGAGTTCGACGTCAACGTCTACGCGGCCGGCATCGGCGTCCGGATCGTCGTCGAGGGCCAGTACCAGGCGTCGGAGATCGACGCGGTGATGCGTGCCGAGGGCTACCGCGTCGAGATCGATCTGATCCCGTCGGTGCCCGAGCATGTCGCCACGTACCTGCCGACCGTCGAGCAGGTGCCGCCCGACGAGGTGCTGCGCGCCGCCGTGACGCCGGCGCTCGACCGCGCGCTCGGTGGCCACGAGATCGTGCTGGGACCCGGGTTCGACGAAGGCACCTGGAAGCTCCAGGTGGGCTGTCACACGCCGGATGACGAGATCCCGACGTACTTCGGCCAGTCCACCGCCGACCGGGTGGGCGGCTGACCGTCCGAGGTGGTCCGACGCGGTCGCCATGAGCGACTACTCTCAGGGCTCCCCAGGAGGGTGTTGTCACATGGTCCAGAAGGCGCAGAAAGTCGCTCCCGTCCCGTCGCTGCAGTTCGGCGCAGGACCGTTGGCGGGTCGCGTCATGCGGCTGGACTCGGAGGACGCGACCCTGGGGCGCCGCGACGACAACCACTACATCGTCGATGACCCGCGCGTCTCTCGCGTGCACTGCCGGCTCACCAAGGAGACCGGCGTCATCATCGTGACCGACCTCGGCTCCTCGGCGGGCACGAGCGTCAACGACGAGCCCATCGCAGGCCCGCACGTCCTGCACCACGGAGACAAGATCTCGTTCGGCCCGGTCGCCGCCGTCTTCCAGGACCCGTCGCAGATGAACTTCGCCGACGACTCGACGCAGGTCATCGAGGTCCCGAAGATCGAGACGGGCCCGCGGCTCAGCCCGCGCCAGACCCAGGTCCTCGAGCTCATGGCCGAGGGCATGACGAACAACGAGATCGGCCAGGAGCTCGGCGTGACCGAGCGCACGGTCAAGGCGTACGCCCAGGAGCTCTACGATCGTCTGGGCGTCCGCAACCGAGCCGGCGCCGTCGCCGAGGCCGCGCGCCACGGCCTGCTGAAGTAGCCAGCGGTCGTCGAGGGGCCGCGCGGAGCTCTTCGAGCAACGCGGTCACGGCGCTGACTACGCTCGCGGTGGGGTGCCCGATCGTGGAGCGTTGCTGTGCCGTCTCTGGAAGATGTTCTCGCCAAGGGTTACGACTTCGTCGATGACGCGGTCATCTTCGGACGGGCCATGGACCCTGCCCTCGAAGGCACGCTCAACGACCAGTACGTGCAGGTGCCGCTCCGGCAGCTGAACAAGCACGGGCTGATCGCCGGCGCCACGGGTACCGGCAAGACCAAGACGCTCCAGCTCTTCGCCGAGCAGCTGTCGATGCAGGGCGTCCCGGTCTTCCTCGCTGACCTCAAGGGCGACCTGTCCGGCCTCGCCGTGCCGTCGCCGGGCCACCCCAAGATCGACGAGCGCATGACCGGCATGGATCTGCCGTGGAACCCGACCGCCTACCCGGTGGAGCTGCTCTCGCTCTCGGGCCACGTCGGTCTGCCGCTGCGGGTGCCGATCATGGAGTTCGGTCCGTTGCTGCTCGCGAAGGTCATCGACGCGTCACCCACCCAGGAGGGCGTGCTGCAGGTGATCTTCCGCTGGGCGGACGAGAACGACCTGGCGCTGCTCGACCTCGAGGACCTCACCGCGCTGCTCAAGTGGCTGGTTTCGAAGGAGGGCAAGGCTGTCCAGCAGGAGATCGGTGGGCTCTCCACGCAGAGCCTCAACGTGCTGCTGCGCAAGATGATCGAGCTCGAAGGCCAGGGTGCCGAGCAGTTCTTCGGGGAACCTGCGTTCGACGTCGACGACCTGCTGCGCACCCGCGACGGCAAGGGCGTCATCTCGGTGATGAACCTCACCGACGTCCAGGACAAGCCCAAGCTGTTCTCGACGTTCATGATGTGGCTGCTGGCCGAGGTCTACGAGAACTCTCCCGAGGTCGGCGACAAGGACAAGCCGCGGCTCGTGTTCTTCTTCGATGAGGCGCACCTGCTGTTCGACGGCGCATCGAAGTCGCTCCTCGAAGCGGTCGAGCTGACCGTCCGGATGATCCGGTCCAAGGGCGTGGGGGTGTTCTTCGTCACCCAGCAGCCCAAGGACGTCCCGGACGACGTCCTCGCGCAGCTCGGCAACCGGGTGCAGCACGCGCTGCGCGCCTTCACGCCCCAGGACCAGAAGGCGCTCAAGGCCACGGCGCAGACCTTCCCGATCTCGGAGCACTACGACGTGCGCGAGGTGCTGACGAACCTCGGTGTCGGCGAGGCGCTCGTCACCGTCCTCGGGCCGAAGGGCTCGCCGACCCCGACCGCAGCAACCCGTCTGATGGCGCCGACCTCGATGATGGACCCCGCTCCCGAGGACGTCGTCACCGGGATCATCGGCAGCTCGGATCTCGCGTCGAAGTACGGCGACGAGGTCAACCGCGAGTCGGCCGCGGAGATCCTCGGCAAGCGTCTTGCCAAGCGGGCGAAGGCTGCCGCGCCGCTCGACCTCGTGCTCGACGTCGAGGGCGGGATCGTCGAGGAGGTCACGGACCCGGAGTACGTCCCGCGTGCGAGCGCTGCGGTGGGGCCCGGCGCCGGGTTCCGGTTCACCGACAAAGGCGGCAAGGGCCGCAAGGTCAACGTCTACGGCAACACGGTGCTGCAGACGATGGAGGCCGGGCAGATCCACTTCGAGGGCGACACGATCAGCTTCCTCGGCTCTGCGAAGACGGTCTCGTTCGAGCGCAAGAAGCTCATCACCGTGACGGTGGCGTCGAACCTCATGCAGTTCCACGTGAAGGGTCGCCAGTCCGCCCCGATCCTGTGGACCCGGACCGACAAGATCCAGCGCGCTGTGCTCGAGCACTGGCTCGGCGTCGATCCTTCGGTCATCACGGAACGGCTCATGGCCTCGTGCACGATCCCGTCGATGCCGACGCCCGACGAGACCGTCGCTGACGACGTGAAGTACGCGCGCGAGCAGGCCAAGGAGGCCGAGCGCGCCCGTCGCGAGCACGACAAGGCGATGCGGTCACGATCCTCGGGGCGCGGCCAGAGCCGTGGTCGTCGCAGCGCTTCGGGCAGCGTCGGGGCGTCCGTCGCCGAAGACGTCGGCGCGTCGGTCCTCAAGTCCGTCGGCATCAACAAGCGCACGGGGCGCAAGCTGCTCCGCGGGATCCTCGGCAACTTCCGGCGCTGAGCTCGAGGATCGCGGCGTGCGGGTAGGCCATGAGCAGCGGCGATCTGCTGTTGGAGCTGACGTAGGTCCACCCGGCCGCGATCAGGTTTCCGCAATCAGCCGCACGAGCCGCAAGAACTCGTCGACGGGGAAGTCGTCGACGGTCCCAAAGAGGCTGTTTTGCGGAAACCGAACAACGGACGCGCCCAGACGAGCGTTTGGGTCAGATGGTTTGACACTAGTCGGTCCCGCTGGAACGACAAGCAGGTCAGATCCTGCGATCGCGCCGAAGTAGGAATCTTCCGGGATGTCGTGCAGCAAGACCGCGTAGGTGGCGCCGCGGGTGAGTTGCTCGGTGGCGCTGTCCACCACGACACTCATCGTCTGTTCTGATCCGATCTCCAGCGATCGTGACGACGGTCGGCGGTGGTCTACTCGAATGATGGCTCGATAGGTGTCAACCGTGGCGACGAGCACCTCATCGCCGCCGATCACGGTGGCTTCGAGTTCGTTCTGAACAGGCCTGTGGCGCGGCACTCGACCGTCGAACGCAACGATCTCCACCTCGATGAAGCCAGGCACGAGCGGGTCTTCGCGAAGCTGTCGCAGCCATTCAGCCGGATCACCGCCGTACTCGCCGATCCTGACCATGAATTGATCCGCTCCGGCGACGACCGTGTCTGGCCGAGGCTGCGCGTTCGCAGGCATGGAGTCGGCGCCGCAGCCCGCCGCGAGTAGGGCTATCGCAGTGCCGGCGACGGTCACGAAAGTGGTTCTCTGGAATCGCATCGGTGCCTCGCGAAGGGGTCTTGATGTCGACGAGCAGTTCGTGGCGGATGCAGGCCCAGTCGGCTGGAAGCCATAGAGGAACTCGAAGCCATCGACGTCCCCGGCTGTGAACATCGAGTCTCGATTGCGCGGCAGTGCGCACGCGTACATCACTTCAGGTGTCAGGTTGGAAGTCGGCGTTCGGATGGTTGTTGATGAACACCGCGGCATGACTGATCTTTGCGAACACTCCCTCCGCTAGCCCGTTGTGTTGGGGCACTCCGCCGAGGACACATGAGGCGAGAGAACAGGGAAGGAGTCGAGCAGGGCGCACAGCAATCGATCCGAGCGCCGGTCGACAGGCCGGACAGTTGCCGGCGAATCGAAGGTGGAAGAGTGGCCCCGTAGAGGGGACGAAGTTCGCGCCGCCGGATTGCGTTCCTACAGCAGAGGCATTGAAGCCGGACACAGCAGTATTGAATGAGGGCAGCAAATCTTCCGGAAAGGTGTCCGTCGGGTCATTCAAGTTTTCCGGGAAGGTCACGACTGTGGTCGTGCACACTGTGTACGTCGTCGGGTAGTTGGGCGTTCTCTTACCGCAGGGGAGAGAGGCAGCTGGTCCGGTTTCGCCAACATCGGCTTCGAACCAGCGAAAGTGGCGACCTTGCCCATCTGTGATAGTCGTCCAGCGAGCTTCTGCGATGTCGATCGTGGAGGCGGTAATCATCACTGCGAACATGGCGACGACGCGGCGAAGCTTTCGTCTCATGGCTTCCTCAGGGCGACAGGCACGTAGCTGCTGTGAGGCCACACGTACACGAAGGGGATGTGAGCGAAGATCGTTCGGATCGCCAACCAGAAGGGCCGGGTCGGCAAGACCACCTCGGCGGCGTCGGCGCCTCGGTGGCTGAGGAAATCGGGGCGTCGGTGCTCAAGTCCATGGGCATCAGCAAGCGCACCGGCGCAAATTGCTGCGCGGCATCCTCGGCAACCTCCGCCGCTGAGCGACGCACTGACAGACGTGTCAGTCGGCGAGCAGGTGGCGGAGGTAGGCGTCCGGGTTGGCGGTGAAGTCGGCGAACAGGCGGAACGTCTCGGTCTCGGCGTACGGGACCGGGCGGATGCCGCGGTCGTCGAGTTCGAGGACCAGAGCGTCCGGGTAGGCCATGAGCAGCGGCGAGTGCGTCGCGACGACGAGCTGGCAGCCCTGCCCGACGAGCTCGTGCATCCGTCGCAGGAACGCGAGCGCGCCCTGTGGGGACAGCGCCGCCTCCGGCTCGTCGAGGACGTACAGCCCGTCCGGCCCGAACCGGTGGAGCGCCAGCGCGAGGAACGACTCGCCGTGCGACTGCTCGTGCAGGCCCCGGTCGCCGTAGCCCCGGCCGACGCCGAGCTCGGACACGCGCGATGCGACGTTGAAGAAGCTCTCCGCCCGCAGGAAGAAGTCGGTGCGCGGCCGCGTGGCGCCGCGGACGAGCGTCACCGCGTCGGCCAGCGTCGACGTCGCTGCGTGGGTGGTGAACCGGAAGTTGCGGCCGCCACCCTCGGCGTTGAGGCCCGCCGAGACGGCGATCGCCTCGACCAGGGTCGACTTGCCGCTGCCGTTGCCGCCGACGAGGAACGTCACCGACGGGTGCAGGTCGAGGCCGTCCTCGACGATGTCGGCGATCGCGCGAACGTCGTACGGGTGGTGGCGCGCCGCGTCGCCAGCCGGCGGCGCGATCCGCACCGACCGGATGAAGCCCGCCATGTCGCCCTCGTCCCGTCCGCGAGCGACGATCATGCCGCGTCGACGCACCTCGGGTCCGATGCAACGCGTTCCTGCGCACGGTTTGACCGGTCGGATGTCGTCAGCCCACGGACGCCGACCTACCCTCGGCTCACGACGGCCAGAAAGGGATCAACAGCGTGACGGCAACGATCTACGCGTTCGCGAACCAGAAGGGTGGGGTCGGCAAGACGACCTCCGCCGCTTCGGTGGCCGCGGCAATGGCCGAGCTGGGGGAGCGGGTCCTGCTCGTCGACCTCGACCCGCAGGCGTGCCTCACGTTCTCGCTCGGGTTCGACCCGGACGTGACGGAGCCGTCGCTGCACGACGTCGTCGTGGGCCGCGTGTCGCTCAAGGACACGATCCTCACGACCGCTGAGGTCCACGTCGCCCCGTCGAACATCGACCTCGCCGGTGCTGAGGTGACCCTGCTGTCGCGTACGGGGCGTGAGTACCTGCTCCGCGGTGAGCTCCACGACCTCCTCGAGGACTACGACCGGATCGTGCTCGACTGCGCCCCGTCGCTGGGCGTGCTCACGATCAACGGCCTCACCGCCGCCGACGAGGTCATCATCCCCGTGCAGTGCGAGACCTTGTCGCACCGCGGCGTCGCCCAGCTGCTCGAGACCGTCCACGACGTCCGCCGACTCACGAACCGCGGCCTCAAGGTTCGCGGGGTCATCGCGACGCTCTTCGACGGTCGGACCAACCATGCGAAGGAGGTCCTCCGCGACCTCATCGCGCGCTACGACCTTGATCTCATCGGGGCGCCCGTCCGCAAGTCGATTCGCTTCGCCGAGGCACCGACCCAGGGCCAGACGATCATCGGCGCGGGTACGGACGTCCCCGGTGCGGCGTCGTACCGGATCATCGCCCGCGAGCTCTGCGGACACGAGATCCCCGACGAGCTGCTCGAGCAGGCCCGATGGTCCGAGCGCGCCCGTCGCGAGCTCCTCGGTCTGGAACCGGAGCCGGAGCCCGAGGTCGAGCCAGCCGTCGAGGCCGAGCCAGCCGTCGAGCCAGCCGACGAGGCCGAGCCAGCCGTCGAGCCAGCCGTCGAGGCCGAGGACGAGCTCGAGGCGGAGTCCGTGGTCGTCCTCCCTGAGCACACGGAGGCTGCTGCCGGTTCCGACGCGACGTCGGAGTCCGAGCCTTCAGAGCCCGACCAGGTCGGTGCAGCAGAACGCGCCGAGCAGCCCGTCTTCCCCGGGGAGACCGTCCCTGCAGCCATGGCGTCCATCGATCTCGTCCACGGGCAAGGAATGTTCAACCCGCCGCCGCCGGCCGCGCCCACCACGCCGGGTGATCGCGATGAGGGCTGGCGGCCGGTCCGCGTCGAAGGCGTGCACCGTGGCTGACGGCACCCCGCGCCCCAATCCGTCGTCGCGGTTCGACCGCGTCGTCGCGCCGGACCCGCGCAAGCCCCGCAACCGGGATTCGCTCGGCAAGGAGGCGATCTACTCGACCGCCCCGCAGGCCCCGGCCTCCACGCTCGGCCTCGTCATCTGCGAGCGCTGCGACATCGAGTCCGGCATCGGGCCCGTCGCCGCCGCGAAGCTCCTCTGGCCGCCGCCGGTCCTCTTCAACCCGATCACCCGCAAGTTCTGGGCCCACTGCCCGGCCTGCGAGCGTCGCTCGTGGCTCCGGATCCGGCAGGGGCAGGCCCTCCGCGCGCTCATCCACCGCGACGGCATGATGGGCTGACTCGTCTCGGTGACGAGCCGGGCGACAGCCGGGTTCGGCGACAACTGCGTTGACGAGAGCCGGGTTCGACGACAACGCGGGGCGTGAGCCGGGTTCGACGACAACGCGGGGCGGTTGTCGTGCAACCCGGTTGTGCGTGTGGATTGTCGTGTT
>CBDTYW010000140.1:0-9661 GCA_965364735.1 uncultured Nitriliruptoria bacterium
GGCATCGGCCGCGCGCTGGTCGCGGCCGGGGTTCCGCTCGGGATCGCCACCGGCCGCATGGCGCAGGGCGCCTCCGACGCGATCGCCCTGCTGGGCCTGCCGGGCCCGCACGTCTTCTCCAACGGCGCGTACGTCGCTGCGGGTGATCGCATCGTGTTCAACCGACCCCTCGCGCTCGACCAGCTCCAGACCTTGCTCGACCTGCAGGCGAGCCTCGGCACCTACCTCGAGCTCTACACCACGGACGGCTTCCACGTCTCCAGCTTCGACGAGCGCGGCCGCCCCCATTGGGATCTGCTCGGCATGGACCCGCTCGGGGACTTCTCGACGCTCGACGTCGCCCCCGAAGGCGGCCCGGACACCGTGATCCTGAAGGGCACGTTCGGCGTCTTCGACCGCTCCGAGGTCGCCCGCGTCATGGCCGCCTGCAGCGCAGCTGGCCTCGCCGTCGGTACCGGCGAGTCGCCGCTGACCCCCCAGATCAGCTACGTGAACGTCAACCACCCCCTCGTTGACAAGGGTGTCGCGCTCGCCGCCGCAGCCGCCGACGTGGGCACGTCGATGCGCGGCGTCGTCGCGGTCGGCGATGCCCACAACGACCTGTCGATGCTCCGCGTCGCCGGGACCGCCGTCGCGATGGGCCAGGCGGACGACGACATCATCGCGGCCTCCCACCTCGTGGCGCCATCCGTCGACGACGACGGCGCAGCCGTGCTGTTCGACCTCGTCCGCGCGACACACATGGCCGCTCTGTAGACTTCGGGGCCGGTTTCGCCGGATGACCAGGGGGGTTCCCGCAATGGACTTCGTGCAAAGCCTTGCAACGTTCTTGAGCGTCGGCGCGGGCATCACCGTGCTGCTGGTGATCCTCTGGCTGCTGTATCGGCGTCGCTATCGGCGGATCGGTCCGGACGAGGCCCTGATCGTCTACGGATCGAAGTCGAAGTCCGACCGTGACGGCTTCCGCGTGATCGTGGGTGGCGGCACGTTCGTGAAGCCGTTCATCGAGGAGGCCGAGAAGTACCCGCTGCACGCGATGCAGCTGAACATCGTCCTCGGCGGCGTGCTCGCCGGTGGCCAGCGCACCCCGATCAACGTCAACGGCACCGCGACCGTCAAGGTCCCGGCCACCCCGTCCGAACGCGCCGAGGGCTTCCCGACCGTCCGTCAGGCCGCGAGCAACTTCCTGGGCTTGAGCGTCGAGGAGATCAACGACGCGCTGACCAAGGTCGTCGCCGGTCACCTCCGCACCATCGTCGCAGGGCTGAGCGTCGAGGAGCTCTACGGCGATCAGGCACGGTTCCAGGAGGACCTCAAGGCCAAGGCCGCACCGGAGCTCGAGGCGCTCGGCTACACGTTCCTGTCCTTCGTCTTCGAGTCCATCACCGACGACAACGGCTACCTCGACTCGCTCGGCGTCCCGGAGATCGAGCGTGCCCGCCGCGACGCACGTATCGCGCAGGCCAACAACGACCGTGACGCATCGCTGCAGGAGGAGTCCGCGCGTCTGCAGAAGGAGCAACGTCGCTTCTCCGTCCTCGCCGACATCGCCGAGTCCGAGAAGGCCCTGAGCCTGAAGCAGGCTGCGATCCAGGAAGAGGTCGACGTCGCCACCGCCCGCGCCACCAAGGCCGGTGAGATGGCGTCCAAGGAGCAGGACATCCTGATCGCCGAGCGCGAGGCTGAACGCCAGCGCAGCGAGCTCGACGCGACCGTGCGTGAGCGCGCCGAGGCCGACAAGTTCGCCAGCGAACGCGCCGCCGAGGCCCAGCGCTTCTCGCGCGAGCAGGAGGCCGAGGCGCGGAAGTTCGCGGTCCTGAAGGAAGCGGAGTCGCTGAAGCTCCAGGCCGAGGCAGATGCCGAGGCCGAGCGCATCCGTCGTGCGAAGTCCGCCGAGGCCCTGCACCTCGAGGCCGAGGCCGAGTCCTTCGCTGCCCGCGAGGTCGGTCTCGCACAGGCCGACGCCATCCGCGCGAAGGGTGACGCTGAGGCGTCCGCCCGTCGTGGGCTGGCCGAGGCGCTCGCCGCGTACAACGAAGCCGGTCTGAGCCTCGAGGCCCTCAAGATCCTCCCGGACATCATCGCCGCCGCCGCGGAGCCGCTCTCGCGTGCCGGCAGGACGACGATCATCTCCAACGGCAGCGGCTCCGGCACCGGTGTCGCCAAGCTCTCCGGTGACGTCACCGAGGTGCTCTCCACGACCATCCCGATCGTCAAGGACCTCTCCGGCGTCGACCTCGCAGCCCTGCTGCGTGGCGCGGCCGGGATGATCGCGCCTGACGCGGTCGACAACGACGACGAGGGCTGACGCCTGTGTCCGCCTCGACCGCGGACGTTGCTCGGCTGCTCGCCGAGTGGCAGACGGGCGGCCCCGCCACGAAGGCACGAACCCTCGCTCGGGGCGTGCGTGCCTTCCGAGCGCTCGATCCCGGCGAGAAGCGGGATCTTGCCGTCGAGGTCGCCAAGCGGGCCGCCCCGCACCTCGTGCCGAAGATCGAGGCCGAGTCCGGCGCGGACCTGAGCGACGGGCAGGTCCAGGCTGTCCTCGGGATGTTCGGCCGCCTGAACGGCGACGAGGTCGAGGACCTCATCGCCTCGCTGCGCGACCCCGAGGAGCGAGCCGCGCTGCTCGAGGAAGCCGGCGACGTCGCGATGACCGCGGCGCTCGGCGATGACACGCTCGCCGAGCTTCGCGACGACGACCAGAGCGAGGTCACCGCCCGCGGATCGGCTGCCGCCGGCGCCGTCGCCGGGATGCTCACCAAGCTGCTCGGCGTCGAGAAGTCGGAGCCAGAACCCGAACCTGAACCGGAACCCGAACCCGAACCCGAGCCGGAACCCGAGCCAGAACCCGAACCAGCACCCGAGCCAGAACCCGAGCCAGAGCCCGAGCCAGAGCCAGAGCCAGAGCCCGAGCCCGAACCCGAACCCGAACCAGGACCCGAGGAAGCGCTCGAGCCCGAGCAACGTGAGCCCGACGAGACCGAGCCCGACGAGCCCGAGCCCGACGTGGCTGAGCCGGACAGCGACGACTCCGACGATGATCCCGCTCCCGCGGCCGCGCTCGACGGTCTCGACGAGGTCGCGCGCAGCGACACCACGACCGGGGCGCGCCTCGTCGCGATCAGCCGGCTGGCTGACGCGTCAGGCGACGGCACCCTGACCGTCGACGGCGCGACGCAGGCCGTCACGGCCGTGCCCGACGGCTGGGCCCGTCGACGTGTCGCGCTGCGCCTCGTCGACCACGACCTCCTGGACCTCTCCGGCCTCCACGCGGTCCTCGCCTCCTTGGAGCGCGCGTCCGACCGCAGCTGGGTCATCAGCAGCGCCGCCACCAGCGGACTCCTCCAGCGCGACGACCTCGACGACCTCGCGGCCCTGATGACGCCGTCAACGATCGCGCGGATCCGATCCCGGATCCCGCCTACCCTCGTCGATGGGTGACGGAGGCGTGGACTCACCCCCCGGTCTCGCGTGTCGGGCCAGCGACGGGCAAGCGCGGCGACGGGAGAGACGATGCACGAAGGCATGAGACGCGGTCTCTCCACGAAGCGAGTCCTGCTCGGCACCTTCGCCGTGCTCCTGCTGCTCATCGGCGGCTTCGTCGCCTTCTTCTCCGCGACCGATGAGGGGAACCCGACCGTCATCGGAACGCCGACGCCGACCGCGACGGACGTGATCGACGGTCCGGCCCCGGACGAGGGCGGCAGCACCGTCGCGGCAGGCAGCAGCGCAGATGCGTTCCCGGTCATCACGAGCAGGAACCTCGCCGGCGACGAGGTGACGCTGCCCGCCTCCTTCGGCGACGAGACGACGGTCGTGCTGCTCTCCTGGGGCCGCAGCGACCAGCCGTCCGTCGACGGATGGGTCGCTGCCCTGCGGGACGTCGAGGCCGACGTCTCCGGTCTCGACCACGTCCAGCTCGCGGTCAGCAGCGACGGCGGGGCGGTCACCCGCAACGCCGTGTACTTCTTCATGGGGCAGGCGTTCCCGGATCCTGAGGACCAGTCCCGCATCATCCCGCTCTTCACGGATCCTCGAACACTCGGGAACCTGCTGGGCGTCGCGTCGATCGACGACCTCACGGTTGTCCTCGTGACCGACGGGAAGATCGTGTGGCGCCACCGCGGTGAACACTCCGCGGACGCTGAGGAAGCCATGTTGGCCGAGCTGCTCACCGGCTCGCCCCGGGCGACGCCAAGCTGATCACCCGAAGAAGCGGGCGATCTGGGTCTCGCTGACGGCGCGCAGGTCGCCCTCGGCAGCGAACACGCGGTACCACTCGGCGGTCCAGGCCAGGGCGTCCTCGAGGGTGAGCCGCGGGGTCCAGCCGAGCTGCTCGCGCGCCTTGGTGTTGTCGAGCATGAGCAGCGCAGCCTCGTGGAACGAGGGGTCGGCGTCGAGCTCCCATGACGCGCCTACGCCCCATGCTGCGCGCAGAACCTCGACGACCGTCTCGACCGGGTGCATGTCCTGCCGGTCCGGACCGAAGTTCCAGCCGCTCGCGAACGAACGATCCTTCGCGGCGGCTTCGGCGAGCGCGATGTAGCCCGACAGCGGCTCCAGCACGTGCTGCCAAGGGCGGACTGAGCGCGGGGAGCGGATGCGCACCGGCTCCCCGGCGATGAAGGCGTTGATCATGTCCGGAACCAGACGGTTCGCCGCCCAGTCACCACCCCCGATGACGTTGCCTGCGCGAGCGGACGCGAGCGCCGCGCCGTTGACGTCGTGGAAGAAGGACCGGCGGTACGACGCCGTGACGAGCTCGGCGCACCCCTTGGACGCGGAGTACGGGTCGTGCCCGCCCATCGCCTCGTCCTCGGTGTAGGCGTGGTCCTCCTCGCGGTTCTCGTAGCACTTGTCGGTGGTGACGTTCACGCACGCCAGCAGGCCCTCGACCTGCCTCGCCGCCTCGAACACGTTGACGAGGCCCATCACGTTGGTGTCGAAGGTCCCGACCGGATCGGTGTAGGAGTCGATCACCAGCGGCTGGGCCGCCATGTGGATGATGATCTCGGGGTCCGCAGCGACGATGGCGTCGCACACCGTCACGGCATCACGGATGTCGGCGACATGGTGCGCCGCGAGGACTTCCTCGACGCGCGCGAGCACGAACATCGCCGGGTCGGTCGGCGGTGCGAGCGCGTAGCCCGTCACCTCGGCGCCGACGCCGGCCAGCACGAGCGAGAGCCATGAGCCCTTGAACCCGGTGTGGCCGGTGACGACGACCCGTCGGCCGTTCCAGAACTCGGGGTCCATGTGTGGGAGCCGTTCAGTTGCTGCCGGTGCCCGGGTGGTAGTTGGGCGCGGCGTGGATGACGTCGAGGTCGTGGGCGTGGGACTCACGTGAACCGGCCGCCGTCTGACGGACGAAGCGGGCGCGCTCGTGGAGCGCCCGCAGGTCAGCTGCGCCGCAGTAGCCCATCCCGGAACGCAGTCCGCCGGCGAGCTGTGCGATGACCTCAGCGACCGAGCCGCGGTACGGCAGCAGACCCGACACCCCTTCCGGCACGAACTTGGTCGACTCGACCTCGGGGTCCTGGAAGTAGCGGTCCGCGGAGCCGGCGCGCATGGCGTCGAGCGACCCCATGCCCCGGTACTCCTTGTAACGGACGCCACCGGAGAGGACGAGCTCTCCCGGTGACTCGTCGGTTCCGGCGAGGAGGTTGCCGACCATCACGGCGGTGGCGCCGGCGGCGAGCGCCTTGACGACGTCGCCCGAGTAGCGGATGCCACCGTCAGCGACGGTCGACACGCCGAGTTCGAGGCCGACCTCGGCGCACTCCGCGACGGCGGAGAACTGCGGCATCCCGACGCCGGTGACGATGCGGGTGGTGCAGATCGAGCCCGGTCCGACCCCGACCTTGACGACGTCGGCCCCGTGGTCCGCGGCCGCCCGGACAGCGTCACCGGTGGCGACGTTGCCGACCATCAGGACGACGTTCGGGTGAGCGGTCTTGATCGACTTCGCGAAGTCGAGGATCATCTGTGAGTGCCCGTGGGCAGAGTCGATCGCGATGAGGTCAACGCCCGCAGCAACGAGCGCCTCGGCGCGCGTGAGGCCCTGCGGGCCGACCCCGATGGCGGCGGCGGCGAGCAGGCGGCCCCGCTCGTCCTTCGCGGACTTCGGGTACTTGCGGACCTTCTCGACGTCCTTGAACGTGAAGAGCCCCACGAGGTTGCCGTCGGCGTCGACGATCGGGAGCTTCTCGACGCGGTGCTCCTGCATCAGGTCGCGGGCCTGGTCGAGCGTGGTGCCGACGAGCGCGGTGACCAGCGGGTGGGAGGTCATGTACTCGGCGACATCGCGGTCGCGGTCGGCGCCGAGGCGAAGGTCGCGGTTGGTGACGATGCCGCGGAGCATGCCATCGGGCTCGACGACCGGGAAGCCGGAGACCTTGTAGCGAGCCATCAGGTCGAAGGCGCGACCGACCTTGTCGCCGGGAGCGAGCGTCACCGGGTCCTGGATGAACCCGGACTCGGAGCGCTTGACGGACTCGACCATCCCGGCCTGCGCCTCGACGGAGGCGTTCTTGTGGATGACGCCGAGCCCACCCTGACGAGCCATCGCGATGGCCATCTCAGCCTCGGTGACCTTGTCCATCGCGGCGGCGAGCACCGGCAGGCGCAGCTTGATCCTCGGATGGAGCACCGTCGCGATCGACGTCTCGTTCGGGAGGATCGAGGATGCGCGCGGCACGAGCAGCACATCGTCGTAGGAGAGGGCCTGAGGGATGTCGATCACAGCTGCACGTCCGGGAACGAAGACGGGCGGACCACGGTACGCCAGCAACGGTCCGTGCAGTGGATCTCGCCCCGCACCCGTGCCTGCAACACCGCACAGCACCCCATGCTCGCCGATCGACACCTGCTCGCCCAGCCCGCCCTCGCCTCGACCTGCATGCGCTGATCGCTGATGACGTGCACACTGGCGTCGAGAAATCGGAGACCGCGATGATGCGAGGGATCGGCGCCGGGATGGTCGTCGCCGTCATGACGCGGTCCTCACGGAGCCGGACGATGCGTGTCGCCGGTCGGATCGCGACCCTGGATGCCTGTGCAGACCGCGACGAGATCCTGAGGCTGCTCGGACAGCACGAGTTCCCCTCCGAGCTGGAGCTGGCGCTGTCCCTGGCGCTGCTCCGCACGTTCGCGGTGCCGTCGATCAGCACGGTGCTCGCGGAGGCGAAGGGCTTCACCGATGATCCGATGAAGCGCTACGACGACACGTCGCTCCTGCTCAACGAGGTCATGGAAGGCGGGCTCGACGGCGAACGCTCGCGAGCCGCGACACGCCGCATCAACGAGATGCACGCCGGCTACGACATCCACAACGACGACATGCTCTTCGTGCTGTCGACGTTCGTCTTCGATCCGGCGCGCTTCGTCGCGCGACACGGGTGGCGGAGGTTCACCGAGCACGAAGAAGCCGCCGGCTGGGAGTTCTGGCGGGCGGTCGGGAAGCGCATGGGGATCCGTGAGATCCCCATCGACCGCGAGGAATTCCGCGCGTGGAGCACCCGGTACGCGGACGAGCGCATCAGGCCCGCCGCAACCAACGAAATCATCGCAGAAGCGGCCCTCTCCCCGTTGCTTCGCTTCGTGCCGAAGCCGCTCCACCGCGTCGTGTGGGAGGCGATCTGGGTGCTGCTCGACGACGACCTCACCCGGGTCGCGTGTGACGGCGCTCCCCCACGCCCCGTGGTCCGCGCCACGGTGCTCGCGGTGATGGACGCTCGGCGACTCGTCGTGCGTCACCTGTTCCGCGAGCGCCGAAGGCCGTACGTGCAGAGCAACCGCCGCCGGATGACGTATCCGACGGGCTACGAGATCTCAGAGCTCGGCACGTTCCCGAGCCCGCGCAGGACCTCTTCCGCAAGGGTGCGGGCCGACGTGAACAGGGCGACCTGATCCACGCGCTCGCAGGCCACGCTGACCGGCCACGTCGACTCGACCTCTCCGGTGACGCCACCCCACGCGAAGGACGCCCCGAAGCGCTCGAGCAGACGCTGGACAGAGCGATTGTCGGCCAGGCTGAAGGCAATGAAGCTCTCGAAGCCCTGAACGTCGGCTGCAGCGGCGAGCGCCGTGACGAGCAGGCTCCCAATCCCCTGGCCCTGCCAGTCGTCGGCGACGAGCAGCGCGATCTCGGCCGTGTCGTCGTGCTCGCGATCAGGCGCGTGACGTCCGACCGCCACAAGCGCCCCGTCGTGCAGGACGACCCATGCGAAGTGGGCGGTGAAGTCGACCGCGGTCATCCGTCGGAGAAAGCGGTTCGTGATCTTCGGGGTCGAGAAGAACCGCAGGCGCAGCGACTCGGCAGAGACCCGTTCCGTCCCCGCCTCGAACAGCCGCCAGTCGTCGGGCCACATCGGCCGCAGCACGAGGCCCGCGTGGCGGCCGTCGAGCACGAGCGGTGCGACGTCGATCGCGCGGTTCGTCGCGGAACGGGTCGCGGCGACCTGCTCGAGATGCGTCATCAGGCCAGACGACGCCCGTAGCCGGTCGGCGACCTTCGCAGGCGCTGACGCCACGACGACGTCCGTCGCGGCCACCACCTCCGCCATCGCCGCGCGATCGTTCAGCCAGCCGAGCTCCCCGAACCACGAGCCCGGCCCCAGCTGGGCGAGCTCATGTGGACCGTCGGTCACGGTGACGAGGCCGTCGACGACGAGCGACAGCGCTGGCACCGACCCGACAGAGATGAGCTGCGTTCCGGCGTGATGCTCAGAAACGACGAGGAGGCTGCCGATCTTGGCAGCCTCCCGGGCATCGAGCGTCACCGCGAGGGCTGTCTGGACGTCGTCCATCTAGGCAGCGCCGATCTCCTTGAGCGCGGCTTCCCAGGCGGACTGGTCGCGCGCTTCGCCGATCTCATTGGCCTCGGTGAAGACGACCGTGCCGTCCTTGTCCACGATGATGGTGCCGCGGACGGCGCTGCCCACAGCCTCGTTGAAGACCCCGTACTCCTTCGCGACGGCGCCGTGCGGCCAGAAGTCCGAGAGCAGCGGGAACTCGAAGCCCTGCTGGTCGGCCCAGACCTTGTGCACGAACGGGGAATCGACCGAGATCGCCAGGGTCTCGACGTCGTCGTTGGAGAAGCTCCGGATGTTGTCGCGGATGGAGCAGAGCTCACCCTCGCAGATGCCCGAGAACGTGAACGGGTAGAACGCGATGACGACGGCCTTCTTCCCGCGGTAGTCGCTGAGCCGGACCGGCTTCTTCGTCTGGTCCTTCAGCTCGAAGTCCGGGGCCTGCTGGCCGACCTCGACGGTCATGTGACGTCCTTGTGTCGCGCACCGGCCGATCCGATGCTCCGCGGCGCGACCCTAGCCGCCGTAGTACGCGTCGAGCCACCGATGCACGGCGGGCACGTCCGCGCCGACGGGGAGGATGACGCCGCGGGTGTCGAGGCCATGGGCGGTCCTGATCTGGATCTCCAGGAAGGGGTCACCTGCGAGCGCGTTGACCTGCACGAGGTGCACCTGGTCCCAGCCGATGCCGCGTGGCTCACGCCACCACGGCAGCTGCATGTGCACGCCAGCGTCGTCGAAGGTCACGGTGTAGCGCGACGGCAAGATCCACTGCACCAGGAACCAGGCGGCACCGCCGAGGAACATGACCATGGCGAGCACGGCGATCGGATCTCCGCGTGTGTCGA
>CBDTYW010000141.1:0-9618 GCA_965364735.1 uncultured Nitriliruptoria bacterium
CGCACGCGGTGACCGCCGTACTGCTCGACTTCCGCGCCTACGATACGTTCCTTGAGGTCGGCGTCCTGTTGCTGGCGGTGGTCGGCGGGCTGGCGATCCGGCGCCAGGGCCTGTACTTCACGATGGTCACCTCGCTGGTGGCGCGCCGCGAGCTGGGCCGTCGCCGGCCAGGTCGTCACGCACGGCGGTGAGCAGACCTGTCGTGGAGATCCTGACGAGCCCGAACGGCGGCTGCTGACCACGAGCTGCCGGATCATGGCTGGCCCTCGCTCCGCAGCTCAGCGATGAGCCCTCTGACCACTGGCCGGAAGCGGACGCCGAGCCGCGCCTTCATGGCCCTGCTCGCCGCGACGTTCTGGACGCCCAGGGCAAGAGCGGCAGCGATCGCGACCCCGGTCGGTCCGACCTGCACCATCGCGAGCGAGCCGATCACGACGACGACCGCTGCCGCCATCGTGATCCGCAGCAGCACGCGCGCCTCGCCCCGCATGGTGAGCGTGAGCCCGACAGGGCCCACCGCGAGGTTGACCGCCTGGCCGAGCGCGAGCACGCGCAGCACGGGCGCCCAGGGGACGTAGGCCTCGCCGAGCACCAGACCGAGGACCGCACCCGGCCACGCAACGCACACCATCACCGGGATCGCGCCGAGGGCGATGGCGGCGGTGCCCGACACGCCGACCAGCCGCGCGACGGCCTCACGGCTGGGCGCCCGCGCGATGCGTGACGCGAACACCGCGTTCACGGCGATGAGCGGGATGGAGAGCAACGCGGCGAGGCGTGCCGCCGGTGCGTATCCGCCCAGGACGGTGTCGGTCGAGAACAAGCCCAGCACGAGGATCGGGGACTGGATCAGCACGAACCCGACCAGGTCCAGCCCGAGCAGGGGGCGGGAGGTGGCACGCAGCTGGGCTGGCTCGACGGACCTCGACGTCGCTCCGCGGTCTCGTCGACGAACGGCGGCCATGGCCAGGAGCAGGCTGCCGCCCGCGCTCGCGGCCTGGAGCAACGTCAGCTCGGTGGCGGTCCAGGTGGCCCCGACGCCGACGGCGGCGAGGACGCCCACCGCGGCGAGCATCTGCGTGCTGACGTCGGAGCTCAGGATGGACGAGCGGATGTGGTCGGAGCCGCGCAGGCTCTCGCTGGAGACCGTCCGGGCGCCACCGATCACCAGCCACACCAGCGCGGTCGCGATCAAGGCCCCGGAGCGCAGGCCCGACGCGAAGAGCAGGACCGCGCCGCCGACACCGACAGGAACGATCGCGGCAAGGAGGGATGCTCGGGCAGCTGCGGTGACGCCGGCGGCATCGTTGATGTTCGCCCCGATGCGGCGCACCAGCTCCTGCGACATCCCTTGGAGAAGGAGCATCGTCCCGAAGCCCACGACGGTCGCGACGAAGTAGAAGCGACCGACCTCATCGGTCGGGAGCAGGCGCACGATCATCGGGGCGCTCACCGCGGCCGAGAGGGCCCCGGCGATTCGTCCGCCCAACATCCACGCGGCGGCCGACCCGACGCCCATGCGGCCGCTGGGCCCCGGTGCGACTGCGGTCGAGGTCTCCACCATGACCCTGTCGCACATCTGGTCCGCTGCGATAGCGACATGGTGCGGTGCGACAACACGCGACGGCCGCCCCGTGGGGCGGCCGTCGTGATGTGCGTGAGGTCGTGCTGGCGCTTGAGCTCAGCGGCCGGCGTTGAGGACGCGCTCGTCGAGGCCCGCGAAGTTCGCGAGGTAAGCCTCGCGCTCCTTCGTGAGGCGCTCAACGATCTCGACGTACTCGTCGGAGCGGCCCTGGCGCTCGTAGAGCTTGCGCGGCTGGAGCAGCTCCTCGTCGTCGAAGCCGGGGATGGACTCGGCGACGAAGTAGCCGAAGTCCGGGTCCTCGACCCAGGAGACGGTGCCGTCGACGATGCCCTCCTGGACGGCCGCGGAGTGCTTGATCTTGACCTTCTTGGAGCGGTCGTCGGCGTCGCCGCCACCGACGCGGCCGGTGTTGAGGAGGTAGACCTCCAGCGGCAGCTGCTCGAGGATCTCGAGGAGACGGTTGGCCTGCGAGGCGTCGTTCTCGAACCAGAACGGGTTCGTGCCGGGGACGCGGAGCTTCTTGCCGGCCTCGGCGGCGCCGCCAGCAGACGTGCCCTTGGTCTCGCCGAGCATGAAGTAGTGCGCGGCCTGCTCCGGCTTGAGCTTCGTGACCGCGGGGACGATGTCCTCGTTGCGGTTGAGGATGAAGAGGTACTTCGCCTTCGGCAGGTCAGAGGGGTCGCGGTGGCGGATGTTCGCCAGCGGGAACGTCACACGACCGTTGGCCGTGTAGGAGTCGTTGAAGAAGTCGATCGTGCCGTCGTCGTTGACGTGGGTGGACTCGAGCCACGCGTCCGGGCGGGTCGCGCCGCCGTGGATCGACGGCTCGTCCTCCGGGTCGAGACCGAAGGTCTTCGCGAAGCAGCCGTTCTCGGTGGAGTGGACGGTGCCGTCCGCCATCAGGGCGATGAAGTCGTCCTGGACGGGCAGCGAGCCCTTGACGTTGCGGAACGTCGTCGTGGTCTTGCCGGTCCCGGAGAGGCCGATGATGAGCGCGAGCTCCTCCTGACCGGACGTCGTGGACTCGGCCGGGAAGGTCTTGGCGCCGGAGTGCATCGCGAGGCCGCCACGGTCGTAGACGAGCTTGTTCCACATCCGCAGGCCGCCCATCTTCGACTCACCGAAGTAGTCGGAGCCGAGGACGCGGGTGACGTAGTTGTCGAGGTCGACGAGGATGAGGCAGTCGTTGCCGAACTCCGGGGTGAGCAGCGACGGCGTGTAGATGACCGTGAACTCGCGCTCGAACGACTCGCCCGTCGGGAAGTAGAGCTGGTCCTGCATCGCGGGGATGTTGGCCTGCGACTTCTCCATGTAGAGCACGGTGTTGGTCTGGAACGACGGGTCCGGCCCGATGTTGCCCTCGATCAGGATCATGTCCTGACCAGCGATGTGGGCGTCCTGCTTCGCGGCCCAGACGGCAGCATCCGCCTTCGGCATGGTCTGCTTGGCGTTCGGCTCGTCGGAGACGAAGAAGGTCGAGGGAGCCTGACGGGCCTTGATGCGGGCGCGGTAGTTGATGTTGCCGAACTCGGTCTCGGTCACGTTCTCCATGAGCTCGAGGGCCCAGGAGCGCATCTCTGCCTGAGAGGGGTTGACGGCCACGGACTTGGCGGCGGGCAGCTCGAAGGACACGTGTGTGCTCCTGGTGACGAGGGCTTTTCGCAGGGCCTGCTGGTGGTTGGCCACCGGGGCCATCTGGCGAACGCGGACGGCGCTGGAGGTCCAGCGCCGGGGCCGGTCACTGTAGCCACCACCCTGCGTGGCCCCGACTCTGTGCGCGCTGGAACGTGCGCCCTCCGCAGGCCGCGAAAGTGCCGTCGGGCGCCCTCCACGGCAACAGCGGGGCCGCCTGACGATATTGACTGCGCCCCTGACAGCCACGTTGCGCCGGCAACATCGTCACAAGAGGCATAATGTGCTCGTCGGTTTCCACCATTTCTCTTCCAATACATCTGAAAGGGCTCGCACGAATGCCAGACTGCTGTGTAGTCTCGCCGTCGGGTGTTTCCGGGGGGAAATCCACCGGGGTCGGCATGCGGCAGGCCTCCTACTCCCAATCCACCAAAGCAGCGAGCTCACCACATGGCCAAGAAGCGCACGATGTCCGATGACCACAAAGCAGCCCTCGCCAAGGGACGCGAACAGGGACGTGCCGTCCGCAACTACCTCGAGGCGATCGATGGGGAGAAGCGCCGCGGACCGAAGATGACGCCGGAGCGACTGCAGGCGAAGCTCGACGACGTCAACGGCCGCATCGAGCTCGAGTCGGACCCGAGCCGACGGCTGGAGCTCATCCAGACCCGGCTGGACACCCAGGACCGCTTGAAGAGCGCCGAGGAGACCGTGGACATGGACGGCCTGGAGGCCGACTTCGTGGCCGCCGCCAAGGAGTACAGCGAGCGCAAGGGCATCAGCTACACCGCATGGCGCGAAATCGGCGTCTCTGCGGCCGCGCTCAAGGCAGCCGGCGTGCCCCGCACCCGACGCACCAGCTGATCAGAGCCTCCGCGCGAAGAGCTCAGCCAAGCGAAGAACGGCCGTCCCGCTGAGGGACGGCCGTTCTTGCGCTGTGAGACATCAGTAACGTTGTGACCATTGGCGGAGATCAGGCAGCTTCGCTGACCGCACGCATTGCGCGCTTCGCACACACGTCGAACGCAGCGGCGAACCGTTCCGCGTCACGACGATACGAGTCGAGCATCTGCGGGTCCGACGTGATGGACTCGACGAGGTCGAACTGTCCGTAGAGGTCGGCCGCGAAGGCCGTGCGACGCCGCCCGACCGCGGCTCGGAGTGTTCCGACAGCTTCCGCGACCTGACGGTCGAAGTCGGCGACGAGATCGTTGGCGACCTCGTCGATCCGCTCGGCGATGGACTGCTTGGCGCGGGCCAGCGTCGATCCACCACCGATGACCGTGGAGAGCTTCCAGCCGACGAGCGCACCGGCGACGAGGCCCACCGGGCTGAGCAGCACCGCGGTCGCGCCCATCACGGCGACGGCGGACGCACCTCCGGCGAGGCCGCCGGCGGCGGCTCCCGTCGCGGCGGTCTTGCGCTTGCGGGCCTCCGCCTGCTCGAACTGGGCGAGCTGGTCGGCCGTCACGATCATGGAGTTGCGGGCCAGCGAGACCTTCGGGAGGTTCGGGGCGAGGTCGCTCATGACGGCGCTGAAGCGCTGCTCGAGCAGACGACGGAGCTTGTCGATGATGGCGTCGAAGCCCTCACCGAACTGCCGTGCCGCGGACTCACCGGACACCTCGACCTCACGGCGGAAGCGTCGGGCGAAGGCCTCGACCTCCTCGAGTGACTGCATGGCCTGGAGCTGCTTGTTGGCGTGCGCGAAGGGCTGGAGCAGCCGGCCACGGACGCGGAGCTTGAGCGGCTCGATGTCGTGCAGCGCCGCGTTCATCGCCTCCTCGAACTGGGACTCCAGCTCGCGGATGGAGAGATCGACCTTCTGGCGGTAGCCCTCGAGCTTCGCCGGGTCGTCCAGCAGCTGGGTCCGGACCTGGACCTCGGCCTTGGCGAGATCAGCGGCCTTCGCGACACGGTCAGCGGCGTCCTCGAGGACCTGACGTCCCGCGACCTTGGAGAGGAAGATCTCGAGGTCCCGCAGGAGCCGCGACGCGCCGGACCGCTTGAAGGCGTCCATGTCGTCGTTCTCGCGGGCCTGCCACGCCTCGTAGGCGCAGACCGGGTAGATGCGGACCTCGCCGGACTGCCCGGCCTTCTTCGACGCCTCGACGATGCGCTTGCCGACGTAGGCGAGCACGTCGGAGCGGGTCTGTGGGTCGTGGAAGTGCTGCGGATACATGTTGCAGATCAGGAAGGTCTTCTTCAGATCGCGCGCTCCGATGTCGGTCAGGAAGCCCATCTCGGTCGCGCCGACGGTGGGCGGAGACAGGAAGACGATGATCCCGGCATCGCAGACGTCAAGCTCCTGGAGCGTGCGTCGGGTGTAGGTCTCGTCGGCCTCGGCGTCGTCGAGACCCGGTGTGTCGATGAGCTGGGTGCCGTTGCGCAGGAAACCGACGGGAACGTGCTGGCGGACGTAGGTGACGCCGCGGGCGTTGTTGGGGTTGAACTTCTGGCTGGTGAACTCCTCGACGTCCTCGACGCCCACATGCTTGACGGAGCCGTCGGCGAAGTAGACCTCGGCCCCCGCGGTCTCGCCGTAGTCGACGTAGACCGGCACGGCCGTCTCCGGCGTGACGTGCATCGAGGAGACCTCACGGCCGATCAACGAGTTGAGCAGCGTGGACTTGCCGCGCTTGATCAGCCCGAACAACCCCACCGTGAAGCGGGTCTGCGACAGGTCGCGGCGCACCAGGGCGAGCTCGCTCGCGATGAGCGACTCAGCGAGATCATCACCTTCGATCTCCAGCGCGCGGCGCTCCTGGAAGCGCGACAGGACACCCTGGAAGTGCTCCAGAGCCTGGAGAAGCTGCGCACGTTCGACGTCGAACGTGTCGAGGAATTCGGCCATTGATTGCCCACCGGTGGACAGACGAGTGTGTTCTTCGTGTCGGCACATCCGCGCCAACCTTCACCTCTGAACTTCACTCTCCGTCAACCGGAGCCTCGCCCGTCGCCCCTCACGCGCTACCCGCGGGCCGTGTCACCGACCACCGCGCGGTAGAAACCGTCGATCCAGACGTATCGCTGCTCCGACCACGCAGAGGGTGGGAGCGGGGAGTCGTCGCACGTCGCGACGATCTCCTGCACGCCGTCCGCGTCGTCGTCGCGGAAGCTGACCCCGACCACGCCGTACGTCGCCGTCCCGTCGTTGCAGCCCCCGACCGCGGTCACCGCGTCGAGCCGGAGACGGGCGTTCACCGCCCAGACGGTCGCGGACGCGCCGGACGTGCCCGCCCGCTGATGCACGACGATCTCGAGGCGGCCGTCACCGTTGATGTCGCTGATCCCGAGCCGCGCGACCTCGTCGGCGGCGCCGCCCGTCTGGACGTGGCTGATCTCGTACATCGAGCCGTTCCACGTGACGAGCTCGACGCGCGAGGACCGGCTGCCGGTGTCGACCCACGCGAACACGAGCTCCGTCGTGCCGTCGTCGTCCAGGTCGACGGCGACATGCTCGAGGTCCGCGGAGCCTTCGGGGCGGTGGGATGCGACGAAGCGGGCCCGGTCCGCGTCGGTCGGCCCAGACGGCTCCGGATCGGGCGTCTCGGTGGGCTCGGTGGGCGCGTCGCTGCTGCCGTCGTCCGGCTCGCTGGCGTCGTCCGACGAGGCGTCATCGGTCGGCGTGGCGTCATCGGTCGGCGAGGCGTTGGCCTCGACCAGCGCGGTGGCCGTGGTGTCGACGGACGTCGGCTCCTCGACCAGCTCTGCGACGAGACGTCCGCCGTCACGATCGATCGCCGGCTCGACGGCCGAACCTCCACAGGACACCGCGAAGAGCGCGACGACAGCACAGGCTGCCACCCGCCGAGAGGTGGTCACGTGAGGCTCCAGAGGTCAGGGTCGTCGTGGCGGACCCGTCCCTCCGTGCGCAGCTTCGCGAGCGTGGCCAGCGTCGAGAGCTCGGCGGCCGGCCAGAGGTGGGGCGCCACGTCCCAGTAGACCGTGGCGACGACCTCACGCGCTGTGGCCGTTCGGCCAGTGATGGCCGTCAGGACCTGGCCCTCCCGGTGGGCGCGGTGGTCCAGGTAGAAGCGGATGACCGCGTGAGGGTCCTCCCCCAGCGCCGGTCCGTGGCCGGGCAGGAGCCGGTCGGTGTCGAGGTCCAGGATCCGCCGCAGCGAGGCCAGGTAGGCGACGAGATCGCCGTCCGGGTGCGCGACGACGGACGTTCCACGCCCGAGGACGTGATCGCCGATCACGAGATCCCCGTCCGGGAGGCGGTAGGTGACGTGGTCGGCGGCGTGGCCCGGCGTGGCGACGACGTCGAGCACGAGGCCGGCAATGTCGAGACGCGAGTCCCCGCGCAGCACGGTCCCGTGCGCACCGGCGACCTCGGGCGTGGTCGCGTGCAGCTGGGCCCCGTGCGCGGTGGCCCACGCGGCGGCGGCCTCGGAGTGGTCGCCGTGGTGATGGGTCACGAGGACCGCGGCGAGCTCGGCGTCACGCTCCGCGAGGACGGCTTCGACGCGCGCGCGGTGGTCGGGCTGGTCCGGGCCGGGGTCGATCACGACCGCCCCGCCGGTGCCGGGGACGCCCACGACGTAGGTGTTGGTCCCGTCGAGCGTCATCATCGACGGGTTCTGGGCGAGGACGCGCGTCGTCAGCTCACCGAGCCGTTCGACGGTCGGCAACGCGCCGAAGGCCGGGAGGTCCCAGGCTTTGCGCGGGTCGACCGGGACCGACATCTCAGGCGAGCCCGTCGTACCAGGCGGCCAGGGCTTCACCGATCTCGTGCGGCGAGTCCTCCTGGATGAAGTGCGAGCCGCGGACGGTGACCTCGGTCTGGTTGTTCCAGCTGCGCGCGAACTCGCGGGCGGCGCCGGTCAGGATCGACCCGGGGTCGGCGTTGATGAACAGCTTCGGGATCGTGCTGCGCGAGAGGAACTCACCGTAGGCGCGGACGGCCTCGGTGACGTCTGCCGGAACGCCGTCGAGCGGGAGCTCTCGCGGCCAGGCAAGGGTCGGGCGACGGGACTCGCCAGCCTCGAGGTAGGGGCGGCGGTACTCGGCCATCTCGCGGGGGCCGAGCTCCCGCAGGACCAGCGCCGGCAGGATCTTCTCGACGAACTCGTTCTTGCGCAGCGCCATCTGCTCACCGGAAGGTCCGCGCAGCGCCTCGAAGATCGTGCGCGCCTCGGACGGCCACGCATCCCACGACAGCGGGGCGACGATGGCCTCCATGTACGCGATGCCCTTGATCTTGTTGGCGTTGCGGCGGGCGAAGTCGAAGCCGAGGGCCGAGCCCCAGTCGTGCAGGACCAGGGTGATGGGGCCCTCGACGCGGGCCGCGACGAGCCAGGCGTCGAGGTGGCGGCGGTGCTCGGCGAAGGTGTAGAGCTCCTCCGGCTTCTTCCCCGTGCGCTTGTCCGAGTCGCCCATGCCGACGAGGTCCGGCGCGAGGCAACGGCCGCGGTCCTGCAGGTGCGGCATGACGTTGCGCCACACGTACGACGACGTCGGGTTGCCGTGGAGGAACAGGATCGGGTCGCCCTCCCCGACCTCGGCGTGTGACATCTCGAGGCCCAACACCGGCGATCGGTACTTCGGCAGGTGCTGGACGGGGTCGATGGCCATGATCGGGCGGTCCTCGTCGGGCGACGTCGTGCGGGGCGCCAACGCTAGCCCGCCATGCACCCCGCCACCATGCCCGCGGCTCTCGTCTCGTGAAGTCTTCTCAAACATTGACAAACAGCGTTGCAGCCCACATCATCGCCTTCAGCATCATCACCACGGGGGGCATCCATGGCACGGACGAGCACGCTGACGCACTGGATCGACCCGGACGCCTGCCGACAGCTCGCCGACACGATGGACCGCGCGGCGGCCGATCTCGGCGGGATCCTGCGGGGTGTGGAGCTCGAGGGTGGCGACCTCGAGGCGTTGCGGGTGCTGTCCCACGTGACACGCCGCACGTCGGCATGGGCCCCCGAGCTGCACCGTCGTGCGGATCTCGCCGAGTTCACCTGGTCACCTGCCCGGCCGCTGACGGCGGTCCCGGAGCCGAGCTGGTGGACGCGCGGCGTCAGTCTGGCCGGGCGGCTCCGCGACCTCGTGTTCGGAGCGCCCGAGCCCGACGCACCCGACGCTGCCGCGATCCGCCGTCGCGTCGCGGACATCATCGGCTCGGCCGATCGCTGGCAGGACCACGGGCCGGTGGCGTCGCCGACGCTCGTCGGCGAGCTGCCCGGCACCCCCACCGGCGGCCAGGCCGCGCGCCTCCGCGACCTCATCGTCGAGCTCGGGACGAGCGGTGGCGGCGGCGGCGGGATCGTGCTGGACGCGCTGACCCCGGACGGCCTCCGGAGCCTCCTGCTGCACCTCGTCGACACCGCGCAGCCGATCGCCGCCGACGGCTGGAGGGCTGCCGAGCCGGCCCTGCGTCAGGCGCTCGACGA
>CBDTYW010000142.1:0-9507 GCA_965364735.1 uncultured Nitriliruptoria bacterium
GGCTCGCGTGTCCTAGCCGTCCTCGTGGCGCACGACGGTCGTCCGTGGCTCGACGCGACGATCGACGCACTCGAGGGTCAGAGCCACTCTGACCTCGAGATCATCGCGGTCGACAACGCCTCGAGCGACGGCTCTCGTGAGCAGCTGATCGCCCGTCTCGGTACGGAGCGGGTGCTCCTCAGCGACCGAGATCTCGGGTTCGGAGCCGCGGTCTCGATGGCGTTGGACGCCCACGACGGCAGCGCAGACCACGTGCTGCTGATGCACGACGACCTGGCGCTTGCGAGCGACGCGGTCGCGCGGCTCTCCGCGGCGCTCGACGCTGACGCCGACCTCGCCGTCGTCGGGCCCAAGCTCCTCGACTGGAGCAGACGACGTCGGCTCCAGTCCGTCGGGCTCTCGATCGATGTCACCGGCCGCGTCGACAGCGGGCTCGAACCGGATGAGATCGACCAAGGGCAGCGAGACCGCGCCCGTGAGGTCCTCTACGTCTCCACTGCCGGGATGATGGTCCGACGTCAGGTGTTCGAGGACCTGGGTCGCATCGACCGCCGCTACCACCTCTTCCGAGACGACCTCGACCTGTGCTTGCGCGTGTGGCAGGCCGGCCATCGCGTCGAGGTCGTGCCGCTGGCTCGTGGCCGTCACGTCGCTGGCGCCTCGACCTACCGGCGGCTCGGCCAGACCACCCTCCTCGGCCCGCGCTACTTCGATGAGCGCAACACGCTGGCCACCCTGATCAAGCTCGTCCAGACACGGCGGCTCCTCTACGTCCTCCCCCTCTTCTTCGCCGTCGGGATCGCGAAGCTCCTCGGGTTCTTCGCGACCCGGCGCTTCAGCGACGCCTGGCAGACCACCCGGGCCTGGGCCTGGAACGCCGCTCACTTCACGGAGACATGGCGGCTGCGGAAGCTCGCGCAGGCGCATCGCGTCCGACCCGATCGGGAGCTCAGGCCGCTCTTCACGCGCGTCGGACCACGCCTCCGCAGCTATCTGGAGGCTGTGGCGGAGTGGGTGACGGGCGAGGACGAAGTCACCGCCCAGCCGCTCTTGATCGCGGTTCCCGAGGATGATGGTCGCCCGCCGCTCGAGCACGTCATCGAGTCCGTGCGACGTCGGCCGGTCGTCGTCTTCGGCGGCGTCGTGATGCTGCTGACGCTGTTCGCGGCGGTCCCGCTCGCCCAGCACGGGGTGTTGCAGGGCGGGGAGTTCGCGCGCTGGCCCGACGGCTCCGGCTCCTTCCTGGCCCCCTACCTCGCTGACTGGCACGAAGTCGGCGGCGTCGCCACCGGTCGCGATCCGTCGCCGGCCGCCGTCGTGCTCGCCGGGCTCACCGCGCTCTCCTTCGGGGCTGGCCAGCTCGCGATCCGCCTGCTCCTGCTCCTGCTCGTGCCCGTGACATGGTTCGTCACGATGCGCAGCCTTCGGTTCGTCACGACACGCCGAGTTGCCCGTGCGGCCGCTGCCAGCGTGTACGTCCTGTCGCCACCGGTCATCGCAGCGCTGGCCACCGGACGCCTCAGCGCGATGGTGCTGATCGTGGGCCTCCCTGCTGCGGTCGCGTCGCTCGTGGCAGCGTCGGGGCCGCCGAGCTCGTCATCGTGGCGCGCGGCTGCAGCCTCGGCCGCGATCATCGCCGCGATCATCGCGTTCTCGCCGTCCCTCGTCCTGGCCGCGTTGGCCGCGTGGGTCGCCATCACGATCCGGGGGATCGCGCTCGACCCGCAGGCCTGGCGGTCCGCTGCGGCGCGGATGGCCTTCACCGCGGTCGGCGTGTTCCTCCTGCTCTACCCGTGGTCCGTCGGTCTGGCCACGAGCCTGTCCACGCTGTCGGCGCCGACGCTGGGCAACGACGTGCTCGACGCGTCCGCGCTCGAGCTCCTGCTCCTCGCCCCGGACGCACCGGGCTGGGTCGGTCCGCTGCCGGGGATCGCCCTGCTCGTCATGACCGCGCTCGCCGCGATCCTGGCCGGCGAGCGACGGACCCGCACCCTGCTGGTGCTGATCGGGATGCTCGCGGTCACGACCGCCATCGCCCGCACGCTGTCGACGACGGGAACCTCGTCGCTGTGGGTCGGGACGGTGCTCGTCGTCACCGCCGGCACCTACGCATGCATCCTCGCGGTCGGGCTCGACCAGGCCTCGGGCGAGCTCGCCCGCCATCGGCTGGGCTGGCGACAGGCGACGTCGGTGGGGGTCCTGGGCGGGCTGACCGCGGTCATGATGCTCACGTCGTTCAATGTGGCCACCCGTGGCTGGGACGGCTGGTCCCTGGACGCACAGCACGTACCCGCCTTCATCGAGCCCCGCATCGCCGCCGAGGGGCCGTCGGCGGTCCTGATGCTCGTCGAGTCACCGGATGGCGTCCGCTGGGACCTCACGTCCGCGGACGGGCCGACGCTCGCCCGCACCGGCCACGTGCCGGAACCGTCCACGAGCGTCCGGATCGACGACGCCGTCACCGCGATCCTCGGACGTGCGGACCCCGGAGCCGCCACGCGGCTCGGGCTGCTGAACATCCGTTGGATCCGCGTCAGCTTCCTCGAGGACACGCGCTCGATCGCCGAGCTGTTCGCCGATGAGGCCACGGGACCGAGCGTGGCCGGGACCGCGGTCGGCGACGTCCGTGACCTGCGAGCTGTTCGCAGCGACCTGACCGCGGCGCTGGACGAGCAGCTCGACCTCGAGCCCACCCCGGTCCCCGGAGGCGCGCTCTACGAGATCGCCACCTGGCTCCCGCCTGCAGCAGTTGTCCCGGCGAACGCGCTCGACGCGGTCGATCGTCGACAGGCGCTGCCGCCGGGCACCGCCGTCCGGGCGCTCGTGCCCACCGGCGAGCCGGGCCACTACGTCGGCGGCATCGCGCCCGGTGAGGCCGTGCTGATCGCCGCACCGGACAACGGGGAGTGGCGGGCGACCGTCGACGGGGTCCGTCTGGAGACGATCCCGGCGGGTGGCCTTGCCGCCTTCGTCGCGGGCCCCGAAATCGGTGGGGAGCTCGTCGTCGGACACGAGGACGGGGGACAGCGGCGGCTCGCGCTCGCGCTGCAGCTCGCGACGGCGATCGTGGTCTTCTCGATGCTCCTGCGGCCGCCGCGGTTTGCGAGCCCCGACGCAGAGGATGCTCCTGAGGAGCCCGCGCCGGTCGAGCCGTCGACCGACGACGTCGTCGTCGCCGGGGGCGTGCGATGAACACGTCGCGGGTCGGCTCGGTGCTGGCGCTGCTGCTGCTCGTCGTCATGGGTGCAGCGGTGGTCGACGTTCGCGGGACGGCGGTCGTGGCTCCGGACGAGATCGCCCCCGTCTCGCGGCCAGCGGTCGCCGGTGCCTGGTTCTGCGTCGTCGGTGAGTCGCGGCTCGACGATGAGCTCATGATCGTCGCTGCCCTCGACCCGGACCGGCTCTCCGGCGCCGAGGTCAGCTTCGACGTCTTCGGCGGAGGCAGCGTCGACCGCGTGCCGTCGGGTCGCGTCGGAGCGGGGACCGGGGTCGCCCACGTCATCGAGTCGAGCCTGTCCGGAATCGGCGCCGTGTCCCGCTGGTGGGAGCAGCCGACGGCCGTCGGCCGCGTCTGGACGGCGAAGACCCCGGGACGACCGACGGGCCTCGTGGAAGCGCCGTGCGTGGCCTCCCCAGCCACGACCTGGATCGTCCCCGGCATGCGGACCGACGGTGGCTCCACCGCCGAGGTGCAGATCGGCAACCCCTTCGGCAGCGCCGCGACGGTCGCGATGACGCTGACGACGCCGGGCGGCCCGCTCTCACCGCTGCGCCTCGAGAACCTCGTGGTGCCGGCCCGGTCCACGATCACGGTCCCGATCAACGAGCATGCCCCCCAGCAGCCCGACCTCGGCGCGATCGTCCAGGTGCGGTCGGGGCGCGTCGTCGTCGAGGGGCTGCAGGCGCTGAACTCCGTGATCGGCGGGATCGACGGGCTGTCCATCCTCCAGGCCTCGAGCGCGCCGGCCGAGGTGTGGACGTTCCCCTGGTTCGAGGACGGCCCCGACGAGGCCAGCTGGCTGTGGGTCACGAACCCGTCCCTCGAGGATCAGGTCGACGTCGAGGTCACCGTCCACACCGAGCTCGGCGGCACGAGCGTGGTCGGCTTCACGGACCTCGGGGTGCCCCCGGGCTCGACTCGACGGCTCTCGCTCGACGGCATCCTCGCGGCAGGCGGCTTCGATGCTCCCGTCGCGCTCGCTGGGCGCGAAGCACTGCTGAGCAGCCCGACGCTGGCTGGTCTGACCGTCACGGCGCTGGAGGGCGTGCCGTTCGTGGCGAGCATCGCCACAGCGTTCGCCGAGCCGGGTGGCGCGGACGCCCAGGACCTGGCGACTCCGCTCGACCCCGCCGACGAGGCTCCCACCGCGGAGTCGGCCATCGACGCGACGGGTGCGCAGGCACGCAGGACCGGCGTCGTCGTCCAGCTCGGGGCGAGCCAGGCCGACCGCGCCTGGACCGTCATCGGAGGTCCGGAGGAGAGCCGTGCGGTGCGTCTGCAGCTCGTCAACCCGTCCGGCGAGGAGGCCGTCCTCGACGTGGTCCTCTGGTCGCCGGTCGGCGTGACCGCGCCCGCGGAGCTCCGCGATCTGCGTGTTCCGCCGGGGACCGTCCGCACCATCGACCTCGATCCGTTCCTGCTCGGGCCGGCATCGGTGGCCTTCGTGCAGGTGCGGCAGGGAGAGGTCGTCGCCGGGCGTCGTGCCTTCCAGCTCGAGGGGTCGCTCGACGTGTCGGGGTCCGTCGGCGTCCCGGCCCGGACCTTCCGACCCACCGCCGTGGGCGTCCGGGTCCAGGAGTCGTACGGGCTCACGGAGCGCCTCGGCACCTCGTCGGCACGTCTGGCCGACGAGCGCTGACCAGGAGCGCTCAGTAGCCGAGGTCGTCGAGGTGGTCGTCGTCGATCCCGAAGTGGTGGGCGATCTCGTGGATGAGGGTGTCCCGGACGACGGCGGTCAGCTCGTGGAGCGTCCGCGCGCGCGCCTCGATGGGGCGACGGTAGAGCGTGATCCGGTCTGGAAGGACCGGGGCGGCGTCGCTGCGCGCGGTCCGTGGAACGCCCTCGTAGAGGCCGAGCAGGACCTCATCGCCCTCACCGAGCACGTTCGCGGCCGGGACGTCCTCGACGACCACGACGACGTTGTCGAGCAACGAGATGAGCTCCAGCGGGATCGCGCGCGCCGCGCGGTCAACGAGGCGCTGGAACTGGTCCGAGGACAGTGCTCGGAACCCGTCGACGGGGCGTCGGCGAGGGTCCGCCGGCCGTCGTCGATGGCGCTGGTGCCGGTCCTCCACGTGCTCTCCCCGAGGTCTGTCCGCCAACACGGTCGAGGGTGCTTCCCACGAGCGCCATCGGACCGTACGGTTGCGTCATGAGCAACCAGAGCGTGCTGCGGTCCACGTCCCGATCCGCCGTGATCTTTCCGAAGCGAGCGTACGTGCGTCGGCCGTGCTCGCGACCCCGTTGTGCGCACGAGGCGGAGGCAACGCTCTCCTTCTCGTACGAGCGACGCGTCGCGATCGTGGGCCCGCTCGGCGACGTCAAGGATCCTGCCCACTACGACCTGTGCATGGACTGTGCGGACCGCACGACTCCGCCGCGCGGGTGGCAGATGGCCGACGAGCGGACCTTCGACGAGCCGCCGCGCATCACCCTCGATGACATCGGAGGCGACGACACGGTCGCTCTGCTGGCCGCCGCGCTCGGTGCCCCGGCCCCGTCGGAGCAGCCCGAGACCACCGTCGAGATCGACCTGACGGACGTCCCGGCGCCCGTCGTCGTCGACCTGCTCGCCGCGCCCTCGTCGGCTCCCTCGACGGACCTCCCGCCGCCCTCGAGCGACACCGCGACGGTCGGACCGGCCCCGGCCCCGGCCGAGCCGGCCCTGCCGGTTGCAGAGGCCTCGGTTGAGCCAGACTCGTCGGATCCGGCAGAGGACCATGGCTTCGCGACGGCCATCGGCCGCCGCGCCAAGTCGGTCCGGACGGACCGTCCGGGCGGGGCGCGTATCATGCCGTTCGTGCGCCCTGATCGCGGCGAGGAGTCGACGACGGAGATCGACGTCGACCTGCTGGTCGCGGACGAGACACCGACGGTCGTGCTGCGGGCCGTCGAGGACGACGTCGCGGTCGAGGCGCCGGTCGAGGTCGAGATGGCTGCTGCGCAGACCGAGGACGCCTCCGAAGCGGCCGTCGCGCTCTCCGAGCTCGTCGCCGCGGCCGCGGAGATGATCGCGGAGGTCGACGAGGCCCCCGCCGCGGACGTCGCGACCCAGGGGCAGCTCGTCGAGACGCAGCTGCCGGGCTTCGAGGGCATCGCCCCGGTTCGTCCGGTGCGCGCGGTGCGCGACCGGGACTGACGCTCTCGACCCGCTGGGCGGCCGTCCGACAGGTGGTACACCTGCCGACCCGACTTCCCCGGAGGCTGCCGTGCCCGTCGACCCGTCCGTGCTCGATCAGATCGTCAAGGCCTACGACGTGCGTGGGTTGGTCGCGACCCAGCTCGACGCCGACCTCGCCCGCGCGATCGGGGCCGCAGCGGCCCACGTCCTCGTCGGCGAGGGCGATGACGCGGTGGTCGTCGGCCAGGACATGCGGCCGTCCTCCCCGGAGCTCGTCGCAGCGTTCGCGGAGGGCGTGAACTCCCAGGGCGTCGACGTCGTCGACATCGGGCTCGCCTCGACCGACATGCTGTACTACGCCTCCGGCGTGATGGACCTCCCCGGCGCGATGTTCACCGCCAGCCACAACCCGCCGACCTACAACGGCATCAAGTTCTGCCGTGCGGGCGCGGCGCCGGTCTCGCTCGACACGGGCCTCGGCGACATCCGGGACCGCGCCAAGCTCGGGGTCCCGACGTCCGATGCGGCGCCGGGAACGGTCCGGACCGCCGACGTGCTCGAGGACTTCGCCGCCCACTGTCGCACCTTCATCGACACCTCGAAGCTCTCGCAGATCACCATCGGCGTCGACGCCGGCAACGGGATGGGCGGACACGTCGTCCCGCCGGTGTTCGCGCCGCTGCCCATCGAGGTCGTGGAGCTGTTCTTCGAGCTCGACGGCAGCTTCCCGAACCATCCCGCCAACCCGATCGAGCCGGAGAACCTCCGGGATCTCCAAGAGCTGGTGGTCAGCCGCGGGCTGCCGCTCGGGCTGGCCTTCGACGGAGACGCCGACCGGATGTTCGCCGTCGACGAGCAGGGCCGCCCGGTCCCGTCCTCGTTGATCGGCGCGGTCGTCGCGGACCGGTTGCTCCTGCGCAACCCGGGCGCAACGGTGCTGCACAACCTGATCTGCTCGCGGATCGTGCCCGAGACGATCGAGCGGGCTGGTGGCACGGCGGTCCGTACCCGTGTCGGGCACTCCTACATCAAGGAGGAGATGGCCAAGACGGGCGCGATCTTCGCCGCCGAGCACTCGGGCCACTACTACTTCCGCGACAACTTCCGCGCGGACTCCGGTCTGATCGCCGCGCTGGTGTTGCTCGAGGCCGTCGCTGCTGCCGGCACCCCGCTCAGCGAGGTCGTCGCGCCCTACGACGTCTACAGCCAGTCGGGCGAGATCAACTTCACCGTCGATGGGCAGCAGGCGATCATGAAGCGGGTCGCTGAGGAGTTCGGTGGCACACAGGACTGGGACGACGGGCTCACCGTCGTGCTCGAGGACGGCTGGTTCAACCTGCGTCCGAGCAACACTGAGCCGCTGCTCAGGCTCAACGCCGAAGGCGACGACGAGGCGGCCATGACCCGTATCCGCGACGCGGTGGCCGCTAGCGTCACCGCCTGACGCGCAACGCCGCCCTCGAATCCCGCAAGGTGGGAAGCCTGATGGTCCAGCTCGACGCCCGACTCCTGGAGATCCTCGTCTGCCCCTGCGGCAAGGGAGCGGAGCTGGAGTACAAGGAACGCCGCCGCATCGTTCGGTGTCTCGAGTGCACCCGGACGTTCCCGGTCGTGGACGGGGTCCCGCAGCTGATCCTCGACGAGGCGACCGCCCCGAAGACCCGAGGGTCGTCGTCGTGACGGCCACCGGTCCGCTCAGCGGTCTCGACCTCGCCGCGATCGATCCGTCGGACATGCTGGGAACGGTCGTTGCCTCGCCCGCGCAGTGGCGCCACGCGCTCGAGATCGCAGAGGCCGGCCCGTCACCGTCGTTCGACCACTCCGCGCGCGCGGTCTTCGTCGCGGGGATGGGTGGCTCCGGCATCGCCGGCGACGTCGCTCAGATGCTGGCGGCGCGGGACGGCGCAGCGCCCGTGATCCCGGTGAAGGGCTATCACCTTCCCGCGTGGCGAGGTCCGGACACCCCGCTCGTCGCGGTCAGCTACTCCGGCAACACCGAGGAGACGTTGTCCTGCGTCGCCGAGGCGATCGCCTCGGGCTCTCCGCTGCACGCGGTCACGTCCGGCGGGGCCGTCGGGCGGATCGCGGACGAACGTGATGTCCCGAGCGTTCGCGTGCCCGGTGGCCGCCAGCCACGGGCCAGCCTCGCCTACTTGGCCGTCCCGCTTCTCGTCGCGCTCGAGCGGGCCGGCGTGATCGCCCCCGTCTCCGGGCAGCTCGCCGAGGTCGGCGATCAGCTCGACGCGCTGCTGGAGGTCTGGGGCCCCGAAGCTCCCGCCGACGAGAACGTGGCGCTCAACCTCGCCGTCGCTCTGCAGGACCGCATCCCGATCATCCATGGTGGTCGCGGGCTCCCCGCGCTCGTCGCCCTGCGCGCGAAGTGCCAGATCAACGAGAACGCGAAGCGCCCCTGCTTCTCGGCGGAGTACCCGGAGCTCGACCACAACGAGATCGTCGGCTGGGACGGAGTCGGTCCGGACGAACGCTTCGTCAACGTCATCCTGCGCAGCCCCGTCGACGAGGACCCGCAGGTCGGCAAGCGCATCGCCGCCACGCTCGACATCTCCCGGGAGGCGTTCGCCGGGGTCCACGAGGTCACGCTCCCGGGCGAGACGGCCATCGCACGCGTCGCCGCGGGTGTCCTCTTCGTCGACCTGGTCTCGGTCTACCTCGGCCTGCTGCGACAGGTGGACCCGACGCCGGTCATCTCCATCGAGAGCCTGAAGCGCGCCATCGCGAGCTGAGTTGTCCACAGCTCGACGGCGGGGCGGTTGCCCATCCGGCGTTGCGCTGATGACCTCCCGTCATGGCTGCTGTCCTTGATCTGCTGGTCCCGGCCCGCTGCGTCGGCTGCGGGCGGGTCATCGCGTCCCGACGCGTCGCCTGGTGCGTGAGGTGCGACGTGCTCGTCGAGCACCTGCGTCGGCTTCCGCCGCCGGACGGCTGCGCGCGGTGCGCGGGACCCGGCGACGTCGGCCATCGGTGCTGGCCGAGATCTGCCCCGATCGATCGCACGGTGGCCCTCTTCTGGTTCCGGGGACCGGTCGCGCGGGCGGTGACCGTCATGAAGGACCGTGGCGCGCGTTCTGCCCTGCCCGTCCTCGCGGAGGATCTCGGCGCCGCTGCTGCGGCGCACCGCGGGACCGACGGCGCCATCGGGGTGACG
>CBDTYW010000143.1:0-9481 GCA_965364735.1 uncultured Nitriliruptoria bacterium
GCCTCGAGCACGCCGTTGATGAAGCCGCTGGACTTGTCGGTCGACATCTCCTTGGCCAGCTCCAGCGCCTCGTCGATCACGATGGCCGCCGGGGTCTCCTCGTGCGCGAGCTCGTAGGTCGCGAGCCTGAGGATCGTGCGGTCGACCACCGGCATCCGCGAGACACGCCAGCGGTGGGCGTGCTCGGCCAGCATGTCGTCGATCTCGACACGGTGTGCGCTCACACCGCGCACGAGCCGCTTCGTGAACGGGTCCAGCCGGACCGGCGCCGTGCGGCGCCGTGCGGCCGCGATCCGCTCGGGGTCGCCCTGCTCGTCGGCCTCGTCGGCCGTGGGGTCGACGTCGTCGAGCAGGTCGAGCGCACGCGTGTCGGACAGCACGCGTTCCAGCGCGACCTCCGGCTCCTCGCCGCGAACGTCCGCGTCGAAGAGGATCTTGAGGGCGCGGAGCCGCGAACGGTGCGGGTCCGGCGTGTCGGTCCGGCGCAGGCCGTCCGACGTTTCGGCGTTCGTCACGCGCGCGAGACGTACGACGACGTCACGGTGGAGACCTTGAGGCGGTCGCCGATGTTGACGAACAGCGGGACCTGGATCTCGACCCCGGTCTCGAGGGTGGCAGGCTTCGTCGCGTTGGTGGCGGTGTTCCCGGCGACGCCCGGCTCGGTGTGCGTCACCTCGAGCTCGACGTTGGGAGGAACCTCGGCGCCGACGATCTCGCCGTCGTACTCCAGGATGTCGATCGAGTCGCCCTCGACGATCCAGTTGGCGCTGTCGCCGATGGTCTCCGGCGCGACGGGGCGCTGCTCGTAGGTCTCGGCGTTCATGAAGACGTAGTCCGGACCGTCCTTGTAGAGGTACTGGAGCGTCTTCTTCTCGAGGATGGCCTGCTCGACGTTCTGGCCGGCCCGGAACGTGTTCTCGACGACCTTGCCCGAGACAACCTCCTTGAGCTTGGTCCGCACGAACGCGGGGCCCTTGCCCGGCTTCACGTGCTGGAACTCGACGACCTGCTTCAGCTTGCCATCGAGCAGGAGGGTCATCCCGTTCTTGAGGTTGTTCGTGGAGACCATGGGATACTCGCGGTGTGCTCGTCGGGCTGGCTCACAACACCACGAGATCTCGTCGCGCGGGGCTGAGGATGTCGGGTCCGTCGGGCGTGACGAGGATCGAGTCCTCGATGCGCACGCCCCCGATCCCGGGGAGGTAGATGCCGGGCTCGACCGTGAGGACGGAGCCCGCGCGAAGGGTAGCAGAGGGCCCTTGCTGCACCCGGGGCAGCTCGTGGATGTCGAGTCCGGTGCCGTGGCCCGTGCCGTGGGCGAACCGTTCCCCGTACCCGGCGTCGGTGATGATCTCGCGGCAGACGGTGTCGACCGCCACCGCGTCCGCGCCGACCGCGACGGCGGTGCGCCCCGCGATCTGGGCGCGCTGCACGATCGCGTGCACCTCGATGAGCGAGGCGGGCACGGCGCCGTGGGCGACGGTGCGGGTCACGTCCGCGTGATAGCCGCGCACGAGCGCGCCGACGTCCATCTTGATGAGCTCCCCACGGCCGAGCGGACGGTCCGTCGGATGGTGGTGCGGGATCGCGGAGTTCTCGCCGAACGCGACGATCGATCGGAACGCGACCCCGTCCGCGCCGAGATCCACGAACGCGCGCTCGAGCCGCAGCGCCAGCGCGCGTTCCGTGACGGCCCGCAGGTCGCCGCCGAGGACGCGCTGCATCGCGGCCACCGTCACGTGGTTGGCAGCCCGGAGGCAGGCAACCTCGTGCGTGTCCTTGACGCTGCGCAGCTCCATGACGAGCTCACCGACGCCGACGAGCGGGCGTTGGAGTCGCTGCGTGAGCAGCTGTCCGTCGGACAGGCTGATCTCGTGCTCCTGGACTGCCAGGATCGTGACGGCGGCCGCGTCGAGCAACGTCTCCAGGACCTGTACCCAGGCCCGGTTGATGACGACCTCGAGATCGTCCTCGGCGAGCCCGTGGGCAGCCCCGGCGTAGCGGCCGTCCGTCACGAGCTGGCAGCGCCCGTCCCGATGGACCAGCACCCGTGCCGAGGTCGAGACGAGGCCGGTGAGCCATCGCACGTCGCGCAGGTTCGTGACGAGCAGCGCCTCGGGCTGCGGTCCTTCGGAGTTCTCGGCCTGTTCTCGCAGGACCTGGGCGAGCCGCGCTCTCCGGGGGGCGTGGTCCGCTGCGGGGATCGACGCGATCAGCGACCCGAGCTCGTCCTCGCGCGGCGCGTCCAGCATCAGGAGGTCGCGGTGACGGCGTCGATCGCCGCGTCGACCACCGCGCGGTCCGGCGTGTGGAGCTCGACCGCGCCCACCGCGGCGAGGAGCACGAACCGCACGCCGTCCTGTGCCTTCTTGTCACGGGCCATCACGTTCCAGACCTCCGCGCGGCCGAGCGGCGGGGCGACCCGTGGCAGCCCCAGCGCGTCCAGCAGCGCCTCGGTGCGGGGTACGAGCTCCGCAGGCGTCACGCCCATCGCCACGCCGAGCCGCAGCGCCATGGCCATCCCGATCGCGACGCCCTCGCCGTGCAGCACCGACGCGTAGCCGGTCAACGCCTCGACGGCGTGTCCGAAGGTGTGCCCGAGGTTGAGGTGGGCGCGCTCCCCCGACTCCCGCTCGTCGGCGGCGACGACCGCGGCCTTGACGGCGACGCTGCGGCGGACGAGCTCCGTCATCAGCTCGACGTCACCGCGCAGCGCAGCTGCCGGGTCCGACTCGAGCAGGTCAAGGATCGCCGGGTCGCGGATGAGGCCGTACTTCACGATCTCGCCGAGCCCCGACGTTCGCTCTCGCGCATCGAGGGTGGCGAGGACCTCGATGTCGGCGACGACGGCGAGGGGCTGGTGGAACGCGCCGACGAGGTTCTTGCCCGTGGGCAGGTTGATGCCGGTCTTCCCCCCGATGGCCGCGTCGACCTGCGCGAGCAGCGTCGTCGGGATCTGCACGACGGCGATCCCACGGTTCCACGTGGCGGCGACGAACCCGGCGAGGTCCCCGACGACTCCCCCTCCGAGCGCGACGACGACGTCGCCTCGTCCGAGCGGCAGCTCGGCGCAGCGACCCCAGAGCCCAGCGAGCACGTCGACGTTCTTCGCGGCCTCACCGTCGGGAACCGCGACGAAGTCGACGAGGACGTCGAGCCGCGACAGCGCTTCGAGGAGCGTCGTGAGGTGGTGGTCGGCGACCGGTTCCTGCGTGATCACGAGGATGCGTCGCATGCTCGACGGCCACGCGACGAGCGTGTCGACCTGCGACAGCAGCCCACGTCCGACGTGGACCTCGTACGGGCGGTCCGTCAGCGCGACCCGGATCGATGTGGTCACAGCGTCTGCTCCAGCTCGCTCGGGGTCAGCACGTCACCACGCTCCTTCAGCCACGCGACGATCTCCTCGACGATCGGTTCGGGACCGCGTCGTGCGTCGACGCGCAGATCCGCGACCTCGGCGTAGCGATCGACGCGAGCGGCGAGCGTGGCGGACACCTGCTCGTGGAGATCTCCCCCGGCGAGCAACGGTCGGGTCGTGTCGGAGGCAAGGCGCTCCACGACCGTCGCGACGTCGACGTCGAGCAGCACGATCGTCCCGGACAGCAGCAGCTCGGCGACGTTCGCGTCCGAGAGGACGACTCCGCCGCCGAGCCCGACGACCAGGTCATCGACGCCGGCCAGCGCGCGGACGACCTCGTGCTCGAGCTCGCGGAAACGCGGCTCCCCGTGGGTGGCGAAGATCTCCGGGATGGACCGGCCGACGTGACGGACGATCTCCTCGTCCGTGTCGACGAACCCGCGTCCGAGGCGCGTGGCGAGCAGCCGACCGACGGTCGTCTTGCCGGCACCCATCATCCCCGCGAGCGCGATGTTGCGAGACATGTCAGCGCCGCGCGACGTCGTCGAGGTACGCGCGGAGCGACCGCAGCACCTCGTCGACGGTGTCGCCGCCGGTCTTCTCGAGCAGCGCGTCGGCGAGGACGAACGCCACCACCGACTCGAGCACGACCCCGGCACGCGGCACCGCGCAGGCATCGGATCGCTGGGTGATCGCCTGCGCGGGCTCACGGGTCTCGGTGTCGACGGTCTCGAGCGGACGCGGCAGCGAGCTGAGCGGCTTCATCGCGACGCGCATCCGGAGCGGCTGCCCGGTCGTCATGCCGGCCTCGACGCCGCCGGCGCGGTCGGTGAGCCGGACGTAGACGTCGTCGACCAGACGGATCTCGTCGTGCGCCTCGCTCCCGGGAACCTCGCCGAGCCGGAAGCCGTCACCGAACCCAACAGCCTTCATCGCCTGGACCGACGAGAGGGCCGCGGCCAGCCGTGTGGTGATGCGGCGATCCCAGTGGACGTGGCTGCCGAGGCCCGGCGGGAGTCCGTGTGCGATGACCTCGATCACCCCACCGAGCGTGTCGTTGTCGGCGTGGGCTGCGTCGATGCGCGCCTGCATGGCCGTGGAGGTCGCGGGGTCGAAGCAGCGGACCGGGTCAGCGTCGACGGTGGCGAGGTCGTCGGCACCCGGGCGCGGAGCGTCGTCCGGGGTCGCGACACCGCCGATCCCGACGACGTGGCTGACGATGGTGATCCCCGCCTCGGCCAGGAGCTGCTTGCAGAGCATCCCCACGACGACGCGCGCCGCGGTCTCACGAGCAGACGCGCGTTCCAGGGCGTCGCGGACGTCGTCGTAGCCGTACTTGAGCATCGCGGTGAGGTCGGCGTGGCCGGGTCGGGGCCGCGTGAGCTTCTTGCCGCGTCCGGTCGCGCGGATCGCCTCGATGTCGTCGCGCGGCTCCGGGTCCATCGCGTCGACCCACTTGGGCCACTCCGTGTTGCGGATCACGACGGCGACCGGCGAGCCGAGCGTCTTGCCGTGACGGACGCCACCGAGGACTTCGAGCTCATCGAGCTCGAAGTCCATGCGCGGGCTGCGGCCGTGACCGAGGCGTCGTCGGGCGAGCTCGGCCTGCAGCATCGGGGTGGACACCGCCAGGCCGGCAGGCAGCCCTTCGAGGATCGTGACGAGCGCAGGACCGTGGGACTCACCGGCGGTCAGGTGGCGGAGCGTGGGCACGTATGGCTCGCGAGCGAGAGGGCAGGAGTCGACGCGAGGCTATCGCCGGAGCCGTGTTGCTCCGTCAGCCGGGGCCATCACTTCAGGATCGTGTCGCCTTCGCAGAGCGTGAAGGAGTCGTCTCCGTACAGCAGCGTGGCGCACCGCGCCGTGAGCGCCTCGACCTGGAACGAGACCGCGAACGTGTCGCCGACCCCGACGTTGTGGATCTGGCTGTCGACGCGAACCTCGGCGAACGCCACACCGTCGGTCTCGCCGACGTTGACGAGACCGACGCTCACACCGTCGCACACCTGTCCATCAGCGGTCGACGCGCACCCGCCGGACTGTCCGGCCGGGTCAACGGCGGGATCGCCGCCGAGGTCGTCGAAGTCACCCACAGACACGGGCGCTGCCTCGAGCAAGGGCGAGAACGGGTCGCGGCTCAGGAACACGGGGACGGTCTGCACGTCCATGGACGACACGGCGACCGTCTCGGCCGCTCCGGGCGTGGCGTCCGCCGCCTGGGCGCGGACGGATGCGGGCGGCGCTTCCGCCGCGCCGCCAGCGCATCCGGTGGCGAGCAGGGCGAAGCCGATGATGACGGAGCTGGTCGTCGTGATCCGCCTCATGACGTGACCTCCGAGGTCGAGGCCGCACCCGGTGACGCCGGCACGGTCGAGAAGACCCGCAGGCGGATGGTCGACGCGAGGAGCGGGTACTCCGACATCGTCATGTCCATGCCCTCGACGAGCGCTGCGCGACCCATCAACGCGGGGTCCTCGACGCGCCGCACGAAGTCCAGGATCTGGAAGTAGCTGCCGCTGACGGTCAGCGTGACGGTCGTGGCCATCGTCCTGTCGACACCGCTCTCCTTGGGACGATCGGGCGTGATCACCCCGAGCATCAGCCCGGCCTGATCGGCGGCGTCCTGAAGCTGTCGCAGCGCGGCGGGGAGGGCGACGTTCGTCGGCACGAGCGTGCGCCCCGCGGCGAGCGCCGCCTCGATCTCCGGCGCCTGCGATCGGATGTTCTCGAGCGCGACGATCCGCTGACGCACGGTCTGCTGCTGGGCCACGGTCTGCTGGCGCTCCTCGGCGAGGGTCGCGACCTGGTCGTTCTTCGGCGACATCGCGAAGACCCAGTACGCGGCCACGAGGGCGATCGCCACGACGAAGGCGAGGAGTGTCTGCTGGCGGGTCATCGGAGCACCTCCGGGATGCCGCCGAGGTACCGGCCGCTCAGGACCTCGACCCCCAGGCGGAAGTCGAAGCGGAACGTCGTGAGACCGACCGCGTCGTCGAGCGCTGATGATGCGACGTAGAGGTCACGGAACGCCGCGACCTTCTCCAGGTTGATCAGAACGCGCTCGACGCCGGGCGCGTGGCCCTGGAGCGAGACCGCCGACGCGGTGATGGTCCCGACGGAGCCGAGCTCCGTTGGGTCAGCGAGGACCGAGAGCTCCGTGAGCGCGGCGTCTGCTGGCAGCACCGCGGCGAGGTCCTGAAGGATCCCGGCCATGCCGATCTGCCCGCCGAGCAGCGTCTGCACCGTCTCGTTCGTCTGGTTCCTCCGGGTGTCGAGCTCGGCGAACTCGCCGAGCTCTCGCTGCGAGGCCTGCAGGACGGTCAGCGTGTCCTGCTCGACCGCGAGGGCGTCCTGAGCAGCGGAGACGCGGCCGAGCTGTACGACCTGGCCAGCGCCCATGAGCGCGACCAGCGCAACGAGGGCACCGGCGGCGGCTCGACGCTGCCGTCGTTCGGTCGCCTTGCGCGCGATCGCCGCCGGGATGAGGTTGACGCGGATGTTCACAGCAGACCTCCCATGGCGAGCCCGATGGAGGTTGCCAGCACCGGCTCGACGGCTCGGAGCTGTTCGTCGGTGTACGTGGAGGACACCTCGAGCATCCGCTGGAGCGGGTTGCCGAGCACGACCGGGAGGCGAAGCTCGGCCTCCAGGCGATCGGCGAGCCCGGGCAGCAGCGACCCGCCGCCGCAGAGCACGACCTGCGTGAACTGGGCGCCGCCCTGCGCCCGGTAGTAGTCGAGGGAGCCGCGGATCTCGTCAAGGAAGTGGTAGGCGCGCCGTGCGATCACGCTCGCGACCTCGTCCGCCGGATCGGACTGCAGCCCGGTCTCGTGCTTGAGCTTCCGGGCGACCGAGGGCTCCATGTCGAACTCGCTCATCAGCGCGCGTGTCAGCTCCTCGCCGCCGGAGACGAGCGTCCTCGCGAACCGCGGGATCCCGCCCTCGTGGATGACCACGTTCGTGACGCCGGCGCCGATGTCGATGAGGACCTCGGAGGAGTCGCCGACGACCGGTTGGTGCGACTTCAACACCCGCAGCAACGCCAGCGCGTTCAGGTCGATGGCCGTCGGGGTGAGCCCGGCAGCGAGCGCCGAGTCAACGTGGGACTGCACCATGTCGCGCTGTGCGCCGACGAGGAGGACGCGAGCCATCTTCTGGTCGTTGATGATCGGTTCGTCCAGGACGTAGAAGTCGAGCTCCGCCTCCTCGACCGGGATCGGCAGATGCTCCTGGACCTGGAAGGAGAGCGAGGAACGCAGCTCGGCCTCGGACATCCAGGGAACGTCGATCTGTCGGACGAAGACCCGCTGGTTGGCGACGCCGAGCACGACATCGCGCCCGGAGATCCCCGTGCTGTGCAGCAGGTGTCGAATCGTCGCGCCAACGGACGCGACGTCCTGGATCTCTCCGTCGCGAACGGCGTGCTCAGGGAGCACGGCCACGCCGAAGTTGGTGAGCTTCATCTCACCACCACGACCAGCCGTGAGCTCCGACACGTGCACGCTGTGCGTGCCGATGTCGAGTCCGATGACTTTCTTGCCCACGATGACCTCCGAAAAGTGCCGGTGCGTACCGACGCCCCACCAGTCATTTCGGCAGGAACGCCCCGAACTGAACTCCGGATGTCCGGATCAGGCAGGGAGGCAGCGGTCGACCTGCGGGGTCTCGGCGCCAACACAGAACGGCGGGTTGTCGATCTCTCGCCACAGATCCTGACGCCAGGCGCTCTGGTCCGGCTCGATGAAGAAGGGCGGGACGAGGTAGGTCAGCCGGGTGTCGTAGCTCAGCGTCTTCGTTCCGTACCCGCTGTCCACGACGCCGTTGACGAGCTCCGCGGTCACGCCGTTGAAGGGTGAAGCAACGGCTCCGGACAAGGTGAACGTCCCGGTCAACGGGTCGCCGTGCCGGTAGTTCTGCAGCGAGAGAGAACGCTTCAGCGTCACGATCGCGGCGTTGACCATCGGGCTCTCCCACGTCGAGTTCGTGGACTCGGGCTGGCTGGCCCCGTAGGGCGCCCGGGAACCGGAGCTCGTCGTGACGTTGAGGTTGTTCCCGGCCGCGTCGACCGGGTGGTAGAGCCAGACCGCGCTGTCGGCGATCAGACCGAGCAGGTCGTCGTCGCCCGCGTAGGTGATGTCGTGGGCGATCACGATGTCGTGATCTGCCCCGATCGTGATGGCGCCGTCGAGCTCGCCCCACACGAACACGTCCCCGTCGGTGCACCCGTAGGTGGTGATGTCGCCGGCGATCGGCATGCCGATCGGGTGCGCACCGGGGCACGCCCCCGACGCCGAGTCGACGTAGATGACCCCGTTGAAGGCTGGCGCGAGCAGGCTCACGGTGCCGCCGCCGACGACCCCGCCGCCGGCGGGCACGCAGTGCGCTGGCAGCCCTGCGGTCGGCGTCAGCGGGCTCTTGATGAACAGCGCGTTGGCGCGCAGCTCGATCGAGGTCGGGCCGACGTACTTGCAGCCGCCTTCACCCGGATCCGTGCGGTCGATGAGCGTGCGGTTGGACGGCGGGAAGGCCACCGGGATGTCGTAGCCGAACGGCTCCGCGAAGCTGGGCGTGCTCGTCCCGGACTCGTCGAGCCAGACCGGGTTGTCCGGGCCCTCGTAGCTCGACGTCGTGCTCCCGCCGAAGACTGGCTGTCCCGGCGTCGTGCCGTAGATCTTGATCGCGTCGTTGGAGTGGACGGGACCCGAGATCGTCTGCCCGTCGGAGTAGACGTAGTCCGGGCAGTACAGGCCGTTGGCGATGACGGTTGCCTGGGACATGTAGCCGTTGTCCCCGTAGCGGGCCCGCATCTTGGCGATCGCGGTGGCGCGGTCGATGCGGCCGACCGTGGTCCCGAAGCCGCCCCACTTGACGATCCCGGCGGTCGGGTTGATGTTGCCGAACACGTCGTACTCAAAGCGTGGCACGGACCACTCCGTGCTGTCGTTCCAGGTCGAGCCCTGGCGGTGGTCACAGCTGTAGGCGTAGACCTGCTTGAGGTAGGAGACGTCGGTGCGGACCCAGGGATCCACCGTGAAGACGTCGGTGAGCTGCAGGTAGTCCAGGAACCCCCGGCGCACGAGGGTGCCTTCGACCGTGCGGAGCTCCCCGTCGACGCGGCCG
>CBDTYW010000144.1:0-9475 GCA_965364735.1 uncultured Nitriliruptoria bacterium
GCGACGCGGAGCGCCTCAGGCTCCGGGAGGCCGGCCGCAAGGCCCACCGCAACCAGGTCTGCCAGACGCGCCGTGACCGGCAGCTGATCGGCCCGTCGGCGAACGCCGTGGCGGAGCGCACGCAGCCACAGCCAGCCGATCAGCACGAGCCCGCCGCCCGCCGCCGCGACGAGCCGCCCCGGCGACGAGCCGTAGAACGCCCACGTCGGAAGGCCGATCATCCAGCCGGTGACCGGGACCGCGACGACGGGCAGCCCGACGAGCATCCGGGCAACGGTCGTCGCCTGGGCGATCGCGATCGTCGCCTCACTCTCCAGCCGGGCCCCCTCGGTCAACGCCTCGTCGGCGACCTCGAGCGCCGGTCCGAGCTCCACACCGAGCTCCAGCGCGACGTCGAGTGGTGCTGCGACTCTGGGGTCGAGCGCTCGCAGGTCCCGCCCATCGACCGGCAGCCCGGCGCGCCCCGACGCGCGGATCCGGCGAACCGCGTCCCGCGACTCCGTCATGCGTCCACCGCCCAGCCGTGCCCCTCGGCACGCACCCGTCCGATGGCGCGCAGCCGACGGGTCCCGTCACGATCGCGTCCGAGCGCCACCACGACGTCGACCGCGGTCGCCACCTGAGCGCGCACGGCCTCGAGCGGCAGCCCGGCCAGCAGCCCCATCCCCTCGAGCCGGACCAGTGCGTCCGCAGCGGTGTTGGCGTGCAGCGTGGTCATCGATCCCGCATGCCCGGTGTTCATCGCCTGGAGCATGTCCGCGACCTCGGCGCCCCGCACCTCCCCGACGACGAGGCGGTCCGGCCGCATCCGCAGGGCGTTGCGGACGAGCTCACGCATCCCGACCCCGCCGTGACCGTCGGGCGACGGCGGTCGCGTCCGCAGGTGGACGACATGCCCGGGCGCCGCGAGCTCCGGCGCGTCCTCGATGACGACGGTCCGGTCGGGCGCAGCGTCGGCGAGCAGCCGGGCGAGCAGCGTCGTCTTGCCGGCGCCGGCGGGCCCGCACACGAGCAGGTTGCGACGTTCCCGCACCGCCGCACGGAGGAGCTCGACCTCCGGTCCGGCCACGAGCCCCCACGCGAGCAGCTGGTCCCAGCCCGGGACGACCGTCGCGATCCGGCGCAGCGTCACGATCGGCGCGGCTGCCAGCGGTGGCGCGATCACATGGACGCGGACCCCGTCGTCGAGGACCCCGTCCGCCCACGGGTGGGAGCGATCGAGACGGACGCCGATCCCGGCGAGCGCACGTCGGATCGTGGCGAGCAGGTGATCGTCGTCGCGGAACCGGACGTCGACGCGCACGACCGTGCCCGCACGTTCTGCCCAGACCTCGTGCGGCCCGTTGCACATGACGTCGGTGACGTCCGGATCTCGCAGAAGCGCCTGCAGCGGGCCGAGCCCGCCCAGCTCGTCGACGAGGTCGCGGACCAGGCGCGCCCAGACGGCCGGCGCAACGACGACCCCCTCAGCAGCGAGGGCACGCGCCACGGCACGCCGGAGCGCTGGCCGGTCGGCGTGCCGGGAGGTCAGCTCCGGATCTCGGGCGAGCCGTCCTGCGACGGCATCGCGATGTGCGCCGACCTCGTCGAGCGAGGCGGCAAGGAGACGGACGTCGTCCATCGGGGTGTGCGCTTCCTCCGCCCCCGCGGCTGAAGTGCGTGCGTGTACTGCTGTGGGCCTGCAGCGCGGTCAGCGTCGACCAGCCCCCTTGGCTGCTGCCAGCGCGAGCGGGCGCAGCGGCGCGAGCCAACGTCCCGGGAGCCCGGCGGGGACGCGACGTCTGACCGTTGCCCGCGCGACGCGCGAGCTGTGCTCGAGCTCGATGAGCTGTCGACCGCCGGCCGCGGCCCGCACCTGCGACATCGCGATCGGACCTTGGTCGACGACGACCACCACGCCCGCCGTCGTGATCGCGATGGCGTCGAGGCCAGCCCGGTCTCGACGGATGACGAGGACGTCGACGTCGGTGCAGACGCCCCGGTCGAGGATGCAGACCGGGGGGCCGTCGACGATCTCACGTTCGCCTGTTGTCGGGTCGACGAGCCGCACCGCCCGTGCGTCCGGGACACCGGGAAGCGGGGCGGCCGCGGTCCAGAGGCCAGCACCCGTGAGGTCGGCGAGGGCGAGGTCCGGGACCTCGCTGACCGCAGCATCACCCCGGACGGCGGCGAGCGCGGCCGTACCCTCCCACGCCGTCAGCCCGGTGAGCGCGAGCACGACCGTTGACGTGCCGACGCCCCCAGCCGACCCGCCGACCGTGGTCACCTGGGTCCGCCCGGACGCCGTGCGTTGCTGCACGCGTGTCGCCAGGGCCTCCAGACGCGACCGCTCGCTCGGCCAAGCGATCGTGGCCTTCGCTCCACACGCGATGGCGGCGGCTGCCGCATGGCGCGGCGCGGCCGCGTCGTCGATCACGAGCACCGTCGGGAGCCCAGCATCGATGTCGGCGCTCGCGACGTCCACCAGCCGCAGTCGCGGCGGGACGAGGACGTCCTCGCGCCCGACGACCTGCCAGCCGAGCGCCTCGACGCTCCGCGTGATCTCGCCGCGACGGGACGCCTCGGCGTCCACCATCACGGGCAAGGCAGCGAGGTTCGACATCGACATCCTTCGGGTCCGCCGGCTCTGCCCCGGACGACGGCGGTGTTGGTGCACGGCTCCCCGCCTCTGGCAGGTGGGCCGGTGCGCGCCGCACGCTACGGCCGACCTGCGCAGGTGCCAACCCCGGCAACCCCGATCTGTGGACAACCGGTCTGCGCGTCCTGTCGTGCCGCGCGCGTAGGCTGCCCCCGACCGACCAAGAGGACGCCGTGTGGGCAGTGAGACTCCCCGACCCGACGACACGCTCGAACGGTTCGGACGGGACGACGCAGATCGCCTTTCCCCGGCCATGCTGGAGGAGATCCGCGCACGTCGCACCTCCGCGACGGAGGCCGCCTTCTTCGATCTGGACAAGACGATCATCGCCCGCTCGTCGACGTTGCTGATGGGCCGGACGTTCCTCCGCGACGGCCTGATCGGCCCGGGGACGGTCGTCAAGGGCATGTACGCGCAGGTCATCTACCAGCTCGTCGGCGCTGACCACGACCGCATGGAGCAGTCGCGCACCGCGCTGCTCGAGCTGACCCGCGGCTGGGACGCCGAGCGGGTCCGGGCGCTCGTCCGCGAGACGATGAACGACGTCATCGTCCCCCTCGTCTACCAGGAGGCGCTCGACCTCTTCGCTCATCACCGTCGCTACGGGCGTGACCTGTGGATCGTCTCGAGCTCCGGCGAGGAGATCGTCGTTCCCTTCGCCGCCCATCTCGGCATCCGCAACGTGATCGCCAGCCGGTCCGGGCTCGACGAGGACGGCCGCTACGACGGCACGCTCGAGTTCTACGCGTACTCGGGCAACAAGGCGACAGCGCTCCGCCAGGTCGCCGAGGTCCTCGGCTACGACCTCGAGCGCAGCTACGCCTACTCCGACTCGATCACGGACCTGCCGTTCCTGTCAGCGGTCGGACGTCCCGTCGCGGTCAACCCCGATCGCGAGCTGCGCGCGGCAGCTCAGGCGATGGGCTGGGACGTCAAGGACTTCGTCGCACCCGTGTCGCTGCGTCAACGGCTGCCGGATCCACGGACGGCCTCGCGGTCCGAGCTCACCCGTCTCACCGCGGTCGCCCTGGCGGCTGCGGCCGTCTCCTGGTGGCTGCTCCACCGCGAGGACTGAGCCCGCCGGACCCGTTCGGCCCCTTGGAGGCGAAGCGTCGGGCCCGGGACGAGGTCAGCTGTAGTCGCGGTGGTGCTCGATGCGCCCCGCGTCGTCGAACGTCATGAAGGACGCGCGCGGCAGCGCGTTCCAGCGCCGGCCCGCGGCCGTGTAGGAGATCGTCCACTCGACGGCGAGCGTGCTGCTGTCGGCAGCTTCCACGATCCGGACGACGTCGATCTGGACATCGTCCTTCCCGGCAAAGTAGTCCTTGAGGTACGCGTGGATCAGCAGGTTGCCCCGGTGCGGCGGGTTGTACGGCTCGAGGTACAGCGCGTCGACCGCGTAGAGGTCCTCGATGCCGTCGAGGTCCTGCTTGGCCATCATCCGAGAGAGTCGCTGCCAGGCGTCGGTCGCGTGCCCCACGTTGGTCCTCGTTGTGTCGGTGGACGGCTCGTCCGAGGTGGAAGAAGGCGTCAGGATAGTCGAGACGACTGTCAGGTCGTGCACTGCGACCATCCACCTCGACGAAGGGCGTCCACCCGCTCACCCGGGGTGACACGAGTTGTCCACACCGAGCCGAACGGCCGCCTCACTCTGAGCGTCGGAAACGGGCAAGCCCGGCGAAGTTCTCCACAGTGGGTGGCGGTCGTGGCCAACTTGTGGACAACTCTGTGGAGAATGTGGAGGACCGCGGTGCGTCCGCGGACGCCGGTGGGCAGGATCTGTGCCGTACGCCCACGTAGCGTCAAGAATTTGACCAGTCATGTCGAGCCATGCGACCACGGCCGAACGGGCTGCCTCGCCCGCCAGCGACAGGCATGGCGAGCACCAGACGCGCACGGCCGCCTCGCAGGCAGGGACCCGGACCGCATCCGTGGAAACACGCCCAGAGGCTTGTTTCGACAAGCTTTCTTGCGAGCGGCGGACCAGGAGGGGGTCCGTCGCTCGCGTGATTCCCGGGAAATCCGCGAATTCTCTCGCCACGGAGGACAACTGCCCCAGAAGTTCGGGGTCAGAACTGCCGTAGAACTGTGTGGAGCCGACAAGGGACGCAGGGCGATGGCAGATCAGGGCGAGACGGTGCACTTCCGGTGCTCCTGCGGGCGCAGCGTCGCTGCCCCCAAGGGCTCAGCCAGCGCGGAGTCCCAGCGGTGCAGCCGGTGCCGGACCCGTTCGGCGCGCTCGTACGCCTCGCTGACCCGTGAGCCGCTCGGCATGGCGGCCTGACAGACCACCTCAGCCTCGCGCCAGCAGCCACATCCGCAGCACCGCGATCCAGACGAGGCAGGCCCCGAGCATGTGCAGCGCGACGAGCAACGCCGGGATCCCCAGCGCGTACTGGATGTAGCCGAGCGCCCCCTGTGCAAGGATCGCGGCGGCGAGCAGCCCCGCCGGCCGACGCAGCTGTGCCCGGCTCACCCGCGCGAGCAGGATGACGGCCACCGACAGCCCGACGAGCAGCCACACGGTGTCCGCGTGCACGACGGCGATCGTGCGGATGTCGAGGCCGAGGCGCGGCGTGCCGGGGTCCCCCGCGTGCGGGCCGGACGCCGTCACCAACGTTCCGAGGACCAGCGTCGCGGCTGCGACCGCGACCAAGGCGCTCGTGGCGGTCCGCAACGCACCGCTGAGCGGATCGACCGCAGGACCCGAGCGTGTCGCCACCGGCGGCACCGACGCGCGGACATGGAGCGCGACCGCTGCGGCGATCAGCAGCATCGACGCGAGGAAGTGGCCCGCGACGATCAGCGGGTCGAGGCCGAGGCGGACCGTGATGCCGCCGAGGACCGCCTGCGCCCCGACACCGCCGACGAGCAGCCAGCCGAGGCGGGTCAGGTCAGGCCGTGAGCGCCGCACGGCCAGGAGCACCAACACGACGACGACCCCGACGACGCCCGTCATCAGCCGGTTGCCGAACTCGATGCTCTGGTGCAGCGTGGAGGCGGCCTCGCCCGTCGGGATGATCGATCCGCCCTCGCACGTCGGCCACTCGGGGCAGCCCAGACCGGAACCCGTGATCCGCACGATGCCGCCGGTGACGACGATCGCGACGTTGCTGACGACGGCCGCCAGCGCCAGCCCGCGCACGCGGCCGCCAGCAGACGAGGCGCCGTCAGGACGGCCCTCGTCGAAGGATCCGGGTGCGGAAGTTCCCGCGGCGGTGGTGCTCGACATCGTGGCCAGATCGTAGCCGTCAGCCCCGATGGGTCGGCAGGCGCGCACGCTGGCGCGGCGAGGGTCGCCTGCCCGCGAGGTCGCCACGTACGATCCCGACACACGCAAGGACGGACAGACGTGGCACTCGACCTGCAGCTCGACGAGCGCAGCGCCCCGACGACGACGCCCGGCATGGTGACCGTGGCGGCCTCGGGCCTGCGGCGGCGCGCCAACGTCCTCTTCGCCGTGGCCCTCTGGAACGCGGTGCTCTGGGGGACGCGGCTCGCGAACCTGCTCGAGTCCTCGCCCGACTACACGCCGGGCTTCCTCATCGTGCACTCGGTGCTGTTCGTCACGTCGTTCGGGCTGTCGGCCGTGCTGGTCGTGGTCGGGCTGGGCCTGCGCAGAGACGCCGCGCTGTGAGCTCCGTCGAGCACCCGAGCACGGTCACCGAGCCGATCGTCGACGTGACCCAGACCCCGACGCCCACCGTTGGCCCGCTGCACTCCGGGACGTTCCGCGACCGGCTCCCCCGGCGCGCCCAGATCGCCTTCTCCTACTTCATGGTCACGAAGCCGCGGATCATCGAGCTCCTGCTCGTCACGACCGTCCCGGCCATGGTCATCGCCGCCGAGGGCTGGCCCGGCTGGCTGTTGGTGTTCAACACGCTGGTCGGCGGAGCGCTGACCGCCGGCTCGGCGAACACGATCAACAACGTGCTCGACCGCGACATCGACTCCGTGATGGCGCGGACGTCGAAACGTCCGACGGTGACCCAGGAGGTCCAGCCACGGGCCGCGATGATCTTCGGCGTCGTGCTCGGCATCATCGGCTTCGCGTGGCTGGCGCTGCTCGTGAACCTCACGGCGGCGCTGCTGGCGACCTCGGCGATCCTGTTCTACGTCTTCGCCTACACGCTCGGTCTCAAGCGGCGAACCCCCCAGGCCGTCGTCATCGGTGGCGCCGCCGGCTGTGTCCCCGTCCTGACGGGCTGGGCTGCGGTCCCAGGCGCGAGCCTCGCCGCCCCGGAGCCGTGGCTGCTGTTCGCGCTGATCTTCTGGTGGACGCCGCCCCACTTCTGGGCGCTCGCGATGAAGTACCGCGAGGACTACGCCGCAGCCGGCGTGCCGCTGCTCAACGTGACCCACGGCAACCGTGAGGCCACGCGCCACATCCTGCTCTACAGCTACCTGCTGCTCGCGGTCGTGCTGCTCCTGCTGGCCGGGTTCCGTGCCGGGATCGGCTACTCGGCCTTCGCGCTCGCGCTGACCGGCGGCTGGCTGGTCTTCGCCCACCGCCTGCGTCGTGAGCCGACGGTGAAGAACGGCATGCGGCTGTTCCACTACTCGACGAGCTACCTCGCCCTGATGTTCATCGGGGCGGCGGTCGACGCCGTCATCTGACGGGTCGGGTGGCTCAGGTGGCGCGCGGAGCCGGGAGGAACCCGAGCAGGTTGTCGATGACCGTCTGCGCGATCCCGAGCGCCTGCGAGGCGTCGTCGGGGGTGTGGACCTGGATGTCGACGCGGCGCGGGTCGTCGAAGCGGACCACGACGTAGGGGTCGCCGCTCTCGAGGTCCTGATCGGTGAACTCGAGCAGCCCGGACACGTCCGTCGGCTCGACCGGCACGGGTGTCAGCCCGGTCGGGGTGTAGGTCACGGTCACGAGCTTGCGCCCGTTCTCGTCGTTCAGCTCGCACACGCGCAGCTCGTCGGCGACGTCGCGGGCAGTGACGACGAACGGCGTCACGTCGGACAGCCCGCTCGCGACGATCCCGTCCTGGACAGCCTGTGGGAAGGCGACGTCGCAGACATCGGCCGCAGGCAGGTTGGCCACCGAGTCCGGCAGGTCGCTCGAGCATGCCGCCAGCAGCATGCAGCCAGCGACGATCCCGACGATCGTGGACGTCCTCTGCATCAGCCGTTCCTTGCTCGTGCCCTCGGCTCGCGACGATAGGCCAACCGGCCGCCCGCGGCGCGTCCGGAAGACTGGCAGCTGTGGACCCCATCGACGCGGCACCCGAATTGGACCTGCCCCGCGAGGCCCCCGCTGGCACACTGGACTCGAGTGGATCGCCGATTCCCGCTGAGAGGCACCGTCCGTGGAGGCCAACGACGTCCGTGAGCTGCTCGGCGAGTGGTTGGACCACGATCAACCGGTGTACCAAGCACTCGCGGCTCGCCTCACTGACCTGATCGACGAGGGGACGCTCCCCCATGGCGTGCGACTGCCGGCGGAGCGTCAGCTCGCCAGCGTCCTCGCCGTCTCGCGCGGGACGGTGGTCCGGTCCTACGAGTGGCTGCGCGAGCGCGACCTCGTCCACACCCGTCACGGCAGCGGAACGCTCGTCGGTGACTCCGCCACCCCGGCCCCGAGCCCGCAGGAGGCGATGATCGCGTCGCTGCTGCCGTCGGACTCGATCTTCGCGGGCGTGCTCGGAACCCAGGACCAGGCGATCGACCTTCGTGGCGCGACCTGGATCGGCGACCCCCTGCCGGCCGATGTCGTCGCGGGCAGCCTCGAGCGGATCACCGAGCTCACCTACGGCCACGGCTACTGGCCCAAGGGCCTCCCCGAGCTGCGTGAGCAGATCGCGGACCTCATGACCCTCCGGGGGCTGAAGACCACCGCCGACCAGATCCTCATCACCACCGGGGCGATGCAGGCGATCTCACTGATCGCTCGGCTCCGGCTTGCTCCCGGGGATCTCGCGGTCGCTGAGGACAGCTCGTACCCCGGCGCGCTCGACGCCCTGCGCATGACCGGTGCCCACGTCGTCGGCGTGACCATGACCGACGACGGCGCTGACGTCGGCGAGATCACCGCGATCGTGCAGCGTCGCCGGCCGCGGCTCGTCTACCTGACCCCGTCGTTCAACAACCCGACCGGCACGGTGATGCCACACGGCGCCCGCCAGCTCCTCCTCGGGGCGCTCGCCGGCAGCGACACGGTCGTGATCGACGATCTCACCATGAGCGAGCTGTGGCTCGACGAGGCCCCGCCTCCCCCGCTCGCCGTGGGCGCCACCCCGGAGGTCGCTGCGCGCATCCTCACCGTCGGGTCGCTGTCCAAGACCCTGTGGGGCGGCCTCCGCGTCGGCTGGGTCCGGGGCCCCGCGACCACGATCGCCCGGCTGAGCCGCATGAAGATCGCCGCGGACCTGTCGAGCTCCGTGATCGGTCAGGTGATCGCGAGCGATCTGTTGGAGACCTACGACACGATCTGGCTTCCCAGGCGGCGGGCGGAGCTGCGCGAGCGGCACGATCTCCTCGTCGACGCGCTGCACGAGCACCTGCCCGAGTGGCGTTGGCGTCCCCCGGCCGGTGGGCTCGCGCTCTGGGTCGACCTCGGATGGGGATGCAGCGTCGATCTCGGCCCGTACGCCGCGCGGCACGGGGTCGGCATCGCGCCGGGCACCGTCTACTCGCCGAACGGCAGGTCACGACACCGTCTGCGCATCCCCTTCGGCCAGCGCCCGGAGCTGTTGAACGAAGCGGTCCGACGGCTCGCCAACGCGTGGGACCAGTACCAGAACGAGGTCGCACCGCGCGACCACGGCTACGCCGGCGCGGTCATCTGACGGGACGACGGCACCTTCGGCCGACACGGGAAACGGCGGGCCA
>CBDTYW010000145.1:0-9468 GCA_965364735.1 uncultured Nitriliruptoria bacterium
CGTCTCGTTGGTGTTGAGGCGGACCGGCACGTCGAGCTGCGGGGCGCCGTACGGCGTCACGTCGCGCAGGTCATCGCGGACCGCGACGCGGCTCACGGCTCCAGCCGGACTTCGACGGCGCGCCAGTGCGCGGGCAGGTTCTCGGCTCCGGCGAGCTCGCGGACGCTCTCGGAGAGCTCCACGAGCGCGTCGTGGGTGTACTCGACCCAGTTGACCGGCACGAGGAAGGAGCTGGTCGTCAGCCCGCCGGCGAAGCGCGCGGTGCCGCTGGTCGGGAGCGTGTGGTTCGGCCCGGCGGCGTAGTCGCCGAGGCTGACGGGCGTGTGGTCGCCGATGAACGTCGTGCCCGCGTAGCGGATGCGCTCTGCGACCGCGTGGGCGTCGCGCGTCTGCACCTCGAGGTGCTCGGCGGCGAACGCCTCGGCGACCTCGACCGCGTGGTCGATGTCGTCGACGATGATCGCGGTGCCCTGCCCGGCCAGCGCCGCCTCGACGCGCTCGCGGTGATGCGCGCGTTCGACCTCGTGGACGAGCGACTCCTCGACCCGCTCGACCAGCGTCGGGTCGGTCGTGATCAGCAGCGACGTGGCGAGCTCGTCGTGCTCGGCCTGCGCGACAAGGTCGGCCGCAACGATCTTCGGCGTGGCCGTGTCGTCGGCGACGATCGCGATCTCCGTCGGGCCGGCGTAGCCGTCGATGCCGATCAGCCCCTGCGAGGACAGCTGCTGCTTCGCGAGCGAGACGTACAGGTTGCCCGGGCCGACGACCTTGTCGCAGCGCGGCACCGACTCGGTCCCGAGGGCCATCGCCGCGATCGCCTGCGCCCCGCCGACCGAGATGACCGTGTCCACGCCGAGCAGTGCTGCGGCAGCGAGGATCGTGCGGTTGGGGAGGCCGCCCTCACCGGTGGGAGGCGTGCAGAGCACGATCTGCTCGACTCCGGCGACCTGGGCCGGGACGACGGTCATGATCACCGTCGACGGGTACGCGGCCTTGCCGCCCGGCACGTACACGCCGACGCGCTGGACCGGGCGGTGCCACTGACCCATCTTGGCACCGTCGCGCTCGTCCTCCCACGACGGCGGCATCGCCCGTTCGTGGAACCACCGCACCTGGTCCACGGCGCGCTCGAGCGCGGCCCGGAGCTTGGTCGGCAACGCGGCGAGCGCGGCGTCGAGCTCGGACTGCGGGACCCGGACGTCGTCGAGGTCGACACCGTCGAACCGCGAGGTCAGCTCCTTGAGCGCCGCGTCGCCTCGCTTGCGGACCGCAGCGATCGACTGCTCGACGCCGTCACGCGCAGCAGCGAGGTCGACGCGGGGACGAGGGAGACGATCGGTCGGGTCCGAACGATCGCCTCGCAGGTCGAGGACGGTCAGGCGGGGCACGGCGGAGCCTCGGGTCACTTCGGGGAGGCCGAGAGGCTACTGCCGCGCAGGAACCGGTCGCGCACCGACCCCCTCGCGCCGTACCCGGAGAGCACCCTGCAGCTCTCCGAGACGGCGTGAGTCACCCGGTCAGCTGGTCTCCTCGAGCGACGAGCGGATCGCGGCGAGCACCTCGTCGCTGATCGCGCTCGCACCACCCATGACCCGGAACTCCACGACCGAGTTGAGGGTCGCGAGCAGCTCGCGTACGGCTTCGCCTTGATCGGCGTTGCGGCCGTTGACCATGCCGAACACCTGACCGAGGTGCGCAGCGGCAGGCCCGCTCGTCAGCGCGTCAGGGAAGTCGACCCCGGTCGCCAGCCACGGGTTGCTCGCGCTCATGCCGCTCGCGATCGCCCGACGGATGACGGCTGCCGACGTGGCGTAACGGTCAGCTCCGAAGACGCGGTCGACGTCGTAGCCGGCGGTGGTCAGCTGGGTCGCGACCGTCGCGCTCACGGCGGCTTCGCCACCGATGATCGTCACGCTCGTGGCACCGATGTCGCGGAGCGCCGCGAGGGTTGCTCCGGGCACCGAGTCCTTGCGGACCAACAGCACCGGCTCCTCGAGGAAGGCGGAGAGCGCGGAGATGGCGACCCCGTCAGCGAACGCGCTGTCGCCGCCGATGCCGCGCACGATCCATGCGTGCTCGGAGCCGTCCTCACCGGCGACCTCACGAGCGATGGCCGCGGCGGTCGCGAAGCGGTCCGGTCCCTCGACACGACGCACCGTGGCGTCGGTCCCGGCAGCGTCCTGCGCCTGGGCCGCGACGTCCGCGGACAGCGCGGCCTCGCCGCCGAGCAGCACCACGTTCGACGGGGCAACGCTCGTCAGGTAGGCGGCTGCGGCCGGTGAGAGGTCATCACCACGGGTCAGGATGACCGGTGCGTCGAGCGCGCCCGAGAGCGCAGCTGCCGCGAGGGCGTCCGCGAAGTCCGACGAGCGTGCAAGGATCACGGTGTCCGGATCGGTGAAGGCGGCCTCGGCCGCGGCGATCGAGGTCTCCACGCGGGATGCGCCCTGAACACGGGCCCCCTGCGGGTTGCCTTCGCAGGACGGCAGACCATCGCGCTCGCCGACCGTGAACTGGCAGCCGAAGCGTCGCCGCGCGACGTTGTCGGCGTCGAGGACATCGTCGCCAGCCGGACGGACCGCGCCGCCGGAGCCGAGCCAGACCATCAGGTCGGTGAAGGCTGCACCGATCTCACCGGCGCTGAAGTCACAGTGGCCGAGGCCACGGATCGCTCGGGTCACGAGCAGGCCGTCGCGGCCGTTGTCGGCGACGCGCTCGGCGTAGCCCTGCAGGTTGTGGAAGGGAACGAAGAGGTCACCGATGTCGTGCAGCGCGAGCACCGGGACGCTGGGCGTGCCCTCGATGAGCGGGAAGTACGGCACGGCGTCCACCTCCGCGGCCTGGCGGGTGACCCGGCGGTTCAGGCCCGCCTCCACGGCGGAGACGGCGGTGTCACGGTCCAGCTGGAAGACCTGGCCGATGTTGTCGTAGGTCGGGATCAGCCGGTTGTCGACGCCACCGGTGAGCGCGCCCCCGACGAGAGCCGGCAGGAAGGGCAGGCCGCCACCGGGCGAGGTCAGCTCGGAGTTCCAGAACTGCCACGCGAGCTCGGAGAGCGGACGTTCACCTCCGGAGATCTGCTCCATCGCCTGACCGAGCAGCCGACCGCGGGGCGTGAGGCCGTCGCTGAGACCGAGGATCGGGTCGTACTGGCTGTACGCGCCGCCGGGGGCGAGGTAGTTCGCGGGCACCGGGAGCTCGGCGTCGCCGATCCCGGCGACGGCGTGGGCCAGGACGTTGAAGTCCTGGTAGTACGTGAAGTGCTCCTGCGGCGACAGCACGCCGCAGATGGGCATGGCCGCCTGGAACGCCGTCGGGTAGCGCTCGATGGCGACGCCGGTGACGTGGCCGCCCATCGACGCACCGATGATGACGACCGCGTTCGGCGTCTCACCGGTCTCTCGGGTGAAGATGTCGATCATGCCGCGGGTCTCGTCGACGGAGCTGTCGATCACGTAGCCGTTGGCCGAGTAGCTCGACGCGGCCCACGCGAAGCCCTGGCCCGCGAGGATCGCCCGCGGGATGATGACGTCCTGCGCCTTCAGCTCCGTCTGCAGCGGCGACACGAACCCGTGCGCGTAGACGACGAGGACCTTCTGCCCGTCGGCGAAGCCGTCAGGGATCTCGACCTTCCACGCATGATCGGTGGTCGGCGCGTCGGAGTTCTCGATGCCCTGGAAGACCCGCGTGTTGTCGAGCTTCACGAACGCCGCGTCGATCTCGGGCACGTAGCCCGGGTCCTCCGTCGCGTTGCCCGCTGGCACCGCCAGCAGCAACGTCGAGATCAACAGCAAGCAGGACAGCAGAACTCGACGCACAGAAACTCCCGATCTCACGTCAGCACAGTGTTCTGAGCCAACGCGCGATCGGTCACCCTGTCAAGCGCTCACCCGTCGGTCGGAGAAGCTGACCACGTTGGATGCCAGCGGCAGACGCAGCACGAACTCGGTGCCGACGCCGCCCGGATCACGCATCTCGACGTCCCCTCGCATCGCACGGGCGAGGCTGCGCGCGATCGGCAGACCGAGCCCCGGACCCTGCGGCCGCAGGAGCGGATTGCCGAGACGCCCGAAGTTCATGAAGACCCGTTCACGATCGCGCGCAGGGATGCCTGCACCGTGATCGCGGACGGAGACGGTGGCGTAGCCCGCCTCGGCTGCGACGCGGACAACGACCTCGCCCGTCGTGTGCACCATCGCGTTCGCCAGCAGCGCCCGGACGACGCGCACGACGGCCGGAGACTCGCCGAGCGCGACGGTGGCGACGCTGTCGACGACGATGCGCGGGCGGTCGAGATCGGTGACCTGGGAGGCGATGGCGGTCGTCACGCAGCTGGCGAGGTCGACGGGGTCGGCGTGGAGCTCCCGGGCTCCTCGGAGCTCGGCGACCTCGATGACGTCCTCGATCAGCCGGTGGAGTCGGTCGGCCTGCTTCGCCATGGATGCGTGCAGCGCCGTGATCTGAGCGGGCTCAAGCTCCAGCTCGTCGCTGTGCAGCATGCTGAGGGCGCCGCGGAGCGGGGTCAGCGGTGTCCGCAGCTCGTGGGACACCGTCATGAGGAAGTCGTTGCCGACCGCGGACGCGGCGTGCTCCACGGTGAAGTCGGACACGACGAGCAGGTTGCCGCGGACCCGCACCCTGACACAGCGGGGCGATCCGTCACAGTGCAGCAGCTCGACCTCCGCGCCGTCGGCGAGCAGGTTCGACGCGCGCAGCGGCGAGTCGGGGCTGCGTCGATCTCCGGGGATCGGGATCGGATGCGCCGCGATGAACGTGCTGGCGTCCTCCCCGATCGCCTCGTCCGCGGAGCGTCCGGTGATCCGCTCCATCGCCGCGTTCCACGACTCGATCACCCCGTCGGGCGACACGATGACGACGCCGTCTGCGACCGCCGCCAAGACCTCTTCGAGGTCGACCTGGTCAGCATGGGCGACCGCGTCGACGTGGTCGACGTCCGGGACCATCACCAGCGGCGCAGGGGCCTGGACGACCTCGCTCACCTCGGCCGGCTCCTTCATGACGAAGCGGAGGGCACCGGCGAGCACGACCATCAGCGCGAGGAGCACGACCGCGACGACCGGCCCGAGCGCACCCTGCCACACCAGCAGCGAGACCGCTCCCGAGGCCGAGACCGCGAGGAGCGCACGACGTGCTCGCAGGCACCGGTGGAGGGTGGTTGACATGTGACCCTCCGAGGCACGCGGGTGCGATTGCAGCCGTCCCTCGTGTCATCGGCATCCCCGAGCATGGTCTGGATGGTCATTTGTGACCATGCCGCCATCACCCGTCCTTGCGGCGCCACTGCGGGCCCTCATCGCCCTTGAACTCGCGGTTGACCGTGTCGGTCACCGAGTCGGGGCCGAACGCGGCCTTGACCTCGCCGAAGATCCCGCCCGAGCGATCCACACGCCAGTCGTCCCCGAGCTGGTAGACCCGGCGCTCCCCGTCGCCGGCCTCGACCGCGAGGTGAACCGGCGCATGGCCGGGGTGGTTCGCGAGGACGCCCTTCAGCCGCGTGATCGCGGTGCCGGTGACCTGCTCCAGCGCGAAGCTGATCTCGATGGGCGAGCCGCGGACCTCGGAGAGGTCGGGCGCGACGACACGGTTCGCCGCGATCTTGACCGCTTCCTCACGCCGCTCGACCTTGCCGGTGATCACCAGCACGGCGTCCTCGACGAGGACCTCGTGCGCCGCGCGGTACGTCGTCGGCCAGAACATGACGTCCACCGCGCCCGTCAGGTCCTCCAGGCTCGCAACCAGGTAGGTGTCACCGTTGCGGGTGAACTTCTTGTCCAGCCCCGTCAGGACGCCGGCGACCGTGACCTGCTTGCCGTCGTTCTTGTGGTTGAGGCGCATCGCGCCGATGGTCCGATCGGAGTAGGTGGACAGCAGCCGCTCGGCACCGTTGAGCGGGTGGTCGGACACGTAGAGGCCCAGCATCTCCCGCTCGGCCGCCAGCAGCTCGGACTTCGACCACTCGCTGTCGCCGATGACGACGCCGTCGTCGAGCTCCAGGCCGTCGTCGTCGTCATCTGCCGCGAGACCACCGTCGAACAGGCTGAACTGCCCGGCCGCCTCGGCCTTCTTGGTCGAGGAGATCGCGTCGACGATCGGCTCGAAGACCTCCAGGAGCCCCCGTCGGGTGTGCCCGAGGTTCTCGAACGCACCGGCGGAGATCAGCGACTCGAGGACGCGCTTGTTGAGCACTCCCCCGTCGACCTTGCGGCAGAAGTCCCGGAAGTCCTCGAACGCGCCCTCGGCCTCGCGGCCAGCCACGATCTGCTCGACGACGCCTTCGCCCACGCCCCGCACCGCGGACATCCCGAACCGGATCTGCGTCCCGACGGGCGTGAAGTCGACCGCGGACTCGTTGACGTCCGGCAGCAGCACGTCGATGCCCATCCGCCGACACTCGTTGAGGTAGATCGGCTTGAGGTCCTTGTTGCTCTTGACGCTCGTCAGCAACGCCGCCATGTACTCGACCGGGTAGTGCGCCTTGAGCCAGGCGGTCTGGTAGCTGATGACCCCGTAGCCGACCGTGTGGGCCTTGTTGAAGCCGTAGGCGGCGAACTCCACGATCGTGTCCCACAGGTGCTTCACGATCTTCTGGTCATAGCCCTTGCCCTGCCCGCCGTCCATGAACTGGGCTTCGAACTTCGCCATCACCTCCGGCTTCTTCTTGCCCATGGCCTTGCGGAGCCCGTCCGCGTCCGCCATGGTGAAGCCACAGAGGTCCGTGGCGATCTTCATGACCTGCTCCTGGTAGACGATCACCGCGTAGGTGTCCCCCAGGATCGGCTCCAGGTCGTCGTGGTCGTAGATCACCTTCTCCAGACCGTTCTTCCGGTCGGCGTAGGCGATGTGCATGTTCATGCCCAGCGGTCCCGGGCGGTAGAGAGCGAGAAGGGCGGAGATGTCCTCGAAGCTGGTGGGCTTGAGCTTGCGGACCAGCGCCTGCATGCCGCCGGAGTCGAGCTGGAAGACGCCGAGGGTGTGGCCGGTGGAGAGCATCTCGTAGACGCCCGGGTCGTCCATGGGGCCTTCAACGACCTCGTCCAGGTCGACGTCGACGCCGCGGTTCGCCTTGATGTGACGCTCGGCGTCGGAGATGACGGTGAGGTTGCGCAGCCCGAGGAAGTCCATCTTCAGCAGGCCGATGGCCTCCGCGCCACCCATCTCGTACTGGGTGACGATCTCGCCCTTGTCCGTCCGCATCAGCGGGACGATGTCGTCGAGCGGCTGCCCGCCGATGACGACCGCCGCGGCGTGGATGCCGTGCTGGCGGGTGAGTCCCTCAAGCTTCATCGCGGTGTCGAGCACCTTGCGGGCGTCCGGGTTGTTCTCGTAGAAGTCCCCGAGCTCCTTGGACTCCTTGAGCGCCTTGGGCAGCGGCGACTCCTTGCCCTGCACGGCAGGCGGCATGGCCTTGCAGAGCATGTCGCCGACGTTGAACGGGTAGTCCAGCACGCGGGCGGCGTCGCGGATCGCGGACTTCGCCTTGATCGTCCCGAACGTCACGATCTGCGCGACGTGGTCCTCGCCGTAGCGGTCGGCGGCGTAGCGGATCATCTCGCCGCGTCGCCGGTCATCGAAGTCCATGTCGACGTCAGGCATCTGGATGCGGGACGGGTTGAGGAAGCGCTCGAAGATCAGGCCGTGGCGGATCGGGTCGATCTGGACGATCTCGGTGCAGTACGCGACGACGGAGCCGCCGGCGGAGCCACGCCCGGGACCCACACGGATGCCGGCCTTGCGAGCGAAGTCACAGAGGTCGGCGACGATGAGGAAGTAGGCGGGGAAGCCCATCTCCTCGATGACGCGCAGCTCGTAGTCGATGCGCTCCTGGATCGTGTCGTCCAAGCCCGCGCCGTAGCGACGCTGGGCGCCCTCGTAGACCATCTTGCGCAGGTAGTCGGCCTCGGACAGCCCGTCCGGGCACGGGAACTTCGGCAGCAGGTCGAGGCCGAACTCGATCTTCGCGTCGCACATCTCGGCGATCAGCAACGTGGAGTCGCAGGCCTCGGGGTGGTCCTTGAAGAGCTCGCGCATCTCGCGGGCCGACTTCACGTAGAACTGGTCGTTGTGGAACTTGAAGCGGTTGGTCTCGTGGACCTTCGCGTTCGTCCCGATGCAGAGCAGGGCGTCGTGGGCCTCGTACTCGTGGCGGTGTGTGTAGTGCGAGTCGTTCGTGGCGACCGTCCGCACGTCGAACTCGTCGGCCAGCTTCAGCAGGTGCGGGAACGTCGCGTCCTGGTCCGGGATGCCGTGATCCATGATCTCGACGAAGAACCGTTCACGGGTGAAGATGTCGATGAACTCACCCATCGACGCGCGGGCACCCTCGTAGTCGTCCTTGAGCAGCTTCTGGTTGATCTCGGAGCCGAGACAGCCGGAGAGCATGATGAGGCCGTCGCTGTGCTCGGCCAGCAGCTCCTTGTCGACGCGGGGCTTGTAGTACATGCCCTCGAGCGAGGCCCGGGTCGCCAGCTTGACGAGGTTCGCGTAGCCGACGTCGGTCGCGGCGATGGCGCCCATGTGGAAGTACGGATCGTCCTTGGGGTGCTTCTTCTCCTTGATGAAGCGCGACTGCGGGGCCTGGTAGAGCTCGCAGCCCAACAGCGGCTTCACGCCGGCCTTGACCCCCGCGTTGAAGAAGTCGACCAGCCCGAAGAGGTTGCCGTGATCGGTGATGGCGACCGCCGGCGCGCCGTCAGCCTTGACCGTCTCCATGAGGTCGTCGATCCGCGTCGCGCCGTCCAGCATCGAGTACTGGGTGTGGACGTGGAGATGTACGAACGGATCATTCACGGACATGCAGCGGCTTCCCTTCACGGCAACCGGGGAAGTCGAGTGGCTCGGTCACCCGAACCTAGCAGCGACACCGAACGTCACCTCGGAACGGTCCTCGGGCAGCAGCCCGAACCAGGCGACCTCGTCGACGTCGAGCTCACCGTCGGCCAGGTCCACGAGCCGGACCCCGTCGGCGCTGACCAGCGCCTGGAGAGCCGCGACGTCGGCGTCCACGACGATCGCGAAGACCAGCCCGCCGTCGTCGGCCAGCCCGGCGCGGAGGCGCGAGATCTCGTCGAGCCGCAGCTGGGCATCGATCCGGAAGTCCTCGGTGAAGGTGTCGTCGTCGACCACCATCAGCAGCTCCGCTTCCTCCACGGCCAGCCGGTCGATCATCGAGCCGCGGATGCGCGAGAACGAGCCCGTGAGGTCGTTGTTCACGATCTCGGTCTGCAGCGGTCGCGTGCGCCCGTCGGTCTCCGGCAGCCGGTACTGGGCGAGCCGCACGTCCGCTGAGGTCGGGACGAGCGCCGCGACGTCGTCCGCGCTCAGGTCCTCGTCGAACGACACGATTGCGAGCGCGCGCCCCGTGGCGGGCAGGGCCGACAGCACACGATGCCGTTCCGCCACGTGCGCGGCGGGGTCGTCGCCGACCACCGGGCCCACCGCCGTCGTCGC
>CBDTYW010000146.1:0-9447 GCA_965364735.1 uncultured Nitriliruptoria bacterium
GAGCGCGACCAGGCCGAACGTCTCGGTCCGCGACGGGACCAGGACGACGTCGGCCTGACGGTAGAGCTCGGCGAGCTGTTCCTGCGGCTGGGCGGGCATGAAGGTGACCGCGTCCTCGACGCCGAGGTCACGGGCGAGCTGGCGAAGCTGCGTCCGGCCGGTCCGTCCTTCCCCGGAACCTGACGTGTCGCCGACGACCACGAGGTGGGCGTCGGGCAACGAACGTCTGACCGCGGCGAGCGTGGAGATCGCCACGTCCGGTCCCTTGAGCGGCTGGAGCCGGCCGGCGAAGAGCAGCCGTGGTCCGATCTCGTCGGCGTCGGCGTCGGCCACCTGAGCCGGGTGGAAGACGTCGAGGTCGACGCCGGCCGGGACGATCGAGATCCGCGCGCCGGACACGCCGAAGTGGCTGTGCAGGAGCCGGGCCTCGTCACACGTCAGCCCGAGGATCCGGTCCGCGGCCATCGCGATGCGCCGCTCGGCGATGAGACGCAGCGGCGGCTCGGGCGGGTCACCGGACGCCAGCACCGCGTTCTTCATCACGCCGTAGGTGTGGAAGGTCTGCACGAACGGGACGTCGTAGCGCGCCGCGAGACGACGGGCGACCCAGCCGCTGAGCCAGTAGTGCGCGTGGATCAGGTCGTGCGTGCCTGCGGCCGGGTGCCGTTCGTAGTTCAGCATGAACTCGCAGAGGTGGCTGACGACGTCGCCCTTGTCCATCTGCTCCGTCCCGCCGGCCGCCAGCGTGTGCACGGTGAGGTTCGGCTCGACCTCGATCGTCGTTGGGCCGCTGTCGTCGGCCCGCGTGAACAGGTCGACGTGCACGCCGCGCCTGGCGAGCCGCTCCGCGGTCCGCAGCACCACGACGTTCAGGCCGCCGCCGTCACCCTTGCCGGGCTGCGCGAGCGGTGAGGTGTGCACCGACAGCACGGCGACGCGGCGTGGACGGATCGGATCCACCGCTGCTCCTCGCGTCGTCGCGCTCACCGTCGGGTCAGCCTGCGACGAGCCGGTGCTCGCGCATGGTCCGGTCGACGGCGCCGAACTGGTACTTGTAGGCCTCGTCGCCGCGGAGCAGATCGAAGACCGCGAGGTCCTCGTCGGTGGCCGCGCGGATCAGCTCGCCCACGATCACCATGCCCACGCCGAGACGTGCCAGCCCTTGGTCGAACGCCGAGTTGTAGAGCCCCCATTCCCCGTGCGCGACGAACGACACCGTCGCGGCGCCCGGAACGCCCGCCACGAGCAGCTCGTCGATGCGCAGCGTGCCGTCGGGGCCGAACTCGGCGACGAGCGCGCGGAACCAGCGCTGCATCTCGGGGCGACGGAAGAAGTCGCCCTTCTCCGTCGGGTCGGTCTGGGCAAGGGTCAGGAAGCGCTCGAGGGCAGCGTCGAGCTCGTTCGTCGGGACGCGGCGAAGCTCCAGCCCACCGGCGTCACGCGCGAGCTTGCGCGCCTTGCGCTTGAGCTCCTGCCGCTGCTTGCCGTCGAGGCGCTCGAGCCAGCCGTCGTGGCCGCCCGCCAGGTCCACCCGCGGGCAGACGTCGTCGAGCTCGCTCGCCACCACGGTGAAGCCGGCCCGGACGGCTGCAGCCACGACGTCCGCGTCCCAGCCCGGAGCGTCATCGGTCGCGACGACGGCGCCACCGAGCACGATCTGATCGAGCTGCGGACCGTCGGAGGCGAGCGCCGCGAGCCATGCTTCGAGGACCTCGACGCGGTCGTTCGGGGCGCAGACCGGTCCGAGGTAGTCGGTGACGTCGGATCCACCGCCGAACCGCAGGGTTCGCCCGTCGTCGTCGGTGGTCACGAGGGCGTCGACGACTCCGATGACGTCACCGTCACGCTCGACCAGCGCGGTGGATCGTTCGGCGTCACCGCCGAGCTCCGCGAACCAGAGATCGAGGTAGCGCGGCTCGTGGAAGATCGACCCCAGCGGGTCGACGGCGACGAGGCGGTTCCATGCCGTGCGGTCGGCGTCTGCGACCGGACCGCCGACGAAACGCACGGTCGTCATGCTGCGATGCTCACGAGGCGTCCTGCACGTCGTCCACCGAATCCACGTCATCCGGCGAGGAGTCGACGATCGCGGCGGCCGGCTCGGCGGCCGGCGGCTCAGCGACGTCACGGGCACCGGGAAGGATCGCCGCGACGACACGCTCGATCGGGTTGCGCGGGGCGGCCGCAGCAGCGCCGAGGTGCACGGCGTTCAGCTCGCGGAAGGTCCGGTACATCCGCGAGAGCGTCTGCCGCTGCTCGTCCGTGAGGTGCTCGTCGCGCATGATCGCGGTCTCGAGGTCCTCGTCGCCGTGTCGCTCCTCGAGGATCCCGGCCTTCACGTAGAGCGTCTCCGAGGAGATCTGCAGCGCCTTCGCGATCGCCTGCAGGATCTCGGCGGACGGCTTGCGCAGGCCACGCTCGATCTGCGACAGGTACGGGTTCGAGACCCCGGCGATCTTGGAGAGCTTGCGCAGCGAAAGCTTCGCGCCCTCGCGCTGATGCCGGATGTAGGCCCCCAGGTCATGCATCGGGGACGCCTCATCGACGTCGGCAGGCTGATCTTCAAGGTCGGCCACGGCGTGCTCCGGGACGGTCGGGAGGGAGCGCGGAGGTCGGACGGAGGGCATGCGACAGACCGCTGTACTCCTGCGCACGGTAGCAAGCAGCCCGCACGGTCGGGCTCGTGCGGCTGGCTTCTCCGCGCGTCAGGCCGCGATCTCCGCGGCCCAGGTCCGCGCAGCCGCCCGGACGCCGGCTGCCGCACGGACGGTCCCGGCGTCACGTCCACCCCCCTGCGGTGCTCGCTCGCTCCACGCGCCTGTCTCCACGACGCCGAGCTCCTCGAGCACGGCGAGCGCCGCGGTCGCGGCCCCGCGCGGATGGCCGTCCTCGGCCTTGACCCCGAGGCCCCAGGTCCCCGACGACGTCGTGAACGCCAGGCCGTAGACGCCCTCGGCACCGAGCTTCGCGACGACGCCGTGCTCGAGCATCGCGCTCTCGAAGCGCCCGACCCCACCGATGAGCCCGGGCCACGTCAGCCCTGCGCGCGCCACGGCGGCGTGTCCCGGCTCGTCGATGAGCAGGCGGAAGGCGTCGGCCAGGGTGCGCAGCGGCGCCGCGATCGCCGGCGCCCCGCACCCGTCGACGGCGATCGCGGTGACCTCGCCCAGCAGACCTCGCACGTGGTCGATGACGGGGCGTTGGAGCCGGCCGTCGATGGCGAGACGCTCCTCCTTGGGGATGCCCAGCGCGGCTCCGGTCACCGCGAACAACGCGTGCTTGCCGGAGCAGTTGTGCAGGACGGGGCGCGGCGAGGACTCTTCACGGGCCGCGTCTCGGTCCGGCGGGCAGGTCAGCGCCGTCTCGTCCAGTCCGCCCCGTCGCAGCAGTGACCGGACCGCCGAGACATGGCGGGCCTCACCCCGATGCGACGCCCAGCTGATCGCGAGGTCCGACGAGTCGAGCCCGAGGTCCACGCCGGTATCGGCCAACAGATCCAGGCATGCGCGCGTCTGGAAGGGCTTGAGCGTCGAGCGCAGGTAGGTGACGCGATCCGGGTCGCCGAGCGCCAACGTCCGCCCTTCCGGGCCGACCAGGACGAGGTGGCCGTGGTGGCGTGACTCGACCCACGCGGTGCCCGTCACGACGTCGTCGCGCGTGAGCTCGGTCAACAGGGTCGGCGACAGCACGGGGGCTCGCTGGTCGATGAGGACCGCGAGTCAACCACGCCTGCTCAGCGGACGAAGCTGAGCGAGTCGGCTTCCCCGGTCGCGTCGACCTGGAGCTCCTTGCAGAGGTTCAGGAAACAGGTCACGACCTCCGGGTCGAACTGCGTCCCGGATTGCCGGTCGATCTCCTCCATGGCCTGATGGACGCTCAGCCCCTTGCGATAGGGCCGGTCCGACGTCATCGCGTCGAAGGTGTCGATCACGGAGAAGATGCGCGCCCCGAGGTAGATCTCCTCGCCCGCCACCTTGTCCGGGTAGCCGCGGCCGTCCCAGCGCTCGTGATGCTGCTTGATGATGCCGATCGCGTCGCCCATGAACGTGATGGGCTTGACGAGCTGCGCCCCGACGGTCGGGTGGGTGCGCATGACGGCCCACTCGTCGTCTTCCAGCGGCCCGGGCTTGTTCAGGATCGCGTCCGGGATGAGCACCTTGCCGATGTCGTGCAGCAGGAACCCGTAGCCGACCGCTGCCTGGGCAGCGAGGTCCGGAGCCAGCCGCTGCGTGAGCTGCATGGCGTACTGGTAGGTGCGGTCGAGGTGGTCGCGGGTGTGGTGGTCCTTCTGCTCGCACACGAAGGCGAGGGTCCGGATCACCCCGAGCTGCTGAGCCTGCAGCTCCCGGAGCGCGGCCCTGGCCTCGTCGCGCTGGACGCGCTCCTCGGCGACGATCGCGCGCACGTCCTGAGCGAAGATCAGCAGCTGCTGCTGCATGACCTCCAGGTCCTCCACCGAAGCGGGATCCACTCCACCCTCGTTGCTCCTGGACGCTCACGTCGGCGTCAGGCGATACGCACCTTTGCACATATCTTCACCGCGTGCGGCCCAGACCGCGGCTCAGACAGCCAGGACGTCGCGGATCGTCGCGATCAGCTCCAGCGGCGAGAACGGCTTGGTCAGGTAGCCGGCCGCACCGCTCGCGATGGCGGTCTCGCGATCCTCGACGGTGTCGCTCGCCGTCAGCAGGATGACGCGCGTGGCTTCGGTGGCCGGTTCCGCGCGCAGCGCTGCGGCCAGCTCGAACCCGCTCAGGCCGGGCATCGTCAGGTCGGAGACGACCACGTCGTAGGCGTTCGCCCGCGCGAGCTCGAGGGCATCGTCGCCGCGTGTGGCGCGATCGACGTCGAACTCCTCGAGATCGAGGATCGTGGCGAGGATCTCCAGGGTCAGCGGATCGTCGTCGACGATCAGGACTCGTCCAGCCACGCGTTGCGTCCTTGGGGTTCAGGTCAGGTCCGGGACGTTCGGACTCTACGTGTCAGATCCGTCGCGCGAGGATCTCCGACACATCAACTCCGTCGCTGAGGTAGCGGGCAGTCAGTGCGTTCTGGAGGGCATCGATCCGATCGAGCAGCGCGCGTCGCGTCTGCGAGAGCTGCTGCTCCTTCCCGACGAGCACCTGGACGAGCTCGCTGAGGTCGTCGTCGGTGCGCTCCTCGATGGCGGCGAGGGCGTCGTCGTTGACGACTCCGTCGAGCCAGCGACGCTGGCCCTGGGCCTCCGGTGGGACGAGGTAGTGCGTGACGCGACCAGATCCGGGGCCACGCGTGCCGCGGTCGGCGAGCACCTCGTGGAGGTGGTCGAGCACGTGCTCGGCGTTGTCGCCGCCGCGACGGCGAGCGACCTCGGCCTCCACGATGTCGATCTTGCCCTGCACGAGGCGACGCGCGTAGGAGACGCCGGCCTCCTCGCGCTCACACTCGTCGCGCATCGTGCGGACCGCGGCGAGGTCGAGGTCGTCGACGCCCGAGAGGTAGTCGTCATCGAGGATGATGTCCATCCGGCGGCGCTTGTGCATGGCGAGTTCCTGACGGTGACGCGAGGGCGAACCCACGCGCACCGTGGGTCCTGCGCAACCTGTCGGCCGACGCGCGGCCCACGTCAGCACTCCGCGCAGCGATTCCAGATCCTGTTCAGGTCAATCCGCCAACGTGCCGACACCGAGAAGACGGGTCCGTGCGTGACGGCGCGGCCTCGATCCCCCTCCCAGGGACGGGAGCGGGCCACCTCGGTGTCCGGTTGCGTCCCTCACGCACCGCTGTGGACCCTGATGTACGGCAACCTCGCTGATGGCACGCTGCCCGACGCCCTGCGCCAGCTGGCGGCGTCCGGGGCGACGGGTGCTGTCTCGCTGACCGCGCCCGGGGGAAGCGCGCTCATCGAGCTGCGGGACGGCCAGATCGCACACGCGTCGTCGCCCGCTCCGAGCGCCCGCATCGGCACGCGCCTCGTGGCCGCCGGCCTGCTGCACCAGGACGACCTCGAGGCCGCGCTCAGATCCCAGGGCGGCTCGACGGACCGACGGCTCGGGCTCGTCCTCGTCCAGCGGGGGCTCGCGCTCGAGGAAGCGGTCAGCCTGGTCCTGCGTGAGCAGACCCTCGACGCGGTCTTCGAGATCCTGCGGATGCGCCGCGGCTCCTTCGACTGGACGCCGAGCACACGGATGCGGAACGAGGTGCCGTGCGAGATGAAGCTCGAGGAGGTCCTCCTCGACGTGGCGCGCCGGCAGACCGAGTGGGCGCAGCTCTCCCGCTCCGTACCGGACCTCGACATGGTCCCGTCGCTCGTCGTCGGTGCCCGCGCGACCGCTGGGCTGGTGCCGGAGGAGATCGCGATGCTCGCCCGCGTCGACGGTCGTCACACGATCCGTGAGCTCGCCGACATGGTCGGCCACGGCCACTTCGACGCGGCGCGCGTCATCTACGGCCTGATGCTCCTCGGGGTCGTGAGCGTGCCGGAGCACCATGGCAGCCACGCCCCGTCTGCCCTGCTGTCGGCCCCCGAGCAGGCCGACAGGCCTGCACCCCTGCTGTCCGGATGGGAGCCACCGTCGACGCCGACGGGTCCGATCCGCCGCGAGCCGTCCCCGGTGCTGGGCGGGGCCTCGTGGTCCGCGGGTGACCGCTCGGTCGAGCCCGAGGTGTTCGTGCTGCGCGCCGAGGACCTGAACGAGCCCGAGCCGCCGTCCGCCGTTGACGAGCTCCGGGCCCGGTTCGCCGACCCCACCCCAGCCGGATCGTCGATGGCCAGCGCCCCGCTCCTGCGCGAGCGCGAGGCCGCTGCTGCGACGCCACCGCCTCAGGTCTGCGAGGAGCTGCGTCGTCGCGAGGAACGCCCCGACCTCGGCGACACGGCCGAGATCATGCAGGAGTTCAAGGCGCTCAACTCCGACGACTGATGCCGATCAGGCCGCTCACATGTGTCGTCCGCCGGCGACCTCGATCGACACCCCGGTGACGTACGACGACTGGTCGCTCGCCAGGAACAGCGCGACCTCGGCGACCTCCGACGGCTCGCCCGCGCGGCCCAGCGGGATCCCGGCGACCTTCTCGGCGAACACGTCTGCGGGCATCGCCTCGGTCATGGCGGTGCGGATCAGGCCCGGCTGGATCGCGTTCGCACGGATCCCGAACCGGGCGCCCTCTCGCGCCGTCGACTTCGTCATCGCGACGATCCCCGCCTTCGCGGCCGCGTAGTTCGTCTGCCCGAGGTTGCCGACCTTCGCCGAGATCGACGACATGTTCACGATGGCCCCGCCGCCGTCGCGTGCGCGCATGTGCGCGACCGCCGCCCGGGTGCACAGCCACGTCCCCTGCAGGTGCACGTCGATGACCTGCCGGAACGCGTCGAGCTCCATCCGGTGGATCATCGCGTCGCGGGTGATGCCGGCGTTGTTGACGAGCACGTCGAGGCGGCCGTGCTCGGCAACGACGCGCTCGACCATCGCGGCGACCGCGGCCTCGTCGGCGACGTCACAGGCCACGCCCGTCACCGCGCCACCGACCTCCGTCGCGGCCTGCTCGGCGAGGTCTCCGTCGAGATCGGCGGCGACGACCACCGCGCCCGCTGCGGCGAACCGCTCCACGACGGCGCGGCCGATCCCCTGCGCTCCCCCGGTGACGATGGCGATGCGGTCCTGCAGCACGTGCGGCTCCTCGGTCATGCCGCGAGTGCAGCGCACTGGTCGTGCGGGCGCGAGCGCATCCGTCCGCGGGTCGTATCGTGGGCGCCCGCCCCGCACCCGACGAGGACCTCCCCATGCCCATCGAAACCGGCAAGAAGGCCCCGCTGTTCACGCTCAAGGACCAGAACGGCGACAAGGTCGCGCTGAAGGACCTCCGCGGGGCGCCCGTGCTCCTCTACTTCTACCCGCGCGACGAGACGCCGGGCTGCACCACGCAGGCCTGCGACATCCGCGACCGCTGGTCGGAGTTCACCGAGCGCGGGATCACCGTGCTGGGCGTGTCGCCGGACACCGTCGAGTCGCACGCCTCGTTCGCGGCGAACCACAAGCTGCCGTTCACGCTGCTGGCCGACCCGAAGCACGGCGTGATGGAGAAGTACGGGGCGTACGGCGAGAAGGTCAACTACGGCAAGACGATCATCGGCGTCATCCGCTCGTCGGTGCTCATCGACGCTGACGGCACGATCGTGAAGCACTGGAAGAAGGCGCAGGCGAAGCCCCACGCCGAGCGCGCGCTGGCTGCGGCGGCCAAGCTGCTCTGAGGCTGTTGCGGCGCGGGACTGTCGCGGGGCGGGGTCGTCGCGGGGCGCTCACGTCGCACGATCCACGCCGCTGCCGGGACGAGGGCGGGATGCTGACGTGGCGTCTGACCCGGCCAGGTGATCGGGGCGTGCGCCCTCGGAGCTCGAGCGACGCCGGCTCCAGACCCACGACGCAGCGCGGAGACGGCCCGACCTCGGCGGGCCCTTCGGCCCTTGTCGCACGGGTCACCTCGTCTGATCCTGTGGGAGCCCAAGGAGAGCTCATGCGCCCGTCCGTTCGTGTCCGCAGGTTGATGACTGGCTCCATCGCCACCCTCGCGCTGATCGTCGCGGGCTGCGGCGGGGACCCGTCGGTCGAGCCGACACCGACCGCCACCATCACGGCGACGGTGACCGAGACCGAGACCGAGTCACCGACCCCGACGGTGACTCCGACGACGACCGAGACGCCGACGGAATCCCCGGATCCGTCAGATGGCCTGTCCGAGGAGGAGCTTCCCGGCGAGGCCTACGACGGGCCTCCGGTGCAGGGCCTCCCGGCGACGCTCGCGGTGGTCGGCGTGGGCGCGGACGACGTGCTCAACGTCCGCGTGGGCCCGTGGACCGACTACGACGTGATCGCACGGCTGACCTCGCTCGAAGATGACGTCCGGGCCACGGGCAGAGCTCGGCTGATGCCGTCATCGATCTGGATCGAGGTCGAGGTCGACGGGGTGATCGGCTGGTCGTCGAGCCGCTACCTGGCCTTCCTCGGCCAGACCGACGACGTGACGTCGCAGATCGTCGCCGACCACGGGTCGCTGCCGACCGCCGAGACGCTCGTGGAGCTCGCCAACATCGTCGCGGAGCTGCGTGCGTCGGTCGACCCCGCGTCACGCATCGTCATCAGCGACGGCCCCGACGTCGGCGACCTCGGTGAGGTCACCGTGGACGTCGTGGGCCTCGGCGACGACGCACAGTTCGGCGAACGTCTCGTGATCTTCGCCACCCCCGACGAGTCGGGCGAGGGCTTCACCGTGAAGTCCGTCGAGGGCACGTCGATGTGCGGCCGCGGCCCCGACTCCGGAGGCGGCTGCCCCTGAGCCATCCCGTTGCCCGCGCTTGCCGCGCTTGCGCCGTTGGTCACGCTGGAATACGTTCGGACACGCTCTGGCACGTCGGGCGATGCTGGGCCAACCGCGCGGGCAGCGCCCCGTCGTTGACTCACCACGTTCGTT
>CBDTYW010000147.1:0-9326 GCA_965364735.1 uncultured Nitriliruptoria bacterium
GATCGCCGGGCTCGCCGGCGTCGCGCTGCTGGCCGCTGACGCGATCGGGCTGTACGCGCTGCTCGGAGGCGTCGCGGTCGCCGCGTCGGTCGCCGTCGCCCGTCCGCTCATGCTCGACCTCTACGAGCCCGGCGGACGTCCACGTCTGCTCGGCGGCTTCCGCGCAGCGCAGTTCGGCGCCGTCGCGCTCGCCGCGATGGTCCAGCAGATCGCGGGTCTCGATGCCGCGATCGGCGCGGGCATCGCCGTCGCGGTCGGCTCGCTCCCGCTGCTCGCGACCATCCAGGACCCGGGCGTCGGTGCGCCGGATCTCCGACGCGTCCGCGCCGTCGTGTCCGACGACGTCGTGGTGGACGATGACTTCGGGACTCGTCGTGAAGCGCTGAGCCGCCTCGGCTCGCGCCCCACCGCCACCGGCGTGCTCGTGGTCCAGGCGGTCGCCGGGATCGCGATGCTCCCGCTCCTCACCTTCATGAGCTTCCTCATCACCGACCGGTTCGGCGGCGACAGCCTCGAGCGTCCGGTGATGCTCGCGATCATCGCCTCGGCGGCGGTGCTCGCGGTCGTCTTCGACGCCCGACACCTCGAGGCCGCGTACCGAGCTTCCGACGAACAGTCGCTCACCCAGGCCGCGGCGTTCCAGATCGCCGTGCTGCCGCTGCTGATCGTGGCCGTCTTCATGCCCGGTCCATGGTTGACCGTGCTCGTGTTCGCGATCGCGATCGCCGCCCAGACGCTGACGATCTCGCGCGTGGACACCCTGCTGCTGTCCGTGCTCCCGCCGCGCGTCCGTTCGTTCGCCGCAGCTGCCGGCACCGCGATGTTCGCCATCGTCGGCGGCGCGGTCGGGCTCTCGATCATGTCCGGGATCGACAGCAGGTTCGGATCGAGGTGGGCCGTCGCGCTCGCCGGCCTCCCGGCCCTCGCCGGCGCCGTCACGCTGCGCCGCGCGTCCGCTCACGTGCTTCCGGACCTCGACCGCACGATCGACGGCATCGTCAGCGAGCAGCAGGTGCTCGTCCGGCGCAACGCCGGCCAGCACATCCCGCTCCTCGCTGCCCGCGGCATCAACTTCGGCTACGGCCAGGTCCAGATCCTCTTCGGCGTGGACTTCACCGTCGACGAGGGCGAGATGGTCGCGCTCCTCGGCACCAACGGGGCCGGCAAGTCGACCCTGCTGCGCGTGATCTCCGGGCTCGGACAGCCCTGGAACGGCTCGGTCCGCATGGAGGGTCACGACATCACGTACGCCTCCACCTCGGCGCGGGTGCAGGCCGGGATCTCGCAGGTCCCCGGCGGCAAGGCCGTCTTCGGGCCGATGAGCGTCATCGAGAACCTGCGCGTCTACGGCTACTCGTTGGGCGCGGACCGCAAGACGGTCGACGCCGGCATCGAGAAGTCGATGGACGTCTTCCCGCGGCTGGGGGAGCGGCGCAACCAGCTCGCCCAGACGCTGTCCGGCGGTGAGCAGCAGATGCTCGCGCTGTCCAAGGCCCTGATCCTCAAGCCACGGCTGCTGCTGATCGACGAGCTCTCGCTCGGGCTGGCGCCGGTCATCGTCGCAGACCTGCTCAAGATGGTCCGCGAGATCAACAGCCAGGGGACCGCCGTCGTCCTCGTGGAACAGTCCGTCAACGTCGCGCTCTCCCTCGTCGACCACGCCTACTACATGGAGAAGGGTGAGGTCCGGTTCGACGGCCCCGCCCAGGAGCTCCTCGACCGTCCGGACATCCTGCGCTCGGTCTACCTCCAGGGCGCCGCAGCCGGGCTGGGGGCCTGACCCATGATCACCCCCGGCATCCTCGTCCTCGGCCTGAACCTCGGGCTCACCTACGGCCTGCTCGCGGTCGGGCTCGTCCTCGTCTTCCGCAGCCGCCGCTTCATCAACTTCGCCCACGGCGAGATCGGGGCATTCGGCGCCGCGATCCTGAGCCTGCTGGTCGCGACGTTCGGCGTGCCGTACTGGATCGCCTTCGTCCTCGCGATCGCGACCTCGGCGGCGCTCGGAGCGTTCACCGACGCGGTGATCCTGCGTCGTCTCGACGGGGCGCCGAAGCTCATGTCCATGGTCGCGACGTTGGTGCTCGCGTCGTTCCTGACCGTCTTCGCGATCGTCGTGAACTCGCTTGCGCTGAGCGGCACGGTCTTCCCGCGACCCGCCGGCTTCCCCGACTTCTTCATCGGCCCGACGCGCATCACGCAGGCCCACTCGGCCATGCTCGTCCTCTCGCCGCTCGCGATGATCGCCCTGTTCACGTTCCTGCGTCGCAGCCGTTTCGGGCTCGCGATCCGCGCGTCCGCGGCGAACAAGGACGCCGCGTCCATGGCCGGGCTCAGCCCGCGGCTGATGTCGACGCTCACGTTCGCGCTCGCCGGCGGGATCGCGGCGATGACCGCGATCCTCGTCCTGCCGACACGCGGCCTCGTCATCGGCCAGGCCTTCGGTCTGTCGCTGCTCCTGCCCGCGCTGACCGCGTCGGTCATCGCTCGCATGCGCAACCTCCCCGTCGCGTTCGTCGCCGGGATCGGCGCGGGCCTCATCGAGCAGATCATCACGATCAAGACCAGCTCGCAGAGCCTCGTCGCCCTCGTCTTCTTCGGGATCATCCTCGTCGCGCTGCTCTTCCAGACCCGCGAGGGATCGCGTGAACGGGACAAGGAGTCGTGGTCGGCGATCGCCCCGTGGCGTCCGCTCCCGTACGCGGTCGCGATGCTCCCGTCCATCCGCTCCGCGCCGTTCAAGATGGCCGCGATCGGCGGGGTCGTCGGGCTGCTGCTGCCGACCGTGATGTCCAACGAGCAGGCCGGCGTCCTGACCTCGGTGCTCTCGTTCGCGATCATCGGGATGTCGGTCGGCTTCCTGTCCGGCCTGCACGGCCAGCTCTCCCTCGGCCAGGTCGCGATCGCGGCCTTCGGCGCGTACGCGTCCTGGTACATCTCCTCGCAGTCCAACATCTTCGGCCTCGGGCTTGTCTACGGGGCCGGCCTCGGCGCGGCGGTCTCGGTCGCGATCGGTCTTCCGGCGCTCCGGGTACGGGGGCTGCTGCTCGCGGTCACGACGCTCGCGTTCGCGCTTGCCACACAGTCCTGGATCCTGCGTCAGCCGTGGATGTTCGGAGGCGGCATCGACCCCGGCCAGCCGATCCTGTTCGGCAACGACCTCGCCACGGCGAAGGAGTACTACTTCGTCGCGCTCGCGATGTTCTTCCTGGCCGCGTGGGTCATGGGCAACCTGAGGCGCAGCGGCATCGCACGTCGTCTCGTCGCCCTGCGCGACAACGAGGACGCCGCCCGCGCCTTCACGATCCGCGGCAACGTGACGACGCTGCAGGCCTACGCCGTCGCCGGGGCGTTCGCCGGTCTCGGTGGCGCCGTCTACGGACACTCGCTCCCGCAGCTGACCTCGCCGTTCTTCCTCGCGTCGCTCTCGATCGACGTCGTCATCATGACCGTGCTCGGAGGCATCGGGATCCTCATGGGCCCGCTCCTCGGCGCGCTCTACGTCATCGGCATCCCGCGCCTCGTCGACCTCGACTTCGCCGGCCAGGCCCTGCACGCGTTCGGCTCGTTGCTGATCATCGTGCTCGTCCCCGGCGGGATCTCCGGCCTGCTCCGAACCCCACGTGCCGCGTTCGTCCGTCGTGCTGCTGCCCGCTCCGGCATCTCCCTGACCGAGGACCTGTCGCTGATCGACGCGGTCAGCGCCGACGTCGTCCCCAAGCCGAGGCTCGAGGTCAAGGTGCGCGAGCCCGTGAAGGCGTGGCGCAACGACCCGATCCTCGTCGTCGACGACGTCGCCAAGGCGTACGGCGGAGTCCAGGCCGTCCGTGGGATGTCGCTCGAGATCCACGCCGGCGAGACGGTGGGCCTCATCGGTCCGAACGGTGCCGGCAAGACCACCATGTTCGAGATCATCGCCGGGTTCGTCACGCCCGATCGTGGCCGCGTCATCTTCGACCACAAGGACGTCACGCAGGCCGGTCCGGAGACCCGCGCGAAGCTCGGGCTCGTCCGCTCCTTCCAGGAGGCGTCGCTGTTCCCGACGCTGACCCTCACCGAGACGGTCATGACGGCGTTCGAGCGCAGCGACCAGTCGAAGCTCTGGGAGGCGCTCATCGGCTTCTCGCGAGGCGATGACCGCAAGCGTGTCCAGTCCCGCGAGCTCATCGCGCTGATGGGCCTCGACATGTTCAAGGACAAGCAGATCGGCGAGCTGTCGACGGGTACCCGTCGCATCGCCGAGCTCACCTGCGCGCTCGCGCTGGAGCCGCGTCTCCTCCTGCTCGACGAGCCGGCCGCAGGCGTCGCGCAGAAGGAGACCGAGGCGCTCGGTCCGCTGCTCGAGGGGATCAAGCGTCACGTGGGCACGACGCTCGTGATCATCGAGCACGACATCCCGCTGCTCGCCTCGATGTGCAACTGGTTCATCGCGATGGAGGGCGGACAGCTCCTCATCGAGGGCGAGCCGAAGGACGTCCAGAGCTCTCCCGAGGTCATCGACGCGTTCCTCGGCGGCGACCCCACGGCCATCGACCGATCCACCGTCCCCGCAGGAGCCGCGACGTGAACCTCCTCAACCTCGCCTTCGCGGCGTTCGCCGTCGCGCAGCTCGCGATCGTGATCGCCACCCAGAAGCACGCGCGCCAGGACGGGCACGCCCCCGCCACGACGATCATCACCGTGATCGCGCTCGCGCTCGTCTACGACAACGGGATGGTCGCGGTTGGCACCACGGTCGGCGTCGGCGACACGCTGGCGACGCTCTCGATCTTCCGGTTCGTCAGCCACATCCTGCTGACCCCGATCCTGCTCGTCGCGGCGGGCTGGCTGTACGCCCAGCATCGTGGGACGAAGATCTCGGTCGTCGGCCCCATGGCCGCGGTCGTCCTCGTGATGTTCGGGACCGCGACCGAGCTCCTCGAGCTGCACCTCGTGCCGGCCACCGACGGCGGGATCCTTCGCTACACCGTGGGTGAGGGTTCCTCGCCGTTCGCGGCCGTCGCGACCGTCATCGGCGTCATCATCTTCGGTGAGCTCCTCCGTCGTGCCGGCGGCCCCACGGCGATGTTGGCCGGTGGCGTCGCGATGTTCGTCATGGCCGGCGTGGACCCGGCCATCGGGTTCCCGTTCGTCGGCAACCTCGGCGAGGTCATCCTCATGGCAACGATGCTGATGACGTCGCGGGAGATCGCCCGTTCGACGTCATCGCCGGGCAGCCCCCAGCTGATCACGGCATGATCGCTTCACCCTCCGCACCCAACGCTTGGCACGAGACATGCTGAAGAACTTCTGGTACGGGCTCGCCTTCTCCTCGGAGCTCGACGACGAGCCGATCCGCCTGACCGCGCTCGGCCAGGAGTTCGTCCTGTTCCGACGTCAGAGTGATCGTTCACCGCAGCTGCTCAGCGACCTGTGCACCCACCGCGGCGGGGCGTTGTCTGACGGCTGGATCAAGGGCGACTGCGTCGTGTGCCCCTATCACGGCTGGGAGTTCGACGGTGCGACCGGAGCATGCACGCACATCCCAGCGAGCGGCGTCGACGCGTCGATCCCGCGGACTGCGCGCGTTGACCGGTACCCGACGGTCGAGAAGCACGGGATCATCTTCGCGTTCCTCGGCGACCTCCCCGAGGACGAGCGTCCGCCGCTGGCCGACCTGCCGTACCTCGACGACCCGAAGTACCGCCGTGTCGAAGGCCAGTTCACCTGGTCAGCACACGTCGACCGCGTGCTCGAGAACGGGATGGACCTCAGCCACACGCCGTTCGTGCACGGCGGCTCGTTCGGCAACAAGGACAAGCCCCAGGTCCTCGAGTACGACATGACGCTGGGTGAGTGGGAGGGCTTCTTCACCTCGAAGCTCGAGCCGCCGCAGCCGTCCGGGCTCTGGAAGAAGCTCTACCCGGAAGACCGCGAGCCCACCGAGGTGATGGCCGGGTTCTGGTTCCCGAACCTGTCGATCCTGAAGGTGTCGCTGCCGCTCGGCGACATGATCATCTACAACCTCCATGTGCCGGTGAACGACCACAAGACGATCTCGAAGTGGATCAACCTGCGTGGCTTCATGACCGAGGGCCCGGCAGCGTGGCTGGCGATCGCTGACCGCGACGCCGCCCGACGGGTGCTCAAGATCTTCAAGGAGGACCAGCAGGTCGTCGAGGCCCAGCGCCCCGAGCTCCTGCCTCTGAACCTCGCCGACGAGCTGCACGTGAAGTCCGACGGGATCTCGGTCGAGTACCGCAAGCGTCGGCAGAAGGCCATCGAGAAGGGCTGGCTCATCGACTCGCACCGGGTCGCCTCCGGCTACTCGACGCACACCGCCACGGTCATCCCGTCGCCGACGCGCCGCGAGGTTGCGGAGCTCGCCAACGCGTGGCTGCACAAGGAGGTCCCGATGGTGGGGGCCGAAGCCGAGGCGAACGGACGTCCGAGCTACGACACGCCCGAGAAGGCGCTTGCCCGCAAGCAGGCCTCCGAGGAGAAGGCTGCGCGCGCCAAGGCCAAGTCCGCAGCGCGTCGTGGGGAGACCGTCGTGCTCGAGACCGACGGCGGAGCTGACCACATCGAGCACTACGAGGACGAGGAGTGACCACCCTCGCCGCCCAGCACGCCTTCAGGACCCTCGACAAGATCGTCGAGCGGTTCGGTCTGGACGAGGTGCTCGGAGCAGACGGCGGGGCATGGCTCACGTTCCGCTCGCAGATGCCCGGCGGCGAGGAGTGCGGGACGGTGCGGGTCTTCCACGGTGGTCCCGTGCACAAGCTCGTGACGATCAGCCTCGGCGTCCCGGCGCTCGGCCTCGACAGCCACATGGTGTTCGCGTTCACCGCGCCCGGCTCGGCCATCCCGCACTTCACGCTCGACAGCGTCCAGGCCCCGGCCGGCCCACCCGGGATCGAGCAGGCCGCCGCGTCGACGTACGCGTTCCACCTCGACCTGATCCCGCGCGTCGACCTCGGCGCGAACCTCGCCTACCTCGACGAGGTCTACATGCCGATCGACGCGATCTGCACCGAGGCGCGCGCGAACCCGGGGCTCGAGCCGGCGCACCTCAACACGCGCCAGCTCGCGATCATGTCGCCGTGGATGCTCGCGTACCGCTCCGACGAGGCCGCCTACATCGAGGCCGAGTCGTGGATGGAGGCCTACCTCGACCACTGGTTCGTCCTCGTCGACGCAGGCCTGTCAGAGGCGACGAGCGACGTGTTGTTCGGTGAAGACTTCGCCGGGCGCGACCGTGCGAACCGCAGCATCATCTTCGACCCGGACGTGGACGTCGTCTGGGCGCAGGTCTCCCGCCTCGTGGGCGAGGCCGACTCCGAACGCGCTCGTGGCGTGCTCGCCGACCAGGACCTGCCGTCCTGACCTCTTCTCACCAACGAACACCGCAGGAACTGACATGGCTGTGACCGAGAACACCGACTCCGACGCGACGCCGTCCGAGTGGCAGCAGAAGATCACCGGAGAGTGGTACGGGCGTCCGTCCGTCTTCGACCCGACGGGCGTGCACCAAGGATTCGAGGAGGTCTCCAGAGCGAGCGTCTTCGAGAACGGGGAGACGACCTACTGGATGCGCACCGAGCTCATCGGCGGCGGACCGCTGCGTGCCCGCTTCGAGCTCGGCGACCAGTTCGAGTTCCAGGTCAAGGACTCCGACCAGCACCGCATCTACCTCGGGCCCGACTTCTACGGTGCCGGTGAGCCCTTCGGCGGACTCGTCGACGCGCACTACTACTCGCCCGCTTGGCAGGCGGACCTCAAGACGATGGTCCACATCCTCGAGGACGGCGAGACGCAGGTCTACTCGTCGCTGCTCTACGACGGCCCGACGATCTGCGCGGTCTTCAACGGCGTCTACAAGGTCGCGTTCGACTACGAGACCAACACCGAGACGCGCAAGCGGATCGACGCGTTCAGCGACCTCGAGGAGCGTCGTGGCCCGAAGCCGCAGATCCTCCCGACGAAGCGTGCCGGCACGTGGAGCGGGAAGATGGAGGTCTACGGGCCGGACCAGAAGCTCCTCGGCGAGAACCAGGTAACGATCACGCACGAGCCGATCGACCTGCTGCGCTCACGCCAGACCATTGAGGTCACCGGCGTGTTCGACCGCACCTGGACGGTCGAGCGCGAGCGTCAGGGTTCGCGGACGACGTTCCACGGACCCGGCGCGTGGGGCAACGCCATGGCGTACGGCCGGGCCAACTACATCTCCCAGCACTTCTCCGGCGAGGCCATGAAGCTCAAGGGCCGCGAGTTCCTCATCGACGACGAAGGAAGCTTCTCGGTCGCGTGGCAGTTCGCCGAAGGTGAGAACCTCGTCTTCACGACCTTCGGCCTGCTGACCTGGCAGGAGTCCTGATGACTGCCACGTCAGCTGCGACCGCCACCGGCTCCGGCCGCGGCGATCGCACCGTCGTCATCACCGGATCGACCCGGGGGATCGGCCGCGGGATGGCCGGGGAGTTCCTGAAGGCCGGCTGCAACGTCGTGATCACGGGGCGCTCGTCCGGCTCCGTCGACGCTGCGGTGGCCGAGATCGACGCAGGATCACGCGCGCTCGGGGTCGCCGTCGACGTCCGGGATCCCGCGTCGTTGCAGTCCTTGTGGGACGCCACGGTCGCCGAGTTCGGCGCTGTCGACATCTGGATCAACAACGCCGGGATCTCCCACGAACGCAAGCCGCTGTGGGAGCTGACGGCGGACGAGATCGCTGACGTCGTCGAGACCAACGTCCTCGGCACCATGCACGGCATGCGCATCCCGATCACCGAGATGCAGGCGCAGGGGCACGGCGCGGTCTACGTCTTCGAGGGCTTCGGCTCGGACGGGCAGACCCAGGACGGGCTCAGCGTCTACGGGGCGTCGAAGCGATCCGTCGCCTACCTGCGCAAGGCGCTCGTCAAGGACCTCGGCAAGGACTCCAAGGTCCGCGTCGGGGCGATCTCGCCCGGCATCGTGGCCACCGACCTGCTGACGTCGGACTACGAGCCGGGCTCGGCCGAGTGGGACAAGGTCAAGAAGATCTTCAACATCCTCGGCGACCGCGTCGAGACGGTCACCCCGTGGCTCGTCGAGCAGGTCCTCGCCGACACCAAGCAGGGGTCGCGCATCGCCTGGCTCACGAAGCCCAAGGCCGCCGGCCGCTTCGCGATGGCCTGGCGCACCAAGGACCGCGACATCTTCGCCTGACGTCGCCTGCGTTCGCACGGGCAACGCCCCCGCCTGATGGCGGGGGCGTTGCTCTCGGGGAGGTGTCAGGCAGCCGTGGTGTCGGCCGGGGCGTCGGCGTGGTCGTGGCCGCCACGCGGGCCGCCGTGGCCACGACC
>CBDTYW010000148.1:0-9090 GCA_965364735.1 uncultured Nitriliruptoria bacterium
GCTGGGTGCAGGCCTGGACTCCGCGGACCTGCGCAACCTGCGGCTGCACCACATCACCGATACCGGCGACGACGGGATCAACGTCGACGTCATCGACCGCGTCCCCCGCGAGGTCTGGGTGCGTCGCCGGTTCGAGCACGTTGTGCGACGCGGCCTGATCGGCCTGGGGGCCAAGGACCTCGTCGTCGCGACCAGCCAGACCCGACGGAACCTCTCCGCAGCGGTCTACAGCCTCGCGATCTTCGAAGGTGACGTGCCCTACATCGAGCAAGGACGACTGCGCACCACTTGGATCGCAGACCTGCTCCTCAGCGGAGTGTCCCTTCCCGTGCTCATGCAGGCCGCCGGACTCACCAGCGCGCGGACCATCACTGACGTCGTCGCGCTTCTGCCGTCCCCGGCATCGGATCGCTTCGAGCTGCGCGGGGGTACGTCATGAAGCACCTTCGCATCCCAGACGACCACGTCGACCGCGCCGTGCACCTCATCGACACCGCACGCACCGTCGAGCACATCGACAACCTCCTCGCCAACGCGCCGCAGGGCCGCCCACGGAGAGTTCCGATCCGCACGCTGCTGATCGGCTACTACCTCGGCATCGAGTGCGCCGGCTCGTTCAAGTCCACCACGTGCTTCAACGTGCTCCGGACCGGCATCTCCATAGAGAAACAGACCGAGCTCGGAACACGATGGACGACCGCGTCAGGAAAGACGGGCCGGATCAAGAAGAGCCACGTCAACTACTTCGCGAAGCGACTCCACCAACGGGGCTACTACACCGAGATCGAGCGGGCGTCGCGAGACGAGGCGGACCGCGTGTCCGACGCCGAGCTCGCGCGTCGCAGCCTCGCGCTTCAAGCGCTCATCGACGATCTTCTCAGCGCAAGCATCGTCGACGACGTGGGGACCGGCTGGTACGCCGTGGACGGCACAGGCATCTGGGCCCAAGGACGTTCCTCCCAGAGATTTGGGATCGCGGACGACGCTCGAGCCGAGACGGAAGATCAGGACGCGGCAACAGAAGGCGAGGTGTCGGACGGACAACCCGAGCCGGACGAGACAGGACCAGCAGCATCTACTGGTCCGACCGGCCGTCGCGTCCATCGCGAGGTCGAAGCCACTATCGGGCGCAAGACCGCCAAGTCTGGAGGCAAGGAGTTCTACACCGGCTACGTCGTCGATGCGGCCGTCAGGGTTCCCAGGCCAGGCGAACCCACCATCCCGATCGTCCTCGAAGCGCTCAGCATCTCCCCCGCGAGCACCGACGTCGTCGCGCCGACGTTGATGATGATCGACAGCCTCAACCGCCGCGGACAGCAAGTGACCGACATCCTCGGCGACCGGCTCTACTCCCACAAGGCCGTGGGCCGCTGGGCCGACGAGCTTCGTCTTCGTGGCATCTGGCAGCACCTCGACCTTCGCTCAGACGACCAGAAGCCGAGCGACTTCGACGGCATCCTCATCAACGCTGGCCGCGGCTATTGCCCCAGCCTCCCCGAGGAGCTCTACGACATTCCCAGCCCCGGCCTTCGCGCCACCCCCGAGGCGCGGCGCAACTTCAACGGGCTCATCGACAAGCGCCAAACCTACGCCTTGACCATCCACGAGCGTCCGAACGTTTCTGGCCGCGCGATCCTTCAATGTCCGGCTGTCAGCGGCAAGGTGGGCTGCGCGCTGCGTCCGGAGACGGTCGAGCCGTTCGAGAGTGCCGGGCTTCCGGTGATCCGACACGCTCAGACGCCAACGTCGCTGCCGCGATGCTGCACAGCCGACAGCGGACGCATCACGGTCAGGTCGGATCGCCTGAACAAGCTCTTCCAACCCCACGCGTGGGGAACGAAGGACTGGACGCTGGCCTACAACCGTCGCACCTACGTCGAGGGCTTCTTCGGCAGCATCAAGAACCCCGATACCGAGAACCTCGACCGCGGGCAGAGCAAGTTCACTGGCTTGGTCCGCAACATCCTCCGCGTCGCGATGTCCAGCGCGGCCTGCAACATCCGCCACCAGGCCAAGTTCTACGAAGGAAGCCGAGACCATCCCCTGCTCAACGTTGAAGACGATGACGAAGGATGGTCCTCAGCCGCGACCCGACCGGATACCGAACCCCGGCAGCACGCCAGTGGCCGGGGCTGAACTCATCCGAGACCGTGCGTACCGCAGTCGCAGTCGAGCCATTCGTCGGGCGCCTCCTGAACGTCCACTCCGAGTTCTTCGTTGAGCATCCCACGAGTCACGGCTCCGGAGAGGCAGCCACCGCGCTCTGGTGCGTCTGAGTCGACCGATTCAACCAGCGCGTTCGCGACGACCTCAATCGCGCCAAGGTAGTCGCGGCAGATCGCTTGGCTTGCACGGAACTCCCTCTGCACCAACGTTTCCCACTCTTCCTCGCTCAACCTTTCCCGATCCCAGAACGCCTCAGCTTTCGGGCGATCCTCCCCCCACGTCGGAAGATCAGTCACCCCAACCGGAATTCCTTCCACGGCCGCGCCGGCCACAGCCACTCGCACACCAGGCACCACTTCACTGAGTTCTGAGGGATTGCCGACGTCGACCACCGCCCGGCCGCCCCAACCCGTGTCGTCCGACCCGGTGGGTGCGCAGATGGCCACCGGCCCGACCGCCATGCCCTCGACCGCGCCGACGACGGCATGGGCTGCCTCGTGCATTGCTGCTTTGAGCCGCGAACCCTGGCTCTTCAGGTTGAACGCGCGAACTTCCGCCTCGACATGATCGGAGTCGAGGGCTTCCAGAGCAGCCTTGATCGGGTCATTCTCGATCACGATGAGTTCTTACCGCTACTCGCCGCACCATCTTGCGCACTGTGCCTCGAAGAGATCGTCACCAGCCAAGGCTCCAAGAAACTCGAGCGACCACCGACACCACCTTGGCTTTGGCCGTCCCCTGGTCGCCACTGAGCTTGAACATTGTTTGCGTGGATCGCCGAGCCTCCCGCTCGTTCCAAGGTCTGATCAGCAGTCGAACCCTGAGAGCCTCGGCAGCCTGAGGTGACCGCGCATCCCACGGCCACCCATGTGGCTGACCGCGTCGCCCGCTCCTCTGACCGCCACAAAGCCACAAAGCACTGACCTCGACGAGGACATGACGAACTCCATTCCACCGCCCGTCTTGTTGCACCAAGAGCGGCGGTCGAGAACAGGCGAGACCACGAGGACCGGTTGCCGGTCACTCAGGAAGCCGAGCCAGTTCGTGCATTCGTTCTGTTGCCGCTCTGAGGGTCCCGATCCAATCTGCATACGTCTGGCGGGACGGCTTGTTCGCCTTCGTTTCATCGAAGTTGAATGTGGACCACTCGATCGAGTTGCGGGCGCCGTCAACAGCGACCCGGATCTCGGCAGCCGGGTGGCGGAGCGCTACGTGCAGAAGGCGGCCCAAGAGGTCGGCCCAGCTCGCTACTTCGTTGCTGCGCTCGGGGCTGTCTCTAAGAGGGGACTCTTGCTCTTGATGCTCCCAGTCCATCCACTCCCCGTAGAGGAAGGCAATGGCGGCAGCCAGCTGGGGAAGGTGGGCGTCGCGGGCCTCGGCATACGTCTCGCGTTCAAGTTGCAGACGTCTCGTGATGTCTCCGTGCTCGAGTTGGGCACGCTGGAGATCCGCCGAATGCTCCAGTTCGCGCGACTTCGCCTTACCGGCGAACCACCCGTTGATCAGCGCGGCCGCGGTTGAAGACGTCACCGTCGCAAGCACGATGGTGAGCAGCAGATTGTCTTCGATAGTCACTTCCCCCTCTTGGTCGCCCGATCGTACGACGCCCGCCTGGCCACAACGGTTCATGCAAGAGTCAGGAGTGGGGACACCAACGGTCGACGCGTGGGAACACCAAATCGCCACGGCTCTGGAAAGCCTCAGATCAGCCCCGAACCCTGGGTTGCGCGCTTTTTGCCAAGATCCCTCCATACTCCATCGCCCCAGACGCTTGAGCGTGACCGACTGCGCCCGACGGGGATCGCAACGCCCGCGATCATCCGGAGGGACAGCGTCGTGCGTCTCGCCGTCTCCATGCCCATCGGGTTGATCGCTGCCGTGACGCTCGCCGTCACGACGCTCTGGATCGGCCCTGCGTTCGCGGACGCCACGCCGACGGTCTCGACCGTCGCGCCCATGGGGAGCACGACCGTCCTCGTGATGACCCTGGACCACGACACGTCGGCGGCGGGTGGCGGGTCGATCGACCTCGGCGGCACGACGGTCACCGTCGCGCCGGGTCATGTCGCGGTCGGCGACGCCTTCGTCGCGATCATCGACGTTCCCAACGACACCGACACGACGACCGAACCGATCTCGGTCGACGTCGTGATCGACGGTGGCGCAACCCCGGTCGGCTGCACCGCACCGTGCGAGATCAGCGCGATCGGCGTCGCCGCCGTCCTCGACGCCATCCCTCCCGGCGAGCACGGAGAGCTGGTCGTCACCGTGGACACCGACGACGTCGTCGAAGACATCGTGCTGACCGTCACGGTTGGCGAGGTCGGCAGCGAGTCGCCGCCGCTCCAGATCTCCGCGACTGGTCCGCTCATCAACGACGAGCCCGATGGCTCCGAGGACCCCGATCCTGAAGCCGACCCCACGCCGGCAGCGTCACCGCCTCCCGATGACGTGGACGACGCGCGCCGGACCGCAGCGCCGGACGCAGAGCTGCCGCTGACGGGCGGAGGCACCACCACCGCGGCCGCGATGGCGTTCGGGGGCCTGGCGCTGCTGCGCCGCCGCTCCTCGGTCGCGGACTCCACCGCCTGACGAGCATGTCTGTCGGCCAGGGCACAGTCCGGGGCGAGGGCGACATGGCAGGACGTTGTCTCCCACGCACCGAATAGGGTGCGTCCGTCCTGCCCTGCACCACCCGAGGTCCCCGCGTGTCCGTTCGTCGTCGTCTCCGCCTGTCCGCGTTCCCGCTGATCGCGGGCGTGGCCCTTGCAGCCTGTGGCACCGACGCGGCAACGCAGGCGCTGGACCCCGGCGACTGGGAGCTCACGCTCCTCCAGGCCCGAGGACAAACCGTCGACTGGTGGCTCTACGGAGGCGATGACCGCATCAACGCCTACCTCGACGACGCCGTTGGCCCCCGGCTCGCCGAGCTCGGCGTGACGCTGAACCGCGTCCCGATCGAGAACACCGTCGACGCCGTGAACCGGGTCATCTCCGAGGTCCGCGCCGGCACCGACGACGGCTCCGTCGACATGATCTGGATCAACGGGGCCAACTTCGCGCTCGGCGTCGAGAACGACCTCTGGCTCGAGGGCTGGGCGTCGGAGCTGCCGAACGCGTCGCTGCTCGCTCCCGACGACCCGACGATCACCAGCGACTTCGGCGTTCCCGTCGAGGGACGCGAGTCACCGTGGAGCCGGGCTGCGTTCCTGTTCGCCCACGACACGGCCCGGACGGAGACCCCGCCGACCGACTTCGCCGAGATCCTCGCCTACGCGACGGCGAACCCCGGCCGCTTCACCTACCCAGCACCTCCGGACTTCACCGGCTCCGCCTTCGTCCGGCAGGCCGTCCAGGCCCTCGGCGAGGACGAGGCGTTCGCCTTCCTCACCGAGATCAAGCCCCTCATGTGGCGGGGCGGGGATGCCTTCCCCGAGAGCGAGGCCGAGCTCAACGAGCTGTTCGGCAACGGGCAGGTCGACCTGGCCATGTCCTACGCACCGGGCTTCGTCGCCGCTGCCGTCTCCACCGGCCAGTTCCCCGAGACCAGCACACCGTTCGTGCTGGAGAGCGGGACGCTGTCAAACGTGAGCTTCGTCACGATCCCCGCGAACGCCGGTGACGCCGCCGCCGCCCTCGTGCTCGCCAACGTCCTGCTCGAGCCGAACCTGCAGTCGATCAAGGCGGCTCCATTGGTCCTCGGCGTCCCGACCGTCCTCGACCTCGGTCGCCTCACCGCCACCGACCGCAACCTCTTCGCCGACACCGACGACTCGCCGTACGTCCTCGCGGACTTCGGCAGGCCGCTCCCCGAGCTCGATGCCAGCGAGGTCGAGCGACTCGACGCGCGATGGCTCGAGGAGATCCTCGCGGGCTGACACGGCACGCTGGGACACGACAACACAGGGACGGCGATGGACGAGCACGGCGGATTGGTGCTGGAGCGCGTCACCGTCGCGCCCGGCCGCTCGATCGTGCTGCGTGGCGTTGACCTGCATGTCGCCGCCAGGACCATGACCACGCTCGTGGGTCCGTCGGGGGCTGGCAAGACCACGTTGCTGCGCGCGGTTGCGGGGCTCGTGCCGCTGACCGACGGGCGGATCGTCCTCGACGGCCGCGACCTCGACGGGGTCAGGACGGCCAAGCGCCGCATCGGCGTCGTGTTCCAGCAGCCGCGGCTGTTCCCGAACCTGACCGTGTCCGAGAACGTCAGCTTCGGGCTGCGCGCCCGCGGTGTGGATCACGACGAGCGACGAGAGACCGCCAGGGTCCTGCTGGACCAGATGGGGCTCGCCGGGTTCGCGGATCGCTCCGTCCGCGGGCTGAGCGGCGGCGAGCAGCAGCGCGTCAACCTGGCGCGCGCGCTGGCGATCGAGCCGGACCTGCTGCTCTTCGACGAGCCGCTGTCCGCGGTCGACCCGAACCGCCGCGCCGAGCTGCGCGCGCTGATCGTCGACCTCCACCGCTCGCGACCGACGACCTCGCTCTACATCACCCATGACCGTGAGGAGGCCGCCGAGCTCGGCGACCAGCTCGGCGTCATGCTCGACGGCAGCATCGTGCAGTGCGGGCCACCCCGTGAGCTCTTCGAGCGCCCTGCGTCGGCGTTCGTCGCCGGGTTCTTCGGGGCGGAGAACATCGTCTCGTTGACGCTGGCAGCCGAGCTGTCCGGGTCGACCTCGGAACCCGACGACGGACGCTGCGGGGTGATCCGCCCCGAGCACGTCGAGCTCGGCACGACGGGTGTCGTCGGGACGGTGGTCGTCGCGTCCTACCTCGGCTCACACGTCCGCGTGGAGCTCGAGCTCGCCCTCCCCGGCGCGCCGATCGTCGTGGCACGCGTCCGCACGGACCACGCCCCGAGCGTCGGCTCCCGCATCCGCGTGGCGGTTGCCGAGCCCAACGTCTGGCGCCTTCCCACGGGCGACGTCCGCGCCGCCGAACATGCCTGACCTTCCCGATCTCATCGCTCCCGGAGCCTCCATGACCACGACCTACGACCTCGCCATCATCGGGGGCGGCACCGCTGCGCTCGTGGCCTCGGTCGGCGCCGCCGGCGTCGGCGCCAAGGTGGTGCTCATCGAGTCCGACCGCACGGGCGGCGACTGCCTCTGGACCGGGTGCGTGCCGTCGAAGGCGATCCTCGCCGCCGCGAAGCGCGCCCAGGACGCCCGGACGGCTGACCGCTTCGGCGTCCACGTCGGCGAGGTCCGCGTCGACTTCGCCCAGGTCATGGACCACGTCCGCAGCACCCAGCAGACCATCGCCCCCGTGGACTCCCCCGAACGCCTCGAAGGCGAGGGTGTCGAAGTCGTCGCGGGGCGTGGACGGTTCACCGGCGAGCACGAGATCACGGTTGCGCTCAACGACGGTGGCGAACGGGTCATCCGCTTCCACAACGCCGTGATCGCGACCGGATCCCAGCCCATGTACCCGCCGGTCCCCGGGCTCGAGGAGTCCGGCGCGATCACCAACGAGGGCCTCTGGGAGCTCACCGAGCTGCCGCGACGGATGGTCGTGCTGGGTGGCGGACCGATCGGCGCGGAGCTCGGCCAGGCCTTCTCTCGGCTGGGCAGCGACGTCGCGATCGTCGAGATGGCGCCGCGGATCCTCATCAAGGAAGAGCCCGAGGCGAGCGCGCTCGTGCACGCCGCCTTCGTCGCCGAGGGCATCGAGGTCCTCGTCGACACGAAGGCCGTCGGGGCGCGTCGCGACACGGTCACCGACGAGATCGTGCTGACGGTCGAGGCGGCTGCGGGCGGCGCTGCCCGCGAGCTCCGGGCCGACGTGGTGCTCGTGGCTGCCGGGCGACGCCCGTCGACGGCGGGGCTCGGGCTCGAGCTGGTCGGGGTCGACACCGACCGTCGGGGCGCCGTCGTCGTCGACGACACCCTGAGGACCAGCGCCTCCGGGATCTTCGCGGCGGGCGACGTGGCCGGCCTGCTTCCCTTCACCCACGTCGCCGGACACCACGGCGGGATCGTCGTCACGAACGCGCTGTTCAAGCTCCGTCGCAAGGTCGAGTCCGCAGCGGTCCCGTGGGTGACGTTCACCGAGCCCGAGGTCGGCCACGTCGGCCTGACCGAGGCGGACGCGCGCGCCGAGCACGGTGATGACGTCGTCACGTCGACCTTCCACCACGACCACCTCGACCGCGCGCTCGCGGCCGGCGTCGCGCACGGCTTCACGAAGATCGTCGCCCGCGGCAACGGCAAGATCATCGGCGCGACCATCGTCGGCGAGGTCGGCGGCGAGGCGACCGCCGAGGTCGTGCAGGTGATGGCGAACGGCGGGAAGTGGGAGGATCTCGGCCAGCGGATCCACGCCTACCCGACGTTCGGCGAAGGCGTGGCGAAGGCCGCGAACGAGCACCTGAGGACGAAGTACCTGTCGCCGCGGACCAAGAAGCTCGCCGCTCCTGTGCTGAAGATCATGCGCCGATTCTCGGACGCGGACTGACACATGAGGTCACCCGCCGTCGCCCCGCTCGGCCGCCCGCCCGCGGTCAGCAGCACCGACGATCACGATCGCGAGCCGGATCCGCGAGACCGCCGTCACGCCGACGACGCCGGCGAAGACCCACGCGATCGTCGCGAGGTGCTGGCTGAACAACGCCATCGACAGGTGGACGACGACCGTCTCGAACCCCTCCGCGAGGCCGCCCACGAACTTCATGGTGCGACCGGATTCGTCGTGGACCTCCAGCCCGCGCTTCTCGGCGATCGAGGAGAGCGCGAGGAACGCGGATCCGTTCACGTAGTAGGTCAGCAGCAGCACGAGGATCGCGAGCCGGGCATCGGGCTGACCGATGGCGCAGCCGACGACGAAGCTGCCGTAGGCGATGAAGTCGAAGACGATGTCGAGAAAGCCGCCGAGGTCGTTGTCGCCGGCCGTGCCCTGATGCCGGGCGAGGGCGCCGTCCAC
>CBDTYW010000149.1:0-9088 GCA_965364735.1 uncultured Nitriliruptoria bacterium
ATCCCAGATCCACGACATGAGCGGGACCAGCGCGGCGACGGCGACGAGCCGGATCCACGCCCCGCTGAGGTCGCCGTTGGCCGCGAGCTTCACGGCTCGACCGAGAGTCCCGGTCGGCGTCCACTGGAGGACGTCGGAGATGGGGGACAGGTCCGGCTCGGACGTCGTGTCGAAGTCATCGATCAGGATGCCGACGAACTGCCCCGAGAGGGAGAACAGGATGGCGAGCATCAACGTCGCGGTGACGAGCACATCGCGCCCACGCCGAGACCCGAGCACTTCGGAGAGCACGCCCGTCACCGCTCGTGCGCTCGTCACGCAGACGAGGAACGCGAGCACCGCCGCGACGATCGCGACCAGACCGGCGGTCGCGGTGTAGGCCACGACGACGCCCGTGAAGATCACCGCGGTCATCAGCGGACCGATGCCGATCGATGACGCGGCCAGCAGGCCTCCCATCAGCTTGCGCCGCGGGATCGGGATGAGGTCGAGCTTGGAGGGGTCGAGCGTCTCGTCGATCCCGTAGGCGACGACGGGCAGGATGACCCACCCCACCCAGACGACCGCCAGGATGATGGTCATCAGGTCCAGCCCGATGACGTTGCTACGGGTGGACACGATCCCGAGCAGCCCGTTGACGCCGATCGCGATCGCCCCGAGGACGCCGAAGATCGTGCCGATCAGCGCCTGGGTGCTGCGACGAAGGTTGTTGCGCATGAGGCGCAGCTTCAGCCGGACGAAGTGTCGAGCCACGAAAGCGTCCCCTCCTGGAGGTGCGCGCCACCGACGAGATCGATGAACCGTTGTTCGAGCGTCTCATCGCCGCGAACGTGCTCGAGCGTGCCTGCTGAGACGATCGTTCCCTGGTGCACGATCGCCACGTGGTCGCACAACGCCTCGACGAGCGCCATCACGTGCGACGAGAACACGACGGTGTTGCCCGAGCGGGTGTAGCGCTGCAGGAGCTCGCGGATCGTGCGGCTGGCGACGGGGTCGACCGACTCGAAGGGCTCGTCGAGGAACAGCACCTTCGGGGCGTGGAGCAGCGCACAGCCGAGGCCCATCTTCTTGCGCATCCCCTGCGAGTAGTCGACGACGAGCTGGTCCCCGGCGGCCGTGAGATCCAGGACGTCCAGCAGCTCCGCAGATCGCTTGGCGACCTCGTCCGGCGACATCCCGCGCAGCAGACCCGTGTACTCGAGCAGCTGTGCCCCGGTCAGCCGGTCGAACAGGGGGAGGTCCTCCGGGAGGACGCCGATGACCTCCTTGCTCCGGCTCGTGTCCGGCCAGACCGGGTGGCCGAGGATGTTGACGTGGCCGGCGTCCGGGCGGAGCAGTCCCGTGATCATGCGCAAGGTCGTCGTCTTGCCGGCACCGTTCTGCCCGACGAGACCGAAGAACGAACCCGCCGGGACGGCGAGGTCGACGTGACGGACCGCTTGGGTCGTGCCGAAGGACTTGTACAGACCCTGGACCATGACGGCGAGCGGGGCGCCGTGCGTCACTGCTCGGCTTCGAGGTGCCGCAGCAACGCGTCGAGGGCCACCAGATAGCTGTCGGTCCCGAACCCCGCGACAACGCCCAGACAGACCGGCGCGATCATCGAGGTGTGCCGGAAGGGCTCTCTCGCGGCCACGTTGGAGAGGTGGGCCTCGACGACCGGCAGCTCGATCGCCGAGATCGCGTCGCGCAGCGCCACCGAGGTGTGGGTGTAGCCGCCAGGGTTGAAGACGACGCCGTCGGCCCAGTCGCGCGCGTCGTGCAGCGCGTCGATGAGGTCGCCCTCGCTGTTGGTCTGCACGTCTCGGATCTCGGCGTCGTTCTCGCCGGCGAGATCGCGGACCTCCTCGACGACGTCGTCGAGCGACGCTGAGCCGTAGACCTCCGGCTCGCGGGTCCCGAGCAGGTTCAGGTTCGGCCCGTTCAACAGCAGGATCTTGAACGTCACGGTGATTCGATCGTCGTTCGGTGTTGGGGAACGGTAGCCGTCACAACGTGCCGAGGATCCGGTCCACGAGGTCGATCGTGGTCCTCGGGTTGAGGAAGCACATTCGGAGGATGGGCTCGCCCTGGTGCGAGCTCGGCACGACGAACGCGATCCCGTCGGCGAGGAGTCGGTCGGACCAGATCTGGTAGTCGTCCTTCGCCCAGCCATCGCGCGTGAACGCGACGACGCTGAGCTCCGGTTCCTCCAGCAGCGTGAGCGCCGGGTGCGCCCTGACGTGCTCGGCGGTCGTCCGGGCGAGCTGGAGCGAGAGCTCGATCGCGTCGCGGTACGCGTCGGTGCCGTGGGTGACGAGCGAGAACCAGAGCGGAACGCCGCGGGCGCGTCGTGAGAGCTGCACGCCGTAGTCGGAGGGGTTGTGGTCGCCGGAGGAGGTGAGGACCTCGAGGTAGGCGCCCTTCTGGGTGTGCGCCGCGCGGCCACGAGCCGGGTCGCGGTAGACCAACGCGCACGAATCGAACGGGGTGAACAGCCACTTGTGCGGGTCGACGATGAAGGAGTCCGCCCGCTCGATCCCGTCGAAGCGGTGTCGGACGCTCGGAGCGTTGAGCGCCCCGATCCCGTACGCCCCGTCGACGTGCATCCACACCTCGTGCTCCGCGCAGACGTCGGCGACCTCCGCGAGTCGGTCGACGCGACCGAGGTTCGTCGTGCCTGCGGTCGCGACGACCGCCGCGATGCGCGGCGCGTGCTCGGCGACAACGGGGCGCAGCGCCTCAGCAGTCAGGCGTTCGCCGGGCACGATCACGACGTCGGCGTCCATCACCCGTGCCATCGCCGTCACGCTCGAATGCGACTCCTCGCCGCAGACGACGACCCATCTGGCCACATCACGGCCACCTTCACGGGTGTGACGAGCTTGTTCTCTGGCGGCGACCAGAGCGGACAGGTTCCCGTTCGTGCCGCCCTGCACGAACACGCCACCGGCGGTCTCCGGGAAGCCGGCGAGATCAGCGAGCCATCGCAACGCCTGGTTCTCCGCCCAGACGGCGCCACCGCCCTCCATCCATGATCCGGCGTAGATCCCGCAGGCCGACACGATGAGGTCCGCCATCACCGCGACCTCGGACGGCGCCTGGGGCACGAAGCTCAGGAACCCCGGATGGTCGATGGACAGGCAGGCCGGTTCGAGCACGTCGCGGAAGATCCGCAGTGCCTCCGTGCCCCCTGCACCCTCGGGCGTGATGGTCCGACCGAGCTCCGCATCGAACGAACTCGCAGTCCGCGGGGTACCGATCGGCAGTCCGCCGACCTGCGCGTCGGCCTCGATGCGGTGGCGGGCGAAGTGGAGTGCGGCGTCGGCGAACTCGCGGTCCGGACCGTCGTGGTCGAATCGATGCATGGCGTCGGGCACGGCGTTCCCTGATCGTCGTCCGGCACACATCATGCCGACATCGGCGGCCTCCTGCGGGCGCGGCCGCGGCACGGTTCGCTGGGGGCTCGCGCCAACGAGGGAGCCAGCTCATGCACGAGAACACGATCATCGAGCCGTTCCGGATCAAGTCCGTGGAGCCGATCCGACTCACGAGCCGCGAGGAGCGGGTCGCTCTGCTCGAAGCCGCAGACCACAACCTGTTCGCGCTGATGGCGGATGACGTCATCATCGACCTCCTGACCGACTCCGGGACCGGTGCGATGTCGTCGGAGCAGTGGGCGGCGATCATGCGGGGAGACGAGTCCTACGCGGGCGCGAAGTCCTTCACCCGCTTCCACGACGTGGTCCAGGAGCTGACCGGCTTCAAGCACATCATCCCGACGCACCAGGGTCGCGCTGCCGAGCGGATCCTGTTCGCCGAGGTCTCCGGCGCGGGCGACGTCGTCCCGAACAACACCCACTTCGACACGACGCGCGCGAACGTGGAGTTCGCCAAGGCTGAGGCCCGGGACATGGTCTGCGTCGAGGGCCAGGACCTCGCGCTCGACGCCCCCTTCAAGGGCAACATGGACGTCGAGAAGCTGCGCGCGACGATCAACGAAGTCGGTCGTGACAACGTCCCGGTCGTGATGGTGACGATCACGAACAACTCCGGTGGCGGGCAGCCGGTCTCGATGGAGAACCTCCGTGCGGTCCGTGCGGTCTGCGATGAGTTCGACATCCCGATGTTCCTCGACGCCTGCCGGTTCGCGGAGAACGCGTGGTTCGTGACCCAGCGCGAGACCGGCTACGAGGGCGCAGACCCGCGCGAGGTCGCGAAGGAGGCGTTCCGGATCGCAGACGGCTGCACGATCTCGCTCAAGAAGGACGGGATGGCGAACATCGGCGGGCTGCTCGCGATGAACGATGACGCGCTGGCGAAGCGCTGTCGCGACAACCTCATTCTGACTGAGGGGTTCCCGACCTACGGCGGGCTCGCGGGACGCGACCTGGACGCGATCGCGGTCGGCCTGATCGAGGTCACCGACCCCGACTATCTGCGCTACCGCGTTCGCACGGCTGAGTACCTCGCCGAGAAGGCGTGGGCGGCCGGCGTGCCGACGGTTCGTCCGCCGGGTGGCCACGCGGTCTACCTCGACGCAGGCGGCCTGCTCCCGCACATCCCGTCGCACGAGTTCCCGGCGCAGTCGCTTGCATGCGCGCTCTACGTCGAAGGGGGAGTTCGCGGTGTCGAGATCGGCTCGCTCATGTTCGGTGAGCACGCGCCGCACGAGCTGGTCCGGCTCGCGCTGCCGCGTCGGACCTACACGCAGAGCCACATCGACTACGTCGGCGGGGTCATCGCTGCTGTCGCCGAGAAGGCATCGGAGCTCCGCGGCTACCGGATCGTCGAGGAGGCACCGCACCTCCGGCACTTCACCGCGAAGCTCGCGCCGCTGTGACCGTCAGCTGAGGCGGCCGGAGCGGGCTCGGTCCAAGGCCAGCTCGATGGACTGGATCACCTGGTTGAGGTCCATGTGTTCGCCGTACCAACCACGCGGCTGCAGTGACTTCGGGTCGGGTGGCCCCTCCTCGATCCTGATCAGCGACTCCGCGGAGTCACCTCCGATGTCGGGATCGACGCCCCAGACCGTGCCGTCAGGATCGGCGAAGCGGAACTGCCCACGGCCGAGCGGCTGCGTGATCCAGCCGTGCTCATGGACCCAACGATGGTGGAAGCCACACAGGTGCATGAGGTTGTCCAGGTCGGTCGCGCCACCGTGTTCCCAGTGCAGCGCGTGATGGGCATGCAGGAACCTCCTGGCTCTGCATGCAGGGAACCGGCACTGCGGGTCGCGAACAGCGAGGGCACGACGTTGTTTCGCGGTGGCCACGCGCTCGGCACGTCCGACGTCCAGCGGCGTTCCGTCGACCTCGACGTAGACAGGCTGGATCGCCGCGGTGCAGGCGAGCCGCCACATCGTCGTCGCGCTCATCTTCGGGCTCCGGGTCACGTTGAGCCGGGGCTCGAGGCGGATCCCCGCCGACTCCGCGGAGTCGTCTTCCCTGGGGACGGCCGTCATCTCGACGACCAGGCGGTCGCGGTCAAGGCCCGAGGCGTCTGGGGTCTCCTTGGCCATGGCTTCTGCGACGAGCGAGTCGAGCACCGCGATCGCACGGGCGGCTTGAGGGAGCTCGTGCGTCGCATCGGGGTCGCGACCGCGGTGGTCGGCCAGCCATCGCAACCCGTGCAGCACCCGGAGGGCATCGGCTTCGTCGGCACGCAGATGGATGCTGACCGTGCCGTCGCGATGCTCGATCCATCGCAGTGTCTCCGGGTGGTGGTCGGGGTCGGATCGATCCGGTGCCGACATCGTGGTGCCTGCTCGACGCGACGCGGAACGCGTCGCCCGGACCATGCGCTCGACGTGGCCGGCGGGACCTGCCTCCGCGAGGTCGAGGAGCAGATCCTCCGACTCCTCCGCGCCGAGCCGTGTGATCGCCCGGACCTTGGAGTAGGAGATCTTCCCGTCCTCGAAGCGTTCGCGGATCTTCGGGAGCTGTCGGAGCGCAACCGCGACGCGAACCTGGTCACGCGCAGTTGACGGCGCGACGCCGGCGGACCAGGACAGCCACTGGCCCGGCGACTTCGCGCCCTGGTCGGCCCAGATCCCGCGAGCCACGAGCTCGGCGAGCAGCGCGAGGTACTGCGCCGTCATCATCGCGATCTTCGTCGAGATGCTCCGCACCTGAACGTCGAGCTGCGCATCGTCGAGGTCGGCGAACTCAGGGTTGCGGCCGAGCCGTCGGGCGTGCTCGACGAGGTCGGTCCAGTTCGTGCCGAGCTCGTAGGGCTCGACGAGGCGTGGGGCATCGTTGCTGTCTGCAGCTTGTCGCATGGTCGATCCGGGTCATCCGCCCCCGCGGATGAACGTCAGCAACGAGCGATGCCGACGACGGGACGAACCTAGGACGACGCGGTGACCTCGCGCTCAGCGGCCTGTGGATTCAGAGCCTGGCGATCTCGGCGAAGTCGGCGTCGATCGCGTCCTCGTCGGCACGGGACATGCCGCCCCACGTGATCAGGCGCTGCGACGTCTCGTCGTCGGGGAAGAGGATCGGGTCTTCGGCCAGCGCCCCGTTGCCCTGGCGGACGAGCTCGTCGCGGACGCCGAGCACGGGGGAGATGTACTGGACCCATGCCGTGATCTGCGCAGCCTGCTCCGGCGAGTAGACGAAGTCCATGAAGCGGGCGGCGTTGCCCGGATGGGTCGCGCCCCGCGGGATGATCATCGTGTCGAACCAGCGGATCGCGCCTTCGACGGGCACCACGAACTTGATGTCAGGGCGCTCGGCCTGCAGCTGGACGATGTCGCCAGACCACGCCATGGCGGCCGCGACCTCGCCGGTGGCCAGCTTGTCGGAGAACTCCTCGAAGGTGAACTGCACGTCGGCCGCGACGCTCTCGATGCGGTCGAGCGCCGCTCGTGCCGCGTCGACGGTGGCCCGCGACGGGTCGCTGCCCTGCCCGAGCATCACGAGCCCGACGGCCTCTCGCATCTCGCCGATGAACGACACGCGGCCACGGAGCTCGCGGTCGAAGAGCTGCTCGATGGAGCGGATCTCGCCGGTGAGCGCGGGGTTGTAGGCGATGCCGGTGATGCCGACCTGCCAGGGCATGTGGCTTCGTGCCCCACGATCCCAGGACAGACCCGTGAAGGCCGGATCGATGTTGACGTGGTTGGGGACGAGCTCGAGCGGGATCCGCTCCAACCAGCCGTCTTCGAGCATCCGCTGCGCGAGCCAGTACGTCGGGACGATGATGTCCTCTCCGGTGGGCGCGCCCTGTCCGAGCGTCGGCGCCAAGAGCGCCTCGAGCGCCTCGAAGTTGCCGTCGTAGTCGGGGCGGTAGTCGACGCTGATGCCCGTCGCGTTGCGGAACCGCTCGACGGTCCCGACCGCGCCGTCCTCTGTCGGGTCGACGTAGTCAGCCCAGTTCAGCATCTTCAGCAGCTGCTGCTCCTGCCCGACCACGACACCGTTCGTGTCGGTCGTCTGACCACACGCGGCGGCAAGGGCCGCCATCGTCGAGGTCGCGAGGAAGCTTCGTCGGTTCATCCGCATGGTCAGTCCCTCAGCGGTATTCGTTGATGCGTTGCTGGAAGCCTGCGAGCGCGGCCAGCCCAGCGAGCAGCGGCAGTCCGATCATCCCGAGGCCGAGGCCGTTGAGCGAGCGTGACGCGTCGCCGATGCCGGCCAGGAACTGGTCGCGGTTGTCGGCGAGCACCCCTTCGACGGAGAACACGAACCCGTTGAACGACGAGGTGGTGTCACCGGTGCCGTCCGAAGCCGTGGTGAAGCGGTCCCAGCGCTGCTGGGTCTCCAGCGCCAGCGCGGACTCCCGGTCGGTGTCTGACAGGACGCTGATCTCACGCAGCATCGCGGTGACCTGCTCACGGCCCTCTTCGATACGGCGATCGGCGTCGCGGTCGCCGGTGAGCAGCTCCAGCGTCTGCGCGGACTTCACGGTGAAGCCCGCCTCCTGGAGCTGGGAGGTCGCGACGATCGAGCGATAGCCGCCGTCGACCGCCTCGTTCACGCGGCTCGATGACGTCGTCGTCGCGATGACGAGCCAGCCAAGCGCGCCAGCCAACGACAACGCCGCCAACGTGAGGCCGGCGTTCACGACGCGGTTGGTCGACCGTGTGAGGTCGGCGGCGCCCAACGCCGTGATGGCCAGTGCGACGAGACCGGCGGCGATGCCGAGCCACGGGAGCGTGGACTGGCTGCTCGTGTCCTGCTCGAGTCGCTCGGCCGACGCGGCCTGGAGCACACCGACGGCGCGCTGCAGATCGCCGTCGAGCAGATTCACGGCCTCGCTGAGGAACTGGACCGCGACCTCATCGTCGAAGGGACGCGCTGCGCGGGCGGCCTCGACCAGCCCCGAGTACCGGGTGATGAGCACGCTGACGTCCTTGATGGCCGCATGCGTGGCGTCGTCGTCGCCGATCAGCGCCGAGACGTCCTCGACCTGCTCGTTCGCCCGACGAAGCGCGTCCTCGTAGGAGCGTCGCGCACGACGGTCCTCGGCTCCGGTCTCCTGCGCGCTGAGGAACGCCGAGGCCTGCGCGGCGTCGGCCTCGGCCAGCGAGGCCCGCAGGTTCTGCGAGGCGACGAGGACGGGGCCGGTCGCGTCACGGATGTCCTGGGTCGCGCGGGCGGCGTCGTTGGCGTTCACGAACCCGACGATGGCGAGCACGATGCAGGCGATCGCGGTCATCGCGCTCCGTCGACGCCACCGCTGCGGCGTCGTCTGGAGCGAGGTTGCGACGAGGGGCGCGTCGCTCATGAGGCTGCCGCGCGGGTGACGGTGATGCGGGTGAACGCCCCGAGGTTGATGGTGTCGCCGTCGCTGAGCGGTGTCGCGACGCCAGCCGCGACCTCGGTTCCGTTGTGGCGCGTGCCGTTGGTCGAGCCGCTGTCGATGAGCACGAGCCCGTCGCCGTCGGCGCGGATCTCGGCGTGATGACGGGAGACCGCGGGGTCGTCGTGCGCGTGCCCGAGGTCGATCGAGGGGTACCAGCCCTCACCTTCTGAGCGTCGGCCGATCGTGACGACCGGGGCGTCGACGACGTGCGTGAAGCCGGCCACGTCCTCGGGGAACGCGCCCTCACGCCCCGCCTCGGCCTCTTGCGCGGTCCACCAGTCGCGGTCCGTGCCGACGGCGA
>CBDTYW010000150.1:0-8980 GCA_965364735.1 uncultured Nitriliruptoria bacterium
CGGACAGGGTGTCGACCGCGCGACCCTCGAGCCCGTCGAGGCCGACGACGTCAAGCCAGCGTTGGGCGACCGCGCGGCGCCTCGTCCTGGACGCGCCGGCGAGGCGGGCTGCGAACGCGACGTTCTCGCCGACCGAGCGGTGCGGGAAGAGCGCGTGATCCTGGAACATCATCGTCGCGGGGCGTCGGTGAGCGGGCACGGACGTGACGTCGACGTCGCCGATCCACACCGTCCCGTCGTCGGGCGTGACCAACCCCGCGATCGCACGCAGGAGGGTGGACTTGCCGGAGCCGGACGGGCCGAGCAGCGCGACGATCTCGCCGGCCGCGACGTCGAGGTGGACGTCGTCGAGGGCGGGCGCTGCCGATCCGTACCGGACGGTGACGCCGCGGGTCTCGACCGAGGCGCTCACAGGCCGACCGTTTCGCCGCTGCCGTCGCGACGCAGCTCGGTCGCGAGCACGAGCCCGCCGACGAGCAGGAGCAGCAGGGTGCTCAGCGCCATGGCCTGTCCGACCTGGAGGTCGCCGGGGCGTCCGAGGAGCCGGTAGATCGCGAGCGGCAGCGTCGGGCGGTCCGCGCGGGCGATGAAGATCGTCGCACCGAACTCCCCGGCGGAGATGGCGAACGCGAAGGTGGCGGCCGTCGCGAGAGCGCGGCGAACGAGCGGCAGGTCGACCTCGCGCCACGCCTGCGCCGGGGAGGCGCCGAGCGTGGCGGCGGCCTCGCGGAGACGTTCGTCGATGCTGCGCAGGACGGGGGTCACGGTGCGGACCACGAACGGCACGGCCACCAGGGCGTGCGCGATGGGCACGAGGATCGGCGAGGTCCGCAGATCGATCGGCGCGTCGAGGGCCACCAGGAAGCCGAAGCCGAGCGTGGCGGCGGACGTGCCGAGCGGAAGCATGAGGAGCGCGTCGAGTCCTGCCGCGAACCCGCCACCCCGACGCTGGATGGTCCAGGCGGCCATGCTTCCGATCACGAGCGCGATCAGCGTCGCGGAGACCCCGTAGACGAGCGTGTTCGCCAGCGCCTCGAGCGGCGCGACTGACAGCGTCGACCCGCGTGGGTCGGTGGCCAGCGCTCGCAGATAGACGAGCGTGAACCCGTCGGGGCCACGCACCGACCTCAGAGCGAGCATCGCCAGCGGCAGCCCCTGAAGGACGCCGACGATCGCCACCGACACGCCGAGCAGCAGGCGACCCGGACGGTCGAGCGGACGCGTTGCTCGGTGCTCGCTCACGCCCCGCTGCCGGACCGACAGCCGTTCCTGGAAGCGTGCGCTGACGACCAGCGCACCCGCGACCGCGACGAGCTGGACGGTCGCGAGTACGGCCGCGGTCGACAGGTCGAGCATGTCGCGGGTTCGCCTGAGGATCTCGACCTCGAGGGTGGCCGTGCCGGCGTCTCCGAGGATCAGCACGACGCCGAGCGAGGTGAAGGTGAACAGGAACACGATCGCGGCGGCGGACCAGATGGCGGGGGCCAGCAGCGGCAGCGTGACATGCCGGCCGCGCTGCCAGCGGGTCGCGCCGAGGGTTGCGGCAGCGTCGGACGACGTGGGGCCCAGCCGTTCGGCGGACGCGCCGACGACACGGACGACGACAGCGAGGTTGAAGAAGACATGTGCGAGCAGGATCGCGGTCACGGACCGGTCGAGCCCTCCCGGGATCAGGCCACGCGGCCCGAGGACCGCGGTGAACGCCGCCCCCGCCACGGTCGTCGGGACCACGAACGCCACGGTGACCAGCGCGCGGAGGAGCTGACGTCCCCGGAAGCGGTAGCGCGCGACGAGGATGGTCAGGGGTGTCGCGACGATGAACGTCAGGACCGTCGAGACGACGGCCTGCCACAGCGTGAACCAGGCGATGCCACGCAGTCGTCCGCTCTGCACGAGCTTCGTGATCCCGGAGGCGTCGAAGCCTCCGCCGGAGACGTCCGCTCCTCCGGTGAACCCGACGCGCAGGATCGCGAGGACCGGGTGGACGTAGAACCATCCGATGAAGACCAGCGGGACCGCGACGACCAGCGCTCTGCCGACGCGCCGTCCTCTTCGACGGGCGTCAGCGCTGTTGGTCGTCCGGGTCGCCGTTGTCACCGGAGCACGACGTCGGTCCAGCTCTCGATCCAGTCGTCACGGTGTGCGTCGACGAGGCCGGGATCGAGGGCGGCCGGGTCCTCCGCCAGGAGCGCATGGTCAACGAAGAGCTGGGGCAGGACGGCGTTGCGGTTCGCGGGGTAGACGAACATGTTCAGCGGGATGTCCTCCTGGACGGTGATGCTGAGGAGGTAGTCGATGAACTGCTGTGCCTCCTCCTCGTACGCCGTGCCGCTGAGGATCCCAGCGAACTCGACCTGCCGGTAGCAGCCGGCCAGCACGACCCCGGTGGGCGCCTCGTCGGGCTGCGGGTCGCTGTAGAGCACCTCTGCGACCGGGCTCGATGCGTAGGACACGACGATCGGTCGGTCGCCCTCACCGCTGCCGCCGGAGAACTCCCCGGAGTACGCGGTCTCCCAGTCGGCTGCGACGAGCACGTCGTTGACGGCGAGGGCGCTCCACCAGGTCTCCCAGCCGTCCTCGCCGTACTCCGCGATCGTGGCGAGCAGGAACGCGAGGCCGGGGGAGGAGGTCGCGGGGTTCTGGACGACCGTGAGCCCCGTGTAGGCCTCGTCGATCAGGTCGTCGAGCGAGTCCGGGGCGTCCAGGTCGGAGGTCGCGAAGAACTCCTTGTCGTAGTTCAGGCAGACGTCGCCGTAGTCGATCGGCGTGACGCGCATGGCCGCGTCGACGAGGAGCTCCTCGTGGAGGTCGTCAAGCAGGATCGATTCGTACGGGCGGAAGAGGTCGGCCTCGAGCGCGCGGCTCAGGTAGGTGTTGTCGACCCCGAAGAGGATGTCGCCCTGCGGGGCGTTGCGTGTGAGGATCGCCTGGTTCACGAGCGACCCCGTGTCGCCGCCGGGAAGCAGCTCGATCGTGATGCCGGTCTCGTCCTCGAACTGGTCGAGGACGGCTGAGCTGAGCGCGAAGGAGTCGTGCGTGAGGACGCGCAGGACGACGTCGCTGGAGGGTGGCGAAGTCTCGCTGGACGTCTCGGACGGCAGCGTGGTCGCGGTGCTGGACGTCGTCGGTTCGTCGGTGACGGCGTCGGTCGAGCAGGCCGACGTCAGCAGCGCGACGGACAGCACCACGGAGGTGGCGACGCGGGTCGGTCGGATCGGGCGGTTCATCGGGGATCTCCGAGGGTGAGGGTCAGGAGGCGGGCTGGATGACGAGCAGGGAGCCGCCGTCGACGGCGACGGTGGCGGTCGGGTGGAGCATGACGTTGGACAGTCCGCGCGCGGACGAGGCAGCCAGGTCGTCGCCGGACAGCGGCCAGCGGAGCCCGGACGTTCGTACGCCGCGGACGTCTCCGACGGGCAGGAGGGAGACGAGGTCGCCGACCTGCCCGCTGATCGTGATGTCGGCGCGTTCGGTGACCGGCGTGACCTTCGCGCCTCCGAGCCGTGCGTGGACGCGAACGGTGATCGCCGGGTTCGTGAGGGCGAGGAGGTTCGCGTAGCCGTGGTCGAGGCGTCCACCGGCGCCGCCGATGACGATCAGGTCGTCGGGCTGGTGACGCATCGCGACGTCCAGCGCGAGCTCGAGGTCCGTCTGGTCCTTGTCTGCGTGGTGTCGTTCGACGATGGCGCCGGAGCGCTCGACCGCAGCGAGGGATCGCTCGGAGATCGAGTCCAGGTCACCCACGAGGACGTCGACGGAGAGGCCCAGCCGAAGCGCGAGGTCGGCACCTGAGTCGGCGCACACGACGACGTCGGCGACCGGGAGACCGTCCAGTGACGGAGCTCGCGGGTCTCCGGGGCGCGCGTCGATGACGACGAGCACCACGCGACGATCGTTGGCGTGCACGGCTTCCCTCCGCTGGCATGACCCAGATCAGGTTGCGGGTCGACGGCCCGGTCGCGTCACGACCTGCCCGTCCTCTCAGCCCGGCTGGTCCGGACTCCCCGAGGGGGACCGCTGCGGTCCCGTTCAGTGCGCTGTGCACCCTAGCGCGATGGACGGTCGTGGCGGAATGTCCGATGGATGTGGCATGTTGGGCTCTACACACGCGCACCCAACGACGCGCAACACTGCCTCTACTCAAGGATCGTTCAACGTGGCAACGCTCGAGCTCACGACCGAGAACTTCGCCCCCATCGTGCAGGGCAACGACATCGTCGTCATCGACTTCTGGGCCGATTGGTGTGGCCCCTGCAAGTCCTTCGCACCGACGTTTCAGGCATCGTCGGAGAAGCACGGCGACGTCGTGCATGCCAAGGTCGACACGGAGAGCCAGCAGGCGCTGGCTGGCTCCTTCAACATCCGTTCCATCCCGACGATCATGGTGTTCCGCGAGAGCGTCATGGTGTTCCAGCAGGCCGGAGCGCTCCCGCCCGACGCGCTCGAGCAGCTGGTGACCGAGGTCAAGGCGCTCGACATGGACGACGTTCGTCGCACCATCGCCGAGCAGGAGAACGCGGCCGCCCAGACCTGATCGTCTCGACGCACGACCCGTGTCCCCTTCCGCGAGAACTCGCGGTCTGGGGGCACGGCTTCGTTCGTCGCCACCGCGCGTCCCGATCCCGCGAGATCCCGCAGGGAAGGGACACGCGTAGACTCCACGCCTCCCGTCTTCCCACCGCCAGGTCGTCCCGTGTCCGCTGAGCTCACCGAGGTCGTGCGCCAGAGCGCGCGGCGCCGCACGTTCGCGATCATCTCGCACCCGGATGCCGGCAAGACGACGCTGACCGAGAAGTTCCTGCTGTACGCGAACGCCATCCAGTCGGCGGGCTCCGTGCGCGGACGCAAGGCCGACCGAGCTGCGACGTCCGACTGGCTCGGCATGGAGCAGGAGCGTGGGATCTCGGTGTCCTCCGCCGTGCTGCGCTTCGAGCACCGGGGTGCGATCTTCAACCTGCTCGACACGCCCGGGCACAAGGACTTCTCCGAGGACACCTACCGGGTGCTCTCCGGTGTTGACGCGGCGATCATGGTGCTCGATGCCTCGCGCGGTGTGGAGCCGCAGACGCTGAAGCTCTTCGAGGTCTGCCGCCGTCGGGGCACCCCGCTGCTGACGTTCATCAACAAGATGGACCGCCCCGCACCCGACTCCCTCGCCATCCTCGACGACATCGAGCAGCAGATCGGTGTCGTGCCGACCCCGATCACGTGGCCCGTCCGGAAGGAAGGCGTGTTCCAGGGCGTCGTTGACCGTCGCGACGACCGGTTCCACGCGTTCACGAGCCAGCGGCACGGGGCCAAGAAGGCCGGTCACCAGGAGCTGCATCGCGACGACGCCGTGAAGCTCGTCCCGGAGCTCGACGAGGAGCTCGACCTGCTCACCGGCCTCGGGGCCGACCACGACCAGGAGCTGTTCCTCGCCGGCGAGACGTCCCCGGTCTTCTTCGGGTCCGCGCTGTCGAACTTCGGTGTCGAGCTGATGCTGGACGCCATCGTCGATCTCGCCCCTCCGCCGGAGCCGCGTGTTGACAAGGACGGCGATGAGCGCCCCCTCGATGCTCCGTTCAGCGCGTTCGTCTTCAAGATCCAGGCGAACATGGACGCCCGCCACCGCGACCGCATCGCCTTCATCCGCATCTGCTCGGGCAGGTTCGACCGGGGGATGCAGCTGACCTGCACCCGCACCGGGCGGACCATGGCCGCGAAGTACGTCCACGAGATCTTCGGTCAGGAGCGCATGACCGTCGACGTCGCGTTCCCCGGCGACGTGATCGGCCTCGTCAACGCGAGCGAGCTGCGCATCGGGGACAGCCTCTTCGATACGCAGCCCGTGCAGTTCCCGAGCCTGCCCACATTCACGCCCGAGCACTTCCGGGTGGCACAGCCGGGCGACCGCTCACGCATCAAGCAGTTCCGCAAGGGCCTCGAGCAGCTCGACGACGAGGGCGTCGTCCAGGTGCTCCGCCGCGAGGACCTCGGCGACCAGGCTCCGATCGTCGCCGCGGTGGGTCCGCTCCAGTTCGACGTCGCGACGTGGCGGATGCAGGAGGAGTTCGGCTCCCCGCTCCGGCTCGAGGCGACGTCGCGCAACATGGCCCGACGCACCGACGAGGCCTCGATCGAGAAGCTCTCGTCGATGTCCGAGGTCGAGATCTACCGTCGCTCCGACGGGACCCCGCTGGCCCTGTTCCGCGACCGCTTCCAGCTCCAGCGCATCGAGCTCGCCAACCCCGAGCTCACCCTCGACGTCATCGTCGGCGGCTGACGCCCCTCCCCTCCAGCTCGCCGAGCGATGCCTGAACCTGCGTGGTGCGGGTTTGGCCGTCGCTCGCCGAGACACCTGTTCGCCGAGCGATGCCTGAACCTGTGTGGTGCGGGTTTGGCCGTCGCTCGCGGGTTCTCAGGTGGGTGGGGTCGGTGGGATCTGGCCGGCGTGGATCGCGCGGACGGTCTGGAGGGTGTCGGCGTGCTGGGCGTCCTTGTCCGGACGGTGGCCCTTGAGGCGCGCGAACCGCAGGGCCATGCCGCCCGGGTACTTCGTGGAGGTCTGCACCCCGTCGAAGGCGACCTCGACGACGAGCTCGGGGCGCACCGGCAGGTACCAGCGACCGTCCGGTGAGGTCGTCTCCTCCATCGCGATCGTGGGGAGGTGCTCGGTCTGCCAGACGAGCATGTCGTCGGTCATCCCCTTGAACGTCTTGCCGAGCATCACGAACTCGTCGGACTCCTCGTCACGCGCAGCGAGGTGCAGGTTCGACCACCACTGGCTGCGGCGCCCCGAGCCACGCTCGACGCCGATCACGACGAGGTCGAGGGTGTGGACCGGCTTGACCTTCTGCCACGCGGCGCCGCGACGACCGGCGGCGTACGGGGCCTCGAGATCCTTGACGACCACGCCCTCCTGCCCACGGGCCATCGCCGCCAGCAAGGGGTCGACGTCGGGCTTCGCCGGGCCGACCTCGACGCTGCGCACGATGTTCGCCGCAGGCAGGATCCGGACCAGCTCAGCACGCCGGACGTGCAGCGGCTCGTCGAGCAGGTCGCGTCCGTCGACGTGGAGCAGGTCGAAGAACTGGGCTGCCAGGCCGGACCCGGCCGCGTCGGGATCGTGTGTGCCGAACCGCCCCATCGTCTCCTGGAAGGCGCGGGGTCGACCGTCGGCGTCCAGCGCGATCGACTCGCCGTCGAGCACGATCGACGTGACGTCGAGCGCGCGCACCAGCGCGACGACCTCGGGAAGACGTGCAGAGATCTCGCGGAGGTTGCGGGTGTGGACCCAGACGTCGTCGCCATCGCGGTGCACGATGATGCGCGCTCCGTCGAGCTTCTCGTCCACCGCCACCCGTCCGATGGACTCGATCGCTGCGGCGACGCTGACCGCGGTTGCCGCGAGCATCGGCTGGATCGCCCGGCCGAGCACGAGCCCCACGTCGGCCAGTCCGTCCGCCCCGTGACGACGCGCGATCGTGGTGGCCTCGGCGAGCGACCCGCCGAGCATCAAGGCCCGTCGGACCTCGTCGACCGCGACGCCGGTGCTGACCGCGACCGCAGCGACCACCGATCCTTCGAGCGCGCCCTGCCGGACCTGCCCGTGGATCAGCGTCCGGAGCACGTCCTGCTCCGGCTCGGTCCCCGCGGCGAACAGGTCGGTGAGCAGCTCGAGCCGGCGAGCGACGGATCCCTTCCCCGACGTCTCGGAGACCGTCTGGAGCGCTCGGTCGACGTCGAGCAGGGACAGCGAGGAGTCGGCCGCAGCGGTGACCTCGAGATCGCGCAGCGTCGCCCACCCCACGTTGAGCCGCTCCTGCGTCGTCTGTCCGGCGAGGAACATGGCGCCGACGCCGACCTCTGCGTCGTCCATCGCCGAGAGGCAGCCGGCGAGCAGCTCGGTCTTGAGCTTCCTGGACCTCGTCGCGGCGACGGCCGCCGAGGTGGTTGCGATCTCTTCCAGCAGCATCAGCGGTCCTCCGGCACGGGCAGCGTGCCGGAGGGCGACCTGCCGCGCTGGTCAGCGCACGTTCGGGAGCACCCTCAGCGTCGGTCGGCGGCGAAGCGTTCGTAGAAGTCGAGCGAGGTCGGGTCTGCGAGGGCGCCCTTGGCGGCGGCGCGCTCGGCGGGGACGCCCCGGAGGATCTTCTTGACGGGGACCTCGAGCTTCTTGCCGCTGAGGGTGCGGGGGACCGACGGGACCAGGACGATCTGGTCGGGGACGTGGCGCGGCGACAGGTTGGCGCGCAGCGCCGTGCGGATCGTCGCGACGGTGGAGTCGGAGACGTCAGCGCCTTCGGCCGGGGCGACGAAGAGCAGCAGCTCACCCGCCCCGCCCTCGTCGTCCTCGAGGTGGATCACGATCGAGTCCGCAACCTCGGGCAGGGCGTCGACGACGGCGTAGAACTCCGCCGTGCCGAGACGGACCCCGCCGCGGTTGAGCGTCGCGTCGGAGCGCCCGGAGATGACCAGCGCCCCGCGTTCGTTGATCGTGATCCAGTCGCCGTGGCGCCAGACGCCGTCGAAGACGTCGAAGTAGGCGTCGCGGTAGCGCGTGCCGTCGTCGTCGCCCCAGAACCCGACCGGCATCGACGGCATGGGCTCGGTCAGCACGAGCTCGCCCTGCTCGCCGATGACGGGTCTGCCGCCCTCGTCGAACGCCGCGATCGCGGCCCCCATGAACCGGCACGAGATCTCGCCTGCGCGAACCTCGGTCATGGGCGAGCCACCGACGAATGCCGTGCACACGTCGGTCCCGCCGGAGGCCGAGGTCAGGAGGATGTCGCCGCCAACCTCGTCGCGGACCCACTCGAACCCGGCGACCGGCAGCGGCGCGCCGGTCGAGCCGATCGCGCGGAGCTTGTGGAGGTTGTGCTGGGTGCCGGGGGAGAGGCCCTCCTTGCGACACGCCATGAGGTAGCCAGCGCTCGTGCCGAAGAACGTGACCCCGAGGTCCTCGGCCATCTGCCACAGCCCGTCGAGCGACGGGCTC
>CBDTYW010000151.1:0-8952 GCA_965364735.1 uncultured Nitriliruptoria bacterium
CCCGGCCCCGCGCACGACGGCCCGCCCGGCGCCCGCGAAGACGTCCCAACCGAAGCCGGCGACGTCGCCCGCCCCGAAGCCAACCGCCAGCGCAACACCGAAGCCCGCCCCGGCCAACGCGTCCTACTCCCCGCAGCGCAAGACGTTCATCAAGCGCTTCGGCGCGCAGGAGAACGCGACGCAGAACGTCAGCGATCCGGCGACCACCCGCTGGGCACTGCTCATCGGCATCAACGACCACATGGGTGGGCCGAACGACAACGTCGGGTCGCGACAGGACGCCGAGGAGCTGCACGGCTACCTGATCGCGCAGGGCTGGCGACAGGACCACATCGTCCTGCTGACCGACCGCAACGCGACCTACGACCAGTTCGTGGAGTCCATGGACTGGCTCGCGCGCAAGACCAACGGCGACTCCACGGCCATCTTCCACTACTCGGGCCACTCGAAGAAGTGGTACGGCCAGGACCGCGACGGCGACGGCGAGGTCACCGACGAGGGGCTCTGGCCGTCGGACAACAAGTACATGATCGACAGCGAGTTCGTCGAGCGGATGTCACGCGTCCACGCCGGCGAGATGTGGATCAACATCGGCGCCTGCGAGTCCGCCGGGTTCAACGACCCGGGCCTCGCGAAGAACGGCCGCATCCTGACCTTCTCGTCACGCGAGGACCAGAAGTCCTACGAGGACCCGTCGGTCTCGAACTCCGTCTGGGGCTACTACCTCGCCGACCAGGCGCTCATGCGCGGTGCGGGTGATCTGAACGGAGACGGTCAGGTCACGGTGGAGGAGGCGTTCAACTTCGCCGCCCCGAAGGCGCAGGAGCGGACACAGGGCCAGCGCAAGGGCCACCAGAGCCCGGTCGTCGTCGACAACCTGGGCGGGGACTTCTCGTTCAAGATCCCGCCGCCACCGCCGCCGCCCCCCGCGCCGGCCGAGCAGCAGGACGACGCGCCGGACGACGAGGACGGGTCGCCCTGCCTCATCTGCTCGACCGCGGTCGAGCCCCGGACGGACGACTGACCTGAGCTGGCCAGGCCGGTCTCAGCCGGCGTGGATCTTCTCGACGTGCGCGATGATCGCGGCCTCGAGCTTCGGCCGGTCGTAGTCGAGCGTCGCGACGTGGAAGCTGCGCTCGAGCCTCAGCGGCGTCACGTCGTCGGATCCGAGCATCCCGAGCAACGCCTCGGAGTTCTTCGGCGGGACCGTGTGGTCCTGCGGTGACCACGCGACGAGGATCGGCTGCGTGAGGTTGCCGAGCTGGCCCCGGATGCGGCCGAGCTGGGACGTCAGCGACTGGGCGGCCTTGGCCGGGACCATCCCGTAGGCGTGCTCGTCCTCGTCCGCCTTGGCGATGTCGCCCGTCGGCAGGCCCGCAAGGTCGCGCGGGATCATCGGGATGATGTGCTGCAGGATCGGCGCGAGCTTGGCGACCACCTCGTCACGGTCCAGCAGCGCCGCGTTGATCACGACGGCGCCGGCGACGTCCGAGCGCGACGAGGTCACGTCCAGCGTCAGCGTCCCACCCATCGAGAGACCGACCAGCACGACCTTGTCGCACGTCGTCAGGAGCTCGTCGACGGTGCGGTCGACCTCGGCGCGCCAGTCGGCGTAGCGCGTCTTCGCCATGTCGCGGGCCGTGGTGCCGTGGCCGGGGAGCCGTGGCACCGACACGGTGAAGCCCGCAGCGTTCAGCGCCTGCGCGGTCGGCGTGGTCGAGAGGGGGTTGCCGGTGAAGCCGTGGACGACGGCAACGCCCGTGCGAGCCCGGTCGCCGGTGCCCTGCGCCTGCCACGGCTCACAGCCGGTCATCACTGCTGCGGCCATGGGTCCAAGCTCCTGATCGAGGGGTCGCGTCAACGGTATCCGGCGACGACTTCGTCCAGCAGAACGGCGAAGCGCTCGGCGATCGCCTCCCAGGACCATCGCGCCTCCGCGACCTCTCGTCCACGGATCCCCATCGCGGTCGCGGCCGCCGGATCGTCGAGCAGCTCGATCACCGCGGCCGTCACGCCTTCGGGGCCATGGCCGTCCACGACCAGACCGGTCTCGCCGTCGATCACCGTCTCGGGCGCCCCGCCCGACATCCCTGCCACGACCGGCCGTGACGTGGCGGCCGCCTCGAGGTAGACGATGCCGAGACCCTCGACGTCCGTCCCGAAGAGGCGCGTCCGGCAGGGCATCGCGAAGACGTCGATCGCGGCGTGCGCCGCCGGGAGGTCGGCGAAGTCGATCGGCCCGGTGATGGTGACGCCAGCGTCCGGTCCGAGCGCAGCGGCCGTCGCACGCAGATCTGCCTCGAGCGGCCCACCTCCCACGATCAGCAGGTGGGCGTCCGGGTGTGCCCGATGGATCTCGGGCCAGGCAGCCAGCAACGTGTCCTGTCCCTTGCGGTCGACCAGGCGCGAGACGCAGCCGACGACAGGTACGTCCTGCGGAACCCCGAACTTGGCCCTGAACCCGGTTCCGTCGACGTCTGGCCGGAACAGCCCCACGTCGACACCGGGTGGCACGCGCATCGTTCGGCCCGCCTCGATGTACGGGGTGAGCCGATCCTCGGTGTAGTCCGAGATGGTCGTCAGCGCGGCGAGGTCACGCGTCGCACGCCGCACGAGGCGGCCGAGCCGGACGCTCGTCAGGCCGGCTTCGAGGCCGTGGCTGATCCCGACCACGGGGGCTCCGGTGTCCCGCGTGATCGCGCCTGCCAGCTCACCGAGCGGCCATGAGGCGCCCAGCACGACGACGTCCGGGCGATGATCGACGGCCATGCGCGCGACTCGACGGCGGACCGCGGGTGTCGGCAGAACGAGCCCTCGGATCCCGTCGGCCCCGATCCGCTCGACCGCGTACGGCTGGAGCGGATCGTGCTCCTCGGCCCGGTCGTCATCGGGCCCGAGGACGAGCGTCTCAGCGGGATGCACGCGGATGAGGAGGTTGTGCACGAACTGCTGGATCCCACCTGGTCGGGGCGGCAGATCGTTGGTGACCCAGAGGATGCGCGTCATCCCGCACCCCCCGACGTGGGCTGTCCCGCCCGGAATCGCTCGGAAGCCTCCCGCGAGGCGTCGTTGACGGCCTCCCCGGCGACGCGATGTTCTTCGCGGACGACGTCGAGCTCTGCAGCAGCCGTCGCGAGCCGATCGACCAGTCCGCCGATCTCGATCTCGTACGCGCCGGCCGCCTCGGTCCCGTCCCGGTAGAACCATGCCGCGGTCACGAAGCGGTTCGTGGTCGTCGTGGTCTCCCGCCACGTTGCCGCGTGCCGTTCGAGGATCTGGGCGAGCGCGTCACCGGTGGCCGCGAAGTCGCGCATCCGCAGCAACATCTCGTCGGCGGCAGCGAGGTAGGCCACCTCCCACTCCTCGTCGGCCACCTGGTCGCTCGCACGGCGCATCACGAGGCGCGCGTCGTCGACCGCAAAGGCCAGCGTCCGCAGCGGTGGGCGCAGCCCGTCCACCGCGACGGCGTCCACGCCCGCAGCCACGACGGGCCACTCCTCCCGCGCCTCGTACACCGTGGCGGGATCACGCAGTCGTCCGACGGTGACGTTCAGCCGTCGGATCGCCGCGACCCCGGCGGCGAGCTCGGGGTCAGCCCGCTGCTGGGCGACGACGACGTCGTCCACGGCCGACTGGAGATCCGCGAGAACCACGGCGCGCGCGTCGAGCGTCGTCGGCGGCTCGACCGTCGACGCGGTTGGTCCACAGCCGGCGAGCGCCAGTGATGTCATGACGACAGCGAACGAACGACGCACTGCATCGCGCATGACCGAGCCTCAGGAGCGCGTGCGCGTGGACTTCTTGGGGGCCGCCTTCTTGGCGGGCGCGCGCTTGGCCGCAGCCTTCTTCGCGGGCGTGGCCTTCCTCGCTGCAGCCTTCTTCGCGGGAGCACGCTTCGCAGGAGCACGCTTCGCCGCGGCCTTCTTCGCGGTCGCGGGCGCAGCCTTCTTCGCTGCAGCCTTCTTCGCAGGAGCACGCTTCGCCGCGGCCCTCTTCGCGGTCGCGGGCGCAGCCTTCTTCGCAGGAGCAGCCTTCTTCACCGCAGCCTTCTTCGCGGGCGCAGCCTTCTTCGCTGCAGTCCTCTTCGCGGGAGCACGCTTCGCCGCGGCCTTCTTCGCGGGCGCAGCCTTCTTCGCTGCAGTCCTCTTCGCGGGAGCACGCTTCGACGCGGCCTTCTTCGCGGGCGCAGCCTTCTTCACCGCGGCCTTCTTCGCGGGAGCAGCCTTCTTCACCGCAGCCTTCTTCGCGGGGGCACGCTTCGCCGCGGCCCTCTTCGTGGGCGCAGCCTTCTTCACCGCAGCCTTCTTCGCAGGAGCACGCTTCGCCGCGGCCTTCTTCGCGGGAGCAGCCTTCTTCGCGGGAGCAGCCTTCTTCGCGGGAGCAGCCTTCTTCGCGGCCGCAGCCTTCTTCGCGGGAGCACGCTTTGTGGCGGCCTTCTTCGCGGGCGCAGCCTTCTTCCTCGAGGTCGTGGTGCGTGAGGACGACTTCGTGGCAGCGACGGAGCGCTTGCGCCCCGAAGCCGAACGGCGACGCTTGGGCTTCGCCGCGGTGCGGGAGAAGCCGAGGTCCCGACCGAGGTCGTTGACGGGGTCGATGTCGGTGACGTCGGCGTCGGTGGCCCAGGTGGCCGTCCGACGCTTCCCCCGGTTGACGTAGCTGACGCTGAGGCGCCACGTGCCGTCCTTGCGACGGGCCGCTGACCACTCCTCGGCGCCTTCCTCGATGCCTGCTTCGGCGAGGTTGCGCTCCACTGCCTGTCCGAGCGGCAGCTTGGACCGGCCGAGACGGGAGCGATCGAGGCGCAGCTTCTGCGCGCGACGCAGCACGCGGTCGCGCTCGGCGAGGATCGGGACCTCCCAACGCTGGACCCACTCGAGGTCCGCCTCCGCCGACTTCGCGACGACCTTGGCCGACTTGCCCTGACGCAGCTGTGCCTGGATCTCCGCGGGGCTCAGCAGCGAACGTGGCCGCTTGGCGCGCTCGGCATCCTCTGCCTCCCGTGTCGCCTCGAGGGCTGCGCGCGACGCCGCGGCGACCGCCCGGCGCTCGGCTTGGGCAAGCTCGGCCTCGGCGACCGGCTTCGGCAGGGTTGCCGCCGCCTTCTTGACCTTCTTGCGCGGCTTGGGCGCCTCGACCGGCTCGTCCTCGACGTCCGGCACCGCAGCGACCGGCGGGTCGTCGCGCTCGACCACGACCTCGTCCAGAACCACGTCCTCGACCTCGTCCACGACCAGCGTGAGCGCAGGTGCCTCCGGCTCGTCGAGCACGATGATGTCGTCGTCCTCGACGGCGGAGTCGTCGAAGCCCAGGGCAGCACGCTGCTCCCGCACGTCGTCGAGGGTGGCGAACAGGTCGGGATCGATGCGCAGCTCGTAGCGGCCCTTCCCCTCATCAGAGAGGTCGAGGACGAGATGTTCGAGATCCGACGTGTAGCCGATGAGCCGAACCTCGATCATCGTTCACCCTTCCCCTGTGCGCGCTCGGAGGCACGCTAGCAACCAGCACTCGCCGCGCTCTCGGTCAGCTCGTCGCGGAGAGGAACGCGCCGGTGCCGATGACGTCGGCACCGTGTGCGATCACCCGCGCTCGCAGCTCGCGGTCGTCGGTGACGACGATCACGGGCTGGTCGGCGGGCATCGCTGCGACGTGGAAGACGATCTCGTCGTCGGCCGTGATCCCGGCACCGGAGAATCGCACCACGAGGTTGCGCTCGTCGCGCGTCTCGGAGGCTCCACCGAGCCCGTCCCACAGGATCTCGACGTTCACGCGGAGCCAGCCCTGCAGCGATCGAACGTGGTCGACGAGCCAGTACCGCTGCGCGTCGAGCGGGAAGTTCGTCTTGTGCTGCCGTGTGATGTTGTAGCCATCGATGACGATGGTGCGGTCCTGGTCCAACAAGGCCTTGGCAGCCTGGACGGTGCCCGCCTCGACGTCGTCGGGCAGGGTCGACGGGCGACCGGCAACCGCGAGGCCGAAGCCGCGACGTCCTTGGGACGTCTGGGCGGGAGGCGGTGCGGCGGCGGCCTTTCGATCGGCCTCGATGCGACGCTCCTCAGCCTCACGCTGGCGGGCGACGTTCTGGAACTCCTCGTCGAGCTCGCGACGGTGGCTGCGCAGCTCCTCGGTCAGCAGGTCGATCTGCGACTGGTAGCGACGCTGCTCCCGGGCCAGCGCCTTCTCGCGCTCGGCGGTGGTGGCGGCGAGGTCACGACGGAGACCGTCAGCCTCGACGATGGCCGCATCGCGCTCCTCGGTGGCCTTGTCGAGGTCCTGCTGGAGCGTCCGGAGACGACCACGGGCGCCGTCGGCCAGCTTGCGGGCCTCGTCACGCTCGACGGTGATCGCCTTCTGGCGGTCCTTCGCGCGCTCGCGCTCCTTGATGACCTTGTCGTGCTGCGCCTGCGGCACGCCCTGGATCACGCGCGCGGCGGCGACCGGAGCGACCTCACGGTCTCCGGTCAGGACGGCCAGCGGACCGCTCGGGTCGTCGGCGCCCTTCTCGACCATGGCGTCCCAGAGGGGACCGCCCTTGGCGATCAGCGTCTGGAGACGCTTGCGCATGGGTCCGGACGCGAGCCGCGAGGTCGGGGACGAGCGGAGCTGCCGGATCGGCGGCGTCTCGTCCTTGCCCTCGAGCGTGTGCATCGCGTCACGAGCCAGCGTGAGCACGGAGGCCCAGGTGTCGCTGTCGAGTTGCTCGAGCAGCGCGCGGTCGGGAGCTTCGGGAGTGGGGTTGGAAGACTTGTCGGTTGCCATTTACGTCATTCAGTTGTTCGACACCAGGACGCCGAGGCGATCGAGGCGCTCGACGAAGCCCTGGAGCCCGTCGTGGGTGAGTCCGGCCATGCGGTTCAGATCCGCATCGCGCACGAAGAGGAGGTGAGACGCGTCGCCGCGTCGTTCCTGGATGAATGTCAGGTACTGGACGACGGGTTCAAAACCGTGCGTCTCACGAAGCCGCCCGAGGTCCAGGCCCCACGGTGCGCCGTTGCCACGGTCCTCGACGATCCTGAGGGTGTCCGCGGGAGCTGCGAGGTCGATCGAACCGGCCACGTCGCCGTCCGCCGCAGCACGCGCGGGGATGCCCGCGGCCTCGTGCTCGGCGTGCTCGCTGTGGTCGGTCTGTGCCTCGAAGCTCAACGTCCAGGTGTCCTCGTGCCCCGAGGCAGCCGGGGTGGACCCCGACACCGCTCGACGGACGACGCGCACCATGACGACGGCCAGCCCCGTCCCACACACGACACACGCCGCCACAGGGGTGGCGGCGGCGACGGAACGGGAGAACGGCTTCATGAGGTCGCACTCTATCCGTCCGGACGGAGGTCGCGACCCGGCGGGCTGTCACGCGTCGTCAGGGTCAGCCGACGGCAACGCGCTCACGATCACCCCGAGGTGGCGGAGCTCGCGCGTGAACTCGCCCGGCTCACGCCCTTGCAGCAGCGCCATCTCGTCGAGGTCGACCTCTCGCACCATCACGACCCCGCCCCGCAGCCCTCGGGTGTGCGCGATGTGCGCGACGTAGCCCTCCGCGGGCCCGTAGCCACCTGCTGCGCGCAGCAGGTCGAGGTCGAAGCCGTAGCTGCCCGTCCGCCCCCGATCATCGGCTGCGCCGGCGCTGCGACGGGTGAAGTTCGCTGCGGCAGGCACCTGAGGCGCCACGCGGTCGGCGTCGTGGGCGCGTCGCGGCTCGCCGAGGACCCGCGCGATCGCGCGGGACAGCCAGCTGCTGAGGTCTCGGCGTGTCACGTCGTCGGTCCCGGTTCGGAGCGAGCGCTGCGTCGCGCCAGCACGTCTGCGCCGTCCCGCCACGCAGGCTCACGTGAACGTGCTGTCGGCCCGGGCACGTCGGAGAACACCGGTCCCTCCCCGATCGACGGGAAGCGCGGCGCGGCGATCTGGGCGCTCATCCCGGACGACGCCGCGTCCACGATCAACCGGGCCGTCTCCCGCAGCGCCCCCACGTCGATGCCGCGGTGCACGGTCGGGGCCCCGGCCAGGCGTTCCAGCGCGCGGTTGCCCAACGTCACCGCCCCGACCGGGTTCTCCCGCTGGACGTGCACCATCGCCACCGCGACCTGGATGACCCCCTGCCAGAACTCGGTGTCGGCAGGCTCGGCCGCGTGCCACACGTGCTCGAGCGCTTCGTGACACTCGAAGAACCGTGCCCGGTTCCACAGCCACACGCCGCCGGCGAGGGCCTCTTCGATCGTGTCGTAGTCCCACTCATCCGCGAACGTCACGCCGGTCGTCCCCCATGGCAGCGGCCGACCGGTGCGGTCGCGACCACGCTCTCCGCCCGCGACGTTGCCGTCGCGGGGCACGCATCGTCCCGGACCGACGCTGCCGTCGTCCGGGAGCGGGGCGGAAACAACCACCTGGACCTCGGGTTCGTGGGACACGACCGTACTCTGTGCTCATGCCCGAGCTCCCCGAAGTCGAGTCGGTGCGGCGCCAGCTGGCGCCGCGCCTGACCGGTCGAACCGTGGTCGACGTCTGGGTGGATCCTCAGCAGCGGTTCCACCGCGTGGAGCTGCTCGCCGGGAAGACGTTCCTCGACGTACGTCGACGCGGGAAGTTCCTGCTCTGCTCCCTCGGCGACGACCTCGAAGCGGTGATGCACCTCGGGATGACGGGATCGTTCCGGTTCGACGAACGAGACGCCTGGGCCCGCGCGGTGATGTCGCTCGACGACGGCAGCGACCTCGTGTACCGCGACCCACGCCGCTTCGGTCGGATCGCCGTCGTCGAGGTGGGCGAGTACGCAGACGTCGTCCCGACGCTCGCGACGCTGGGTCCGGAGCCGCTCGAGGACACGTTCGACCCGGACGAGTTCGCCGCCGGCCTCAAGCGGACGACGGCCACGGTCAAGGCCGCGCTGCTGAACCAGCGGCTCGTCGCGGGCGTCGGCAACATCTACGCCGACGAGGCGTTGTGGCTCGCGAGGATCAGCCC
>CBDTYW010000152.1:0-8945 GCA_965364735.1 uncultured Nitriliruptoria bacterium
GGAGCGCGGTCGTACGTCTCGGCAGCTGCTCTGCTCCACGGAACACCAGGACCGGAACAGGTCCGATCGCCCTCGTCGAGGTCCCAAGCGGCTTCGATCGGGACCGCGCGGACGGTCACCTGTGCTGCGCCTTGGGTCTGGGTCGCCTCGTGAGGTTCCCAGTAGCCCTGATCCACCCAGAGCCATGTCGGGAGCCCGGCGACGGCCGCGGTGGGCGAGATCTCGAACTCCGGGAAGTCTGGTGTCACGGCCGCGAACGCCCGATCCCGTGCCGCGAGGACGTCAGTGGCGACCGTCAGCGGCAGAACGTGCGGCCCGCTGACGTAGATCCCAGCGCAGTTGAAGGCGGCGAGCGCGACATGGTCCAGCGGCAGTGGGATCGCGAGCCCGCTGTAGACGTGCCGGTACTCGTGGTCTTCCGACACCGGCCCGTACCAAGCAATCACGCTCGACTCGGGGTCGCATTCCCTCGGCCTCGCGGCTATTCCGGGACTGCCACATTCGCCGTCGGCGATGCCGCTGCCGCCTCGTGAGACCGCGCTCCCGCTGCAGGAGTGGTCGGACGCATGATCCGCGAGCGCCGGGGTCGCCACCGTGGCGAGCGCGACCACCAAGACCGCTCCGAGCGCATCACGGAGCAACGACATATCGCGTCCCCCCGGGTGTGCAGTTCGAATCGGCCAGGAGCGCCGCCTGCTCGACCAACCAGCGGCCGTCGATTCGAACCAACTCGACTGACGTGAGCTGGAGTTCGTCGGCGCGTGGTGGATCGTCGAGGCGGTCTCCCGACGCGAGGTCGAAAACGCCGAACCCAGCGTCTGCAAGGTGGCAGTCGGAGATGGTCGCGGTGTCGGTCCCGAGGTCGAACACGACCGCGCTGGCCGCTGGGTCGTGCGGGTCACGGAAGGCGACGCCGTCACGAAGGTCGGCTCGTAGCGCCTCCGAGATCTCGGTGAGTCGGCGACCGGTCATGGTCCGAGCAAGCGCGGGGTCGTCGGGGTTCGGTGGATCCCACGCGCCCGTCCACGTCTCGTGGTACTCGACGTACGCAGCGAGGAGCTCTCGGTTGAGGAGGTCCGGCACACAGTTCGTGACACCGACCTCGATCACGCTGACGAGCAGCTCGCCGTCCACGAGGGAGAGCTCTCCGGTCCAGACCTGGCTGAACCCACTCGCGTCTGCCGGCTCCACCTCCGATGACGCGCCCGTCGCGATCGAGATGCAGTCCTCGACGCGGGCCACGGAGCCTTCGGAGGTCACGACGGGCCTGAGCTCCGACGCGATCAGGACTTGGTCGACATCAGATCGGCCAGCCCCAACCAGATCACGAAGCGACGAGGCCGCCGCCGGGGTCGCGATGTCCTCGAATGCATCGTCAGCGATCGGCTCTTCGGAGAGCGTGAGAGCGAGCCGCCGGCTGTGCAACAGCTCCCACACTGAGACGACATCTTCGTCGGACAGCAAGGACGTCGGCGGCGGCGTGGTCGGCGGACTTCCCGTCGCCGATGGCGAGGATGTCGACGGGTTCGGAGTCGGCGAAGTGGTCGGGCCAGAGCACGCGACGAGCGCCAGCCCGGCGGCGGCCAGCGCCGCCCCGACCTTCGCACGCTCGAAACGATCCATCTTTGCGGCACCCCTCGTCGCCAGCGATCCCAACCTAACGAGCGGGTCTCCGCTGATCGAGGAGGTCCGACCAAGCGAGTCGTGCAGCCCGCGGAGCCGAGAGGATCCGGTCGACGAACTCATGAGGCAGCCGTGCTCCGAACGAGTCGTGGCTCGACGCTCGGCCGCTGGAGGTGCTGTGCTGATGATGTTCATGCTGAGGGAATCCGCGGCGCAGCCTCCCGATTGTTACGCGACACCGAAACTCGCCGAAGAGCGCTCATTGCTGTGCGCCAGACGGCCACCATGAACGCGTCGCCGCAACCTCGTCGAAGACCCGATCGGTGAACAGCTCCCAGTCGGTCACTGGATCGAACTCGACACGGACAGTTTCTACGATCCCGGCGAAGAGTCGACGGTCGCTGGTCCCGGCCCCGGAGAACCGGAGGCCGGCAAGGTCGCGGAAGTCCTCGTCCGGCGAACCGAACGAGGCCGCGAGGATCCGGATCAGCGCCTCGCGGAATGAAGGCCAGGGCTCGGCCCCGTTCGCGGCACGCTCGATCTCGATGTAGTGCAGGTACTGCTCGCGAACGATCTCGCAGAGTTCGTCGATTTCCAGCGTTGCGTTGTCAGGCATGCGTGCTCCTTCGGGTCGTCGAGTCAGATGGTGGACCCGGTTTGCGCAGTCTCGGCGGGCGCGCGCGAGATCTGTGGGAAAGTCCTCAGCGGCGTGCGAAGCTCGCGTGGATGGTTCGTTGCTCGTCGAGTGCCTTGATCTCGAGGCTCAGGGCACCTCGGCGGTTCGTCAGCGCCTGCGCCGCTCCCTTGAGCTGTGGCTGGCGGGCCGCGCTGGCGACGGGCTGCTGACGCGTGATCGCCGCCAAGGCGCCGTCCACGAGATCTCGCTCAGAGCTGGCGCGCCGGTAGCGGACCTCAGGTGGGAGTCCCTGCCTCGGGTCCGCGTCTGGGCCGGACCGGTACTCGCCACGGGCTCTGACGCGCTCCATGTCCACCAGGCGCCACGTCCCGTTCCTGTGACTGAGCTTGAACGTCAAGGCGCCGGATCGCTCGGCAGTGGTCTTCGTCGTGACGTTGACGATGATCTCGTCGCGCGAAGTTCTGGAGAGCCGCGGCGTCTTCACATCGGTGTCAGGTACCGGTCCGCCACTGAAGTTTCCGATGTTGATGCGTTCGTTCCAGATATCCGGGTCCTTGACGTCGGTCAGCCGGCGGAGCTGGTCCCGTGGTCGCAGCCCGCGCTCGATCTCCAAGGTCCACACCGCGATCTGACGGGCATAGACTCGCATGCCGTCGTCGCCGGACATGCGGTCGCGGTCGCCGGGCCCGCTCATCGGACACGCTTCCGTGCGTGACCGGCTGATGCCAGTACCTCCGCTGCGGGGGCGGCCAAGGAAATTGCACGAGCCGTGGTGGCGCGGGGCGAGGCCATACCGGCATGCAGCCCAGAGCTGATCGTGCGCTCAACTTCACGCGGCCCGAGGCCGATCTGCTGGCCGACTTCCCGGAGCCGGTCGACGATCTCGGCCTGGTCAAGCAGCCGTGCGCCGACGAGCTGGCCGAGGCTGAACGCTGCGCGATTCAACCGGTCGTTGCGGGTGCCCGGCTCGGCGTGCGTCAGGGCTTCAAGCTCACCTCGCGCGGCAGCGCCTGCGTATCGCGAGCCAGTCGCGATCGCCGCAGCCAGACGAGGAACAGCGTCGGTCCGGGCTGCAGCGTGATCGTCGCGGCCGGCCGCTCGACTTCGCACGACTTCCACGAGCCAAGCCGGAGGCTCGGCTGGTGCTCGGCGGTTCGTCCATTCGTAGCGTGGGCCATCGACATGGACCGATGGCGGCACCACGATGTACCCGCCGCCTGCGCGGACGTCGATGCCAGGTACGACGCCGGCGCGGTTGCCGAGCTCAGCGTCGGGGTGGGCGAACAGCAGCTGACGACCGCCCGAGCCGGTCCGCTGCGCACAGGTGTCAGGAAGCGCGCCGTGTCGGCCGGTCAGCTCGTCGAGCGAAGCCGGGCCCGTCGGCAGATCGATGTCGAGGACGAGCAGCCCGGAGGCCGGCCCCGTAGCAACGGCGATGTTGGCGTTGGGCCAGCGGGTCCACCATCGCGAGATTGCGCCGGGGTCTCGGGTCGCGTCGTTGAGTCCGCTCGATGTGCGCGGGTGCTTGCCGACGCTGGTGCAGCCGCCGCGCCCGCATGAGCACCCGCCGCCGTGGGGATGGTGGACGGGGATCACGGCCCAGCCGTGCTCGGCGTACCGGAGGGCTGCCTCGAGGTGACGTCGTGATCCGTTCATGCCAGACCTCCGTCGAGGTCGGCAGCCAGCGCACGCACTGCGTCGGCGAGTCCGAGGTGTCGGAGCGATGCCGGGATGGACCGCAGCGACCAAGTCCGCCACGTCTGTCCGGACGACGTCGTCGCAACCTCCCCATCGCCGATGCGAAGGTGCAGCTGGTCGTCCGACGACGCGCCATCGACGAGCTCGATGCTCACACAGTCGGCTGCGGCTCGCGGGTGGCGGAGGCGCTGCAGCTGGTGCCGGCCGTCGGTGCTCCAGCCGAGGACCGCGTAGACGCGTCGGCTCCCGGGGTCCGGCGAAGCCGCGCGTCCCAGGAGTGCGATGGACGTCGTCGGTGGCGCGATCGTGAGCGTGGTCATGACGCTGCCGCGCGGACGAAGTTGGTGAGCTGGGGCTGCAGGACCGCGCGAGCGCGAGTCAGGCGCACGCGCATGGCGTTCGTGGTCAGTTCGTGCCGCTCGGCGACGGCGGCAAGCGGCTCGCAGGCGGCCAGGGCGAGGAAGCCGTCGCGTGTCGCCGCGTCGAGGTCGGCGAGCAGTCCATGGAGATGGATCGCCAGATCCGCGTCGAGATCCACGGCCGGTTGTGCGGAGGTCCGAATGTCCATCAGGAACGGGTCGGTCAAGCGCTCGCGATCAAGCCGCGCGAGACTGCGCGCCGACTCCTCGCTGACCCGGCGGGCGACGTTCAGCGCCATGCGTCGTCGCAGCCACTGGCCGCAGGTGTGGTCGAGCTGGCCGAGCGCACGATGGAGCGCTTCGAGGCAGACCGCACCCCACTCGCTCGGGTCCAAGTTGAACAACGCCCGGCCGCGCGCGATCAGCAGCGGCCGGTGGGATGTCGCCAGCCACGACAGCGCGAGCTCGTCGCCGACCGCAGCCGCTCCGACGAGCGCCGCGTAGCACTGACCCAGATCGTCGCCTGGGCGATCGACATGCGCAGCTGACGGCTTGGGGCACGACCCGCCCCGAAGGATCCGCGCCCCCGCAGCAGCCGCTGACGTGGGGGGCAACTGCGTCCAGCGGCGGGTGACAAGCCCATATGGGGCGGGTGTCGGGTCGTGCATGGCGGGCTCCTGGTCGGTCGATGGCCGAACCGTCCAGCAGCCCCCTCACAAGACCCTTGCAAAACCTCTCACAGCCAGAAACTGACCTTGCAGAACCCCTCACAACGGGCGGAAACGGCTCCGAACGGCGACCAGCGGCCGATTCCGGTCCTACCGAAGTCCCGGCAGGATCGGACTTCGGAAACCGTTCTCTCGCCGCCACGGACCCTCGACAGCCAGACGTCCACCGTCATCGACCCTCGTGGAAGCCGCGTTCGGCAACCAGGAGCTCGCAGCAACCGAACGCGCCCAGGCGACAAGCGCCAGCGCCTACCGACGTGCAGCCAGCGGACGTTGCAAGACGATCTGACGCTTCGCGTCACATCTGGCCCACCGCACCGCGACTCCCTCCTGTGAACCCTCCAAGATTCGGGACACACCAATGCACCTCACGGTGACCACCCTCACGCGGCGCCCGTCGTGCTGAGCGTCAAGAAGGTCCAGGCCGGCCGCTCCGCGGTCGACTACTACCTCAACCAGACCCGCACCGGCATGGCCGAGTACTACCTCCAAGACCGCACCGAACTCGCCGACAACCGCCCCGCGTTGACCGCCCCGCCGACCGCGTGGTGGGGCGGGTCCGCCCGCGCGCTTGATCTCGCCGGCACGGTGGAGCGGGCCCAGTTCGAGCCGCTCTACGCCACCGGCCACCGCCCCGACGGCACCAAGCTTGGACGACGGTTCCGGCTCCCCGAGGAAGCCGCAGCAGCCAAGGCCGACGACATGGCCGCCACCGAAACGATCGTCGATGACTACGCACGCTGGCTCGCCCAGCACGAGATCCGACGCCGCGGCAACCAACCCTCCGTCTCTGCATGGGACTGCACGTTCTCGCCGGTGAAGTCGGTGTCGCTGCTCTGGGCATCCGGCAACCCTGCAGTTCAGGACGCCGTGTGGGCCGGACACCTCGCCGCGGTGGACGCCGGGCTCGGCTATCTCGAGGAGCACGCCGCCTACGTCCGCGCAGGCAAAGGGGGCGTGCGGATCCTGGACACCGACGGGCTCCTCGTCGCACGGATGAACGAGTGGACCTCCCGGACCGGCGACATGCAGCTGCACACCCACTGCCTGATCCTCAACCGCGCCCGCACCACCGAAGACGGCGCGTGGAGAGCACTGGACGGACGCGCGCTGCTGTCCGCCCGCGCAGGAGCAGGAGCGCTCTACAACCGCACGGTCGAGGCCGAGCTCACCCGCCGGCTCGGCGTGAACTGGCGTGACCGCCCCGACGGGCTCCGCGAGATCGACGGGGTCGATGACCAGCTGATCGAGGCGTTCTCCAGCCGCCGCCGTGCCATCACCACCCACCTCCAAACGATGATCGACGCCTACACCGAACGTCACGGCCACGAACCCTCCCAAGCCGCCATCTCCGCCATGGCACAAACCGCCACGCTCACGACCCGCCCGTCCAAGCACGACATCACCCCTGACGACGCGATCGAGCTCTGGGAAGCAACCGCACGCCGCCAAGGCGAAGCACTTCGCGGCCTCCCCGAACGCGTCACCGGACACGCCACCGCCCTGCGCGAGGCACCTGTTGATCGTCAGATCGGTGCCGTGATCGGACGGATCATCGAGGCCGGCAAGCCCACGTTCACCCGCCACGAGCTGCTGCGCTCTTGCCTGGACATCGTCACACCCGGCGACCGCACGCCCGTCGAGCTCCTCGTAGCAGCCGAAGAGCTCGCCGACACGGTCGCGACCTCACCGAGGCTGATCACCGTGACCCTCGATGACCCGTCTGAGCCGGCGTCCCTTGACCGCCGCGCCAACGGTGAGTCCGTGCACGACGAACCCGCCCGCCAACGATGGGCACTACGCCGAACCCTCGACCAGGAGCGCTACCTGCTCGACGTCTCCAACGAACCCACCGGCCTCACCACGACCACCCGCCAGATCGCCGCCTCTGCCGCCGCGAACGGCCTGTCCGTCGACCAACACGACGCCGTCGAACAGCTCCTCACCAACGACCGCCGCGTCAGCCTGCTCGTCGGGCCTGCCGGGGCAGGCAAGACCCGATCGCTGCGTGCAGCCGCGCACGCATGGACCGCTGACGGGGGTGAGGTGATCGGTCTGACCGTGTCGCAAGCCGCCGCGGAAGTCCTCGCCGACGAAGCCCGCATGTCTGCTCACAACATCGCGAAATGGCTCCGCGACACAGCCACCGGCAACGCCCACATCCCCGCCGGGGCGCTCGTGGTGATCGACGAAGCATCCATGATCGGCACCGCCACCCTGGTCGAGCTCGTCGATCAAGCCCGCACCGCCGGGGCCCGCGTGCTGCTGGTCGGTGACCCCGCACAGCTCTCCGCGATCGACATCGGTGGAGCGTTCACGCTGCTCGCAGACCGTCACGGCGCCACCCAGCTGCATGAGGTCCGCCGGTTCGTCAACGGCTGGGAAGCCGCCGCGTCGCTGAAGCTGCGTGAGCGTGACGTGTCTTGCCTCGCCGCCTACGCCTGGCACGGACGCCTTCACGAAGGCCCCGTCGACACCATCGAAACTGCAGCACTTCAAGCATGGCTGCACGACTCCCAACAGATCAAGCCCGACGGCACCCGCCAGAGCGCCATGATGATCGTCACCACCAACGAACAAGCCGCCGTGCTCTCCGAACGAGCGCGACACGCCCTGCAGACCGCCGGGATCGTCAGCACCGGCCCCACCGTCCGGCTCCGCACCAACTCCGCCTCGGCCGGCGACCACATCGTCACACGCCGCAACGACCGCACGCTGAGAACCTCCGACGACAGCTGGGTCACCAACGGCAGCCGCTGGATCGTCCAAACCGTCGGCCCACGAGGCGACATCCGTGCCCGCCACGCAGACAGCCACGCGACCGTGACCCTCCCCGCCGACTACGCCGCCGCCCACGTCGATCTCGCCTACGCCACCACCGCCCACCGCGCCCAAGGCGCAACCGTGGACATCGGCCACCTCATCATCGACGACAACCTCACCCACCCCAGCCTCTACGTCGGCCTCACCCGAGGGCGTGTCAGCAACCACATCTGGTCAACCACCGAGACCCAGCACGGCGAAACGCCTGCGACGATCGAGGAACGCCTCTCCAAGACCATCACCGCGGAAACGACTGCACCCGTCTCCGTCCACGACGCCATCAATCCTGAGCGGACCCCGCGACCCGCGCCCGACCGCCCAGCACGGCTCACCACCTGAACTGAGCGCCCACCAAGACAGGCCTTGCAGAGACCACGAGACAGGGCCGCGACGCTGCGGGACGCACTCACAGCCCAGCCCGCTGACCGGAACCGTGCAGCGATGCGACGCCGAGCCTGTCGCGCTGACCCTTCGAATCCGCCTCCACGAAGGTCCTGCGGTCGCTGCTGCGCGGTCGGAGGTGGGCCATCTTGAGGGCGTTCTGATCACCGACCAGAACGGTCAGTCCGCGATGATCACGCTGGTCGATCGGGCCTCACGTCGGTTCTGGATCGCGGATCTGCCCAACGGACGCAAGGCTACGGACACCCTTGCGGGGTTGGTGGAGGCGCTTGACCGGATCCCGCCCGAACTGCGTCGCACGCTCACGTGGGACCGTGGACGTGAGATCGCGGGCTGGGCCGATCTTGAACGGTTGTGCCAGATCGCGGTGTACTTCGCTGACCCTCAGCGCCGTGGCAGCGGCCGACCAACGAGAACGGCAACGCGCTGCTGCGCCGCTTCGTCGGCAAGGGCACCGACCTGACCGCCTTCACCGACAGACGCCTGCGCGAGATCGAGGACCGGATCAACTCGATCCCACGATGTGTGCTCGGTTGGCGTACCGCCGCGGAGGTCTATAGCGACGCTGTCGCGATGACCGGTTGCATTCGCCGACAGTCGCCTGCAGCACTCTCGCTGATGCATGCGTGCGGTGATCACTGGGACTGGCCCACATTTGCACCGAAGGCACCGCTC